>CAYYQC010000001.1:0-3852 GCA_964473715.1 uncultured Gammaproteobacteria bacterium
AATTTGAATTGGACTTTGCGATTACCAATCCCCTTTTCTTCCAACCAGGCAATCATTTTTTCTTTCGCTTCTTCAGTAGTTAGTGTGTTTAAAAAAGTTGAATTAAAAGCCACGCCACTTTCTGTAAATGGTAAATATTTTTTCTGCAATGCCCGTTCAATAAATTCGATTTCAAGACCAAAAGTTGGACTATTTTTAAATTTTTGGGCCTCAGCTACTGACAACCAAAGAACTTCTGATTGTTCCTTATCTTCGCTACTTCGCTCACCAATGTTTTCAGTTTCAAGTTCAAAAATAAAACCAGTCACAATTGCATGACGATTAACTTTATGTTGGTGATGAAAATAATTGTGTTCTACACTACCAAGATAAGTGCTAACTTTAACATCTTGATAACCAGTTTCTTCACGGATTTCTCTTATCAAAGTTTCCGCAGGATCTTCCGTATTCTCTACTCCCCCACCCACTAAAACATACTCTCCCATTTTTTTATTACGCGTAATTAAAATTTTTCCATCCCTTAATAAAATTCCTCGCGCTGTATTTCGCTCTTCACTGCCAGGCACGCGCGCACCAAGTTGTTTTATTACGACCTCTTTAATAGGTAAATTATATTTCTCAGCAAACTCAAAATCCCGCTCATCATGCGCCGGCACAGCCATAATCGCACCCGTACCCACATCAGCGAGCACATAATTCACAATCCACACCGGCACTTCATCACCAGACACCGGATTTACGGCCACAATTCCGGAATCAATTCCAGTCTTCTCCACTTCTTCGCGTGCCACGGCCGTAGTACGACCTTGCAAAGTGGCCGCAATATATTCTTTAATCTCTTTATTTGCTTCTTTATCAGCAAACCATTTTTCTGCCCATTCGGCGGACACGGCCAAAAAAGTCACCCCAAAAATGGTATCTGGGCGAGTGGTAAAGACTTTAATTTTTTCCTCAGATTCTTTAATCGAAAAATTAATTTCCGCACCCTCACTCCGTCCAATCCAATTTTCCTGTTGAATTTTGGCGCGAGAAATATAATCCACTTCATTCAAACCTTCCAAAAGTTTATCCGCATATTTGGTAATGGCGAGCATCCATTGTTCTTTGTTGCGTTTTTCTACTGGATTACCACAGCGTTCGCAACAACCATCAACCACTTCTTCATTAGCCAAACCAATCTTATCTTTTGGACACCAATTAATTGGTTGATTGGCTTTATACGCCAAACCATGTTTATATAATTGCAAAAAAATCCATTGGGTCCATTTGTAATATTCTGGTTCACTCGTGGTTACCGCGCGTGACCAATCAAACCCAAAACCCAAGGCTTTTAATTGGCGCGTAAAATTCGCAATATTTTCATCAGTAATTTCGGCTGGTGGGCGACCAGTTTTAATCGCAAAATTTTCGGTAGGCAAACCAAACGAATCAAAACCAATTGGGTACAGCACATTTTTTCCCTCCATCCGTTTTTGGCGCGTAATCACATCCATGGCCGTGTAAGAACGAGGGTGACCTACATGCAAACCAGCACCACTTGGATACGGAAATTCAATTAACCCAAAAAATTTTTCTTTGCTTGGGTCAGTTTCCGCACAAAAAGTCTGATTATCTTCCCAGAATTTCTGCCATTTAGGTTCCACGGCTTTTGGGTCGTATTTATTCATATAGTATAGGTATACAGCCCATTTTACTGCCCAAAACCAAAAAAAGCAAGCTAGGCAAGTGCTTTATCTTTATATAAAAAACCTAAGAAGATCTAAGCCAAAAGCGTAAGTAATTCAGCGTGTATAGCCGGATTCGCCATCGCAATGTTATGTACTCCCCGTTTCCATGGCTGGCCGTACGTATCGGTAACCACCGCACCAGCTTCTTCGCAAATTAACAGTGGAGCCAAATGATCATAATCAAGCCCACCATTACT
Organism: uncultured Gammaproteobacteria bacterium; assembly: GCA_964473715.1. Classification (GTDB taxonomy): domain Bacteria; phylum Patescibacteriota; class Patescibacteriia; order Magasanikbacterales; family UBA922; genus 2-12-FULL-41-16. The sequence goes on from CAYYQC010000001.1 coordinate 1,925, forward strand.
GACATAAAAATCTAACACACCACGGGCGGTGAGCATCGCATTGTACATGCAGCTGTAGTTTTTAATCCCCGCGCCTTTGGAAAATAAAATCTGAGTTAGCTTAGAAATCGCTTCAGCATGTGGTTGGGTTAAACTCGAAAACGTATTACCCACTGAACCCTTTAATTCTTTTTTAGCAGAAACATGAATTGGTTCACCGTTCAAAAATGCCCCTTTGCCTTTTTCCGCAGTATACAAATGATTATCTACTGGCCAATAGGTCGCAGCATATTTAGTTACGCCGCGCTCAACTACCGCAATTAAAATTCCCCAGATAGGAATGTGTTGCGCAAAATTCCAGGTACCATCAATTGGGTCAATTACCCATTCGTATTCCGCACCTGGATTAATATCTGTGGCCATTTCTTCACTATAAATATGATGATCCGGGTAGGCCGCGTGAATTTTTTCTACTAAAAAATTACTGAGGGCAGTGTCAGCTTCGGTGAGCAAATCATGGGCATGAGTCTTCATGCTTGAACTAACCCCTTTTTGGTAAAAGACCAAGCCCAACTCCCCTGCTTCTTTAATAATTTTTTCAATAAATTCTTGCATAGATTAGGCCATCTTACTCTGATAAAGTCAAAAAAGCAAGGCCAATTTACCTTGCTTTTTAAAATTATTCTTCCCACAATAAACCTAATTCTTCAGCTTCTGCTTGGGTTAACATTTTCCATTCACCATCTTTTTTACCACTCTTATTATAAGTTCCACTCGCACTCGCCACCCAAATTCGTTTACGTTCACCTTCTTTTAACTTAATTTTTTCCGGTGCTGGTTTTTGTTCGCCTGGGGTAAATTTTTTGCTTGAACTTCCCCCTGAAACAGGTTCAACAGGTGGAATGAGCGGACGATCAACTCCTGACGGACGACGAATTTCAGACATAGTATTAAATTAAACCTCGACTTTGCATGCCCGCACTAACACGCGTTAAAGCTGAAACAAAGGCCGCGGTGCGCATATCAATGGTATATTTTTCTTTGGCCGCCCAAACTTCGTGAAAAGCGGTAACCATAATTTTTTCTAATTTCTGCATCACTTCTTCATCAGTCCAATAATAATTGGCGGCATTTTGTACTTGTTCAAAATAACTCACCGTCACTCCGCCAGCATTGGCTAAAATATCTGGAACCACTACAATTCCTTTTTGGTGTAAAATTTCATCAGCCTCTGGAGTAGTTGGACCATTGGCCAATTCCACAATCATTTTGGCTTTAATTTTATCAGCGTTAGCCACGGTAATTTGATTTTCCAAAGCAGCAGGAATCAAAATATCAACTTCCATTTCCAATAACTGTTCGTTCTCAATTTCATAGGTTGAAAATGAATCAATATTAGCCATGGTGTAAATACTCTTGCCTGTTTCTTTGTGATTGCGTAAATCTTTAGGATTAATCGTGCCATTTACTACACGAATACCACCACCTGAATCAGTCACACCTTTAATTTGAAAACCTAAAGCGTACAATAAATCGGCCATGTGGGCACCCGCATTACCAAAACCTTGAATGGCCACAGTAGTTTTGGCTGGATCCCAACCCATTTTTTTCACTGCTTCCATGAGTACAAATACGCCACCTTGCGCTGTAGCTTTATCGCGTCCACGTGAACCACCGAGTGCGAGTGGTTTACCAGTAATCATGCCTGGCGCTTTTTCGCCAACTAATTTTTCATATTCATCAAGCATCCAACTCATGATTTGACCATTGGTGTACACATCTGGCGCTGGCACATCTTGAGTAGGACCGACGTATTTGTAAAGCGCGCGAATATAACCGCGGGACAAACGTTCCAATTCTCCTTCTGACAATTCTTTTGGATTAACAATAATTCCACCTTTACCACCACCCAGTGGTAAACCAGCCACCGCACATTTCATGGTCATCCA
>CAYYQC010000001.1:3952-56612 GCA_964473715.1 uncultured Gammaproteobacteria bacterium
CACCTTTACCACCACCCAGTGGTAAACCAGCCACCGCACATTTCATGGTCATCCAAAATGACAGGGCCTTAACTTCATCTTCAGTCACATTCCAGTGGTAGCGAATACCGCCTTTAAATGGGCCAAGCGCGTCATTATACTGACTGCGGTAGCCAGTGAAGACTTTAATTTCACCACTGTCCATTTTGACTGGAATTGAAACTGTCAGCAGCCGTTTTGGGGCGGAAAGCTGCGCTTTGTGCGCCGAATCGAGTTTCATCACTGCAGCGGCTTTTTCTAATTGGGTCAGAGCGTTTTCAAATGGATTATTCATATATTTTTTTATATAAGAATATTGTACTCTCGCCTCAGTAATAGTCAAGGAATACTTTACCTGGTAAAATAAACACAAATACTATGTCAAAAATCTACAAATTCAAAGTCACCCCGCGCAGTCGCACGAATGAAATTTTAGAAACGCAACTTGATGGCGTCATTAAAGTAAAACTCTTAGCCCCACCCGTGGACGGTGCCGCCAACGAAGCCCTGATTGAATTAATTTCTGAAGAATGGGATATTCCCAAAAGTAAAATAAAATTAAAAAGCGGCCACACGAGCCGCTTAAAAACTTTGCTTATTGAAGATTAAAGATGTTTTTCCACACCCGCTTTTAATTTTTCTTTAGGCATACCACCAACCAATGTTTCCACAGCTTGACCATTTTTGAAAAGAATAAAAGTAGGAATACTCATCACACGATAATTGCCAGGGATAGTAGCATTATCGTCAACATTCATTTTGGCTACTTTAATTTTACTTGCATCCCATTCACCGGCCAATTCATCAAGCAAAGGCCCCATAATTTGGCAAGGTCCACACCAAGGAGCCCAAAAATCTACGAGTACTGGCACAGTTGATTCCAAAACTTCTTTTTGAAAATTGGCGTCGGTTACAATAATTTCTTCCATATAATTTCAAATTAAAATACAATTTTTCTAACTTTAATTTCTTCGTGGAAAATTTCCAATTTATCTCCAACCTCAATTTTTTCTTTAGTTGAAATTTGTACACCACATTCAGTCCCTTCAAACGCGTCTTTAACTTCTTGTTGACCAATCTTTACCGCAACAACCGTACCAGTAGCAATCATGAGACCTTCGCGTTTAATACGAACAGTTTCATTTTTTTGTACCTTACCATTAGTAACCACACCACCCACAATTGCCGAAGTTTTTTCTTTGCGGAAAATTGCAAGCACGTTCATAGTACCAAGTTCAGTGATAATATGTTCTTTTTCCAACATTTTTTCCAATTCCGCTTTTACCCAGTTAATCAAATCGTAAATTACCGTATAATTAGTAAAGGTCAAATTTTTATCACGAATCATTTGCTGCGCCATTGGTGTAGGACGCACGTTAAATCCTACAATAACGGCATTGGCAGTTTCAGCTTTGGTAACATCATTTTCTGTAATATTACCAAGGCCTTTACCAATAATATGCACAGCCACTTCTTCATGAATAATTTTGGCCAATGAAGCAATAATCGCTTCCAATGAACCAAGCACATCAGATTTAATCACCAAATTCAAAGTCTTTTTAGCATGTTCTTCATCCATGGTTTGACCCTCACTAATACTTGTACGCTCAGCACCAGTCTGTTCAGAACGTTTTTGTTTTACATCAATTTCTGTCGCTATATCAGCCTTACTTACATCTAACACGTCACCAACTTCTGGCGCAACTTTGAAACCAATAATTTGTACCGGGGTAGATGGCGTGGCTTCGGTAATAGTTTCACCACGATAATTTTTCATGGCGCGAACTTTTCCGTAAATTTCATTATTTACCACCAACTTGTCGCCATTGTGTAAAGTACCTGATTGAACCAAAACCGTAGCCACTGGACCCATGCCCTTATGCACGTTGGATTCAATAATGGTTCCAACGGCAGCTTGAGTTGGGTCAGCTTTAATTTTGTCTTCATTTACATCAGCCACCAAAAGCAAAACATCAAGCAATTTATCAATGTTAACATTATTTTTCGCAGAAATTCCTACCACTGGCACATCTCCGCCCCACTCTTCAGGAATAATATTACGTTGCGCCAAATCATTTTTTACGCGATCAAGATCAGCCGCTTCTTTATCAATTTTATTGATGGCCACAACAAATGGCAATTTGGCCGCGCGAATAATATTAATCGCTTCATCAGTTTGTGGTTTTACACTATCATCAGCCGCTACTACCAAAATCGCAATATCTGCTACTTTGGCACCACGACTACGCATCATAGAAAACGCTTCATGGCCCGGAGTATCAATAAAAGAAATCGCGCGTTCAACTTTTGTTTTTGGATCTTTCCATACAGTTTGGTACGCACCAATATGCTGCGTAATACCACCAGCTTCTTTGGCCATGATATTAGTGGAACGAATAGTATCGAGTAATTTTGTTTTACCGTGGTCAACGTGTCCCATCACGACTACCACTGGCGGACGAGTGGTACCAACACCACGAGACAAAGCTTCTTCCAAATCTTGTACACGTGAAGCTTCTTTATCAATATCTTCTTGTTTAGCTGAACCGTCTTCGCGCATTACTCCAAAACCAAGTTCTTCAGCAATAATACTGGCAGTGTCAAAATCAATATTCTGATTTTGATTAGCCAAAATACCATTTTTCATCAGTTCCATGATTACCTGTGTAGTTGGTAAATTCATGCGCTCAGCAAAATCACGAACCGTAATCAAGTTTGGCAAAATTACGCTTTGACCAGATTCTTTACGAAGCGCGCGTTCTTTTTTCTTAGCCTCTTCTTGTTCTTTGCGTTTTTTTTCTTCTAAATCACGGCGAATAAAACGCCATTTACGCGTAATTTGTTCAGCTACACGGTCATCGATTTTTACAGCTTTTAAACCAACATCAAAACCATATACTGGCAAAATCTCCAATAAATCTTTGGTATTGATCTTAAGTTGACGGGCTAGTTCTGATACATTCATAGTGAGCGTCAGTATACGGGATTAGAAGAGATTAGTCAATTATACTCTTTAAATAAGAAAAACCCCAAACCTGGGGCTTTTCCACTAAAAATGGTCTTTATTTAGCAAATTTAGCGCGGTACAATTCTTGAGAATGGACCACGGCAGCCTTGGCTTCAGCTGCGTCTTTGAAACCAGACACTGTCACCACTTTTTCTTGGATTGACTTGTATGTTTCAAAGAAATGCTTAATGACTTTCAAAGTATGTGCGTTAACGTCAGCCAAATCCTTGACATCTTTCCAGCGTGGGTCACTAACAGGAACTGCGATAATTTTATCATCACCTTCTCCGCTATCTACCATATTCATAATTGCCACCGGACGAACGTTCACTAAAACTCCCATCGGCAAAGGTTCTGTAGTGAGAACAATCACATCTAGTGCATCACCATCTTCCCACAAAGTCTGGGGAACAAAACCATAATCAAATGGATAAGTTTGGCCAGTATGCATGACACGATCTAGAGCAATCAAACCAGTTTCTTTGTCAATTTCGTATTTATTCAAAGAATTCCGAGGAATTTCAATAATAGTATTAATTTCGTCTGGAGCATTTTTGCCCGCAGTTACATCATGCCAAAGGTTCATAAACTTTATATAAAATAAGGTAATGTCCTAAAATTATCAGGTTTTGACGGAAAATGCAAGCTTATTTTTTTCGCCCCAAAATCACATACCCTTGTGATTCTACAAATCGACCAAGCGTATACATTTCCACAAAAGAATAAAATTCTGCCGCAGCTAAAGAAAATGGCTTGGTTTTTTCTTTTACCCAAAAAAGAATTGAATTAAAAAACCGCAAAATTGGAAAACGAGGTTTAGCTTTTTGCAAAGCAGAATGCAGTTCATCAGGGTGAACTAAAAACTTGGCCCAAACCGCCGAATACATATGATCAACGGTAAATCCTGCCCCAATTAATAATTCGCGTAAACCAGCTTTGGAAAATAAAGAAATATGAAATTCAGCGTGAGGATCAGTATTAAGTCCGCACTTCAGTAAATAATTGCGCAAATACGCGTGTTTACCTAATTGGGATTCACTAAACATCACCAACCGTCCACCGGGTTTTAACACGCGGTGCAATTCACGCAACCAAGCTGGCACATTTTCCACATGCCCCAACACATCGGAAGTATGAATAACATCGAAATAATTATCATCAAACGGAATATTTATGCCATCATAAATCCTGGCACTAGCCTCAACCCCATATTCTTCAAACCGACTATTGGCAATATCCACTTCTAGTTGTACCACATCCAAACCCACTGCTTTGCCAATTTTAGGAAATAATTTTTTCATTTCAATCAAAGCGGCACCCGTGCCTGCCCCTACATCCAAAACCCGAGCTCGCTCTGGTAGACCTTTTTTCATGTACTGATAAAGTGCAAACTTTTTTGGATAAAACAAAAGCTTGACCCAAGATTTTACTCCCGGCTCAATTACGGCTGGCCTAGCATCCCAGACCTCAGCCCCTTCACTATCGCGTATTCCCCACCCTTTGGTTTGGCTATTTTCCATGTGATTTGATTGATTGACATTTTTTTACTTTTCTAGTATACTCTAATTGTAAATATTTTAAATCATTGGCAGATTTTTCTGGTGACGGATAGCCAACGAATGATAGATTTTGGCTGAAATATGCGATTTTCTCTGATTGAACTTCAATCGCTTCCAATCTCCTTCTCCTCTTCAAAATAAAGAGGAAATTTTCTCGTTGTCTAATCTTTGTCCCAGAAACTGCCCTATTCTGGTTTTATGTCTATTGTATTAATCCTCAGTCTCCTCTTGGGTGGAGCACTGGTTGGTGTGTTAATTGGCTACTTAGTACGCCAACAAATCGCCCAATCAAAAGCCAATTCAGCTGAAGTACGCGCTGAAAAAATCGTGGCCGAAGCTAAAAATCAAGAACAAGAACTCTTGCTTCAGGCCAAAGAAAAAGCCATCAAAATTATTGATGATGCTAAAAAAGAGGAAGATGAACGCCGTCAAGAACTCAAGCAAATTCAAACCCGTCTTGAACAACGGGAGACTTTGTATGATCAAAAATTGTTAGGTTTTGAAGAAAATAAAACCAAATTAGAACAAAAAGTGGAAGAAGTTAAATTGATCAAAGTAAAAGTAGAGGAGATCAAAGAAGCTGCTGGCAAAAAATTAGAGGCTATTTCTGGTTACAGTAAAGAGCAAGCCATGGAAGAAATCTTTAAAAAAGTGGAAACTGAAAGCCGCGGTGATTTATTCACTCGCATTAGTAAGCTTGAAAAAGATAATGGTGAACAATTTGATAATGAAGCCAAACGCATTGTCATTGATGCCATGCAACGCTGTGCTTGCAATCATGCCAATGAAAACACTGGTACGATTGTTAACTTACCAAGTGATGAAATGAAGGGTCGGATTATTGGTAAAGATGGTCGCAATATCAAAACTATTGAAAAACTCACTGGTTGCGAAATTTTAATTGATGACACACCAGGCATGATTGTAGTCTCTGGTTTTTCACTCATCCGCCGTCGCGTTGCCCAATTGGCCATTGAAAAATTAATTAAAGATGGTCGCATTCAACCAGCTAAAATTGAAGAATACGTGGAAATGGCTAAAAAAGAATTGGCTTTGGACATTAAAAAAGCTGGTGATGAAGCCGTGTATGAACTTGGTATTCCAGGCTTAGATCCAAAACTTATTTCGATTGTTGGTCGCCTTAAATACCGCACTTCATATGGTCAAAATGTTTTGAACCATTGTACCGAAGTTGGATTCTTGGCAGGCATGATTGCTGAAGAACTTGGTTTTGATCGCGCGGCGGCTCGAAAGGCTGGTTTCTTTCATGATATTGGTAAATCTATTGACCACGAAACTCAAGGGGCTCACACCGAACTTGGGTATAAAATTCTCAAAAAATTTGGTCTTGATGAAGATACTGCCCAAGTAGCCATGACTCACCATGACACAAATCCTCCATTGTTACTCACCAAAATTGTCATGGCCGCTGATGCTATCTCTGCTTCACGCATTGGTGCTCGTCGCGATACTCATGAAGAATATATTGCACGTTTGGAAGAATTGGAAAAAGTTGCTACCGATTTCCCTGGCGTAGATAAAGTATATGCCATTCAAGCTGGTCGTGAAGTGCGAGTATTTGTTCGTCCTGATCAAGTAGATGATTATGGCGCATACAATTTAGCCAAAGATATTGCACGTAAAATTGAACAAGAACTTACCTATCCTGGTGAAATTAAAGTTAATGTCATTCGCGAAAATCGGGTGATTGAATACGCCAAATAAAGGCTCTATTGACACAAAATTCGATTAGTTGTATAATCGAGTTGAACTTACTTACGTATCTCAAAGTGTTATGAATAAAGCCTTGCTCGCCGAACAAATTGCCAACAAAGTGGGAGTTTCTAAAAAAGAATCAGAAGCCATGCTTGAAGCATTTGTAGAAATTGTAATTACTGAACTTAAAGCCAATAATGAAGTGACAATTTCTGGTTTTGGTGCCTTCAGTGCCAAAACTCGGGCTGGTCGCGTGGGTGTAAATCCACAAAAGCCAACTGAAAAGATTCAAATTCCACCAGTGACTGTGCCAAAGTTTAAAGCAGGCAAAAGCTTAAAAGACGCACTAAAAAATAAAGCTTAATCTCAAAATAATTTAAAAAATCCTCGATCTGGTCGGGGATTTTTTATTTGAAGATCTTTTACCACCAAAGATTGATGATCAAAGATGTTCCCTCCTGCTGCTGTGGCGAAGTGGAAACATCCAGCCTAGGCATGAAGCCCAGGACTGAAGTCACTTCGGAACGGCCGTACCGTCGGGTTTGACCCAGAAGCGGTACATGCCGTCGTTGCCCTTGAGTTCGTAACCATTTACGAACACTGTGCTGCCAGCTGGCAGGTCAGTGTTGCGCAGGTTAAGTGCGAACTCTTGGTTGTGTGTCAGATACGCCTCGCCAGTGAGCTTATGGTTGCCTTCCTGCACAATCTTCACAGGCTGGCCGCCCCCAACAATGACCACCCACATGGCACCACGGTCGACCCGTGGCATGTAGATGGTGATCGACACCTTCGCTGTAGCCTTGATGAGCATGTCTGGACCTTGGGTCTGAAACCCGAGATCCGAAAAGCTCGTGAACAGGGCCAAAATGGCCCCGAAGAACAGGGAAATTTTCCAGTGAGCCATCTTAGATTCTCCGGAAACACGTGCAGACCGCACGACAGGGATGGTTGATAGTCCCTGTCCTTATACCTGGAATTTCCAGACATGGGGACAAGGCCAATAAACAGAGCTTTATACATTGAGCCACCTCTTTTGTCAATATTCAAACCTAAATTTTTATAAAAAAATAGACTGAAAACCAGTCTATTTTTTGTGTCAGGAGGCAGAGTCGAACTGCCGACCTGAGGGTTATGAATCCTCCGCTCTTACCAACTGAGCTACCCTGACCTGGGATTTTTACCACCAATCGTAGCGCCAAGGGGAATTGAACCCCTGTTTGGTGGATGAGAACCACCTGTCCTAGCCACTAGACGATGGCGCCATAGTAATCGGGAAAAGTATAATAAAAATAGCTATAAAAGTCAACTATTTAAGGAATTGGCCGGCTTGGTGGTACTTGATAATATTCCATTAAATATTTAGACATTTCACCAAAGATTTGTGCCGAAGTACTTTCAGCATAAGGAAACTTAGTTGGTTTTTCGTATTTTACGATCATTACATATTTTGGATTTTCCGCAGGTGCAAAACCAATGAATGAATGGTTGTATGTTTGGGTGTATCCCCCACTGGTTGAGTTTGCAATTTCCGCGGTTCCAGATTTTCCTGCAACACGGTAACCAGGCACACGCGCGCGGCCAGCATAACCAGTATCCACGGCCATTACCAACATGTTTGCAATTTGACTGGCACCACGACGGGTTAATACTGTACCTTCGATTTTAGGTTTAGTAATTTCTGTATGACCATCAGCAAAATGTTTTTCTTTTACTATATATGGACGCATTAAATTTCCACCATTAGCAATCGCACTAAAAGCTGTAGCCATTTGCAGCGGAGTCACAGTCACACCCTGCCCAAAAGAAGCTGTACCTGTGTAACAATCTAATTTATTGCCTTTATTAATCATTAAAGAATCAATGGTTCCGCTCACTTCAGTATCCACGTCAATGCCAGTTTCCACACCAAATCCAAAACGCTTTACATATTTTACAAATTTATCCTTACCCAAATGATCAACCACGTACACCATCCCAGTATTGATGGATTTTACAATAACAGTAGTCATATCCATGGCACCGTGAGTACGATTACCAGCATTTTGAATTGGACCCTGACACACTCCATCTCTACGACCAGTATCAGTATACGGTGTGGTTGGGGCAACCACATTTTCATTCAAAGCTGCAGCCATGCCAATTGGTTTAAAAATCGAACCGGGTTCATATGGTGTAAACACTGTTCGGTTATTAAAAACATCAATTGATTTTACTTGACTATAATTATTTGGATCAAAATCTGGAAGTGAACACATTACTAATACGGCACCAGTAAATGGGTCCATAATGACCATGGCCGCGCTTTCTGCATTATATTCCAACATCCCTTGACGTAAACGCTCACAAGCCTTGTATTGCAAAGTACGATCAATCGTTAACACCAAATCAGTACCATCAGTGGCTGGCTGCAATGATTTAGGCTGAATTATACCATTACCGCCTTTTAGACCTTCGGCTACACCTCCCCTGCCTGCAAGTTCTGCTTGCCAATATCCTTCAATGCCATATTTACCCCACGGTGCACCATCTTTATTTTTTCCTACAAATCCAATCACAGAAGCAGCTAGATTTTTCTCTGGATAATATCGTTGTGGCACGCGCGCAAAACCAATACCCGTCAATTTCAAACTTTTTAAATCTTCCATGGTTTTTTGATCCAATTTTTGCTCAATTGGCTCATATGGATCAGTACGTTTATTTAATTGTTTAATTAATTCTGCTTTGCGCTCTACGGAATAATTAAATTTTTCTGCAATTTTATTAGCGACGTTTAAAGACACTTCATCAGTTTTAAGCAAACGCGTATCTGCAAACATAATATACACGTCCTGATTAATGGCCACTGGAAAAGCGGCACCAGTACGTGAATCTTGAATAAAAATTTCACCACGCTTTGGTGTGAGAGTACTACTAGTTTCATGCGCACTAGCAGCCAAAGCAATATAAAAATCATGCTGCCAAACCATGAGAAAAAATAAACGCATGACAATTATTCCAATACCCGCAAAAAGAAACCAAGTAGCAACTTGGATTCGATTAAAATCTACAGGGCCAGAATTTGCAGCCCGGCGTTGGGGTCGTGAGGCATCGTACACAAAAATAGTATTTGTCTTATTATATCACATGTAGCCTTACTTTTCCCCAACTAATTTTTGACAACTTTTATTGAACATTGTACTCTATTTTCACATTTACGCGTCCAAGGACGCATGGGGGAAAACATGGAAGTTGGTCTTCTGTTTCAGCACCGCGTCACGCTCCTGATTGTTGGCTCCAAGGCGATCAGCGCTGTCGCCCTCTTGATCGGCATGATCGGCTGACTCTACCGTCCGCGGGCTTGGAGATTTCTCCAGGCCTTGCGGGCGGCTCAAACAAATATATTTAAGAATGATTGACAAGGTCATTTTTTTGTTTTATTCAAAAGTTCAGAGTACAAAGCCTCAAGTTTACCAACAATAAGCGGCCAAGCAAATTTATTTTCGGCCACAGCTCGCGCAGCCGCTCGCCATGCACCTTGGTCAACTTCAGGTTGAAAATATTCAAATAAAATTCTGCACAATTCTTGTGGATTGCCTGGAGCAAAAATTGTTCCAGCTTCAGCTGCCACAGTCCGTACACCAGGCAGATCACTAGCTACCACTGGCACACCGCTAGCATAGGCTTCAAGTAAAACCATGCCAAACGCTTCACCCACAGTAGTCGAAGGTAAAATTACTAAATCCGCGTTTTGATAAAAAACAGGTAAATCTTCATCACTCACTCGCCCAACAAATTTTACTAACTGCGCCACACCAAGACCTTGGGCTTTTAATTCATATTCAGCGCGAAGTTCTCCGTCTCCAACTAAAATAGCTTGAACTTGACTGCCCGCATTTTTGGCCAATAATATCGCTTCTAATAAAACCATTACTCCTTTAAAAAAATGTGCTTGGTCCATTCCACCAACAAAAAGTACTGTGGGCAAATTTGGATCTAATCCTTGGGCGGCAATAAAATTTGAATCAATAGGTGCAGGACAAAAACGTTTGGTATCCACACCAAACGGGAGTTCTACCCACTTAAGTGGATTGCTCGCAAAAACTGCGGCCGCATCACTGGCGCGTGCATAATCAAAAGAACTGGCAATAATTTTATCAGCTACTTTTAAAATTTTTGGTAAATAATATTTAGAATATAATTTGAAAAATAATCCAATCCAACCTGGCGCGCGTGTATCCATGTGATACGTAATGACCAATGGCTTAAGAGGATTTTTTACTTTCCAACGACGCACCAAATTAGCCGTACCAAAAAAAGGATAATGTAAATGTACTAAATCAAATTGTTCTAATTCTTTATCTAAATTTGGTAAACGCGCGGCATTGCCATAAGTAATAGTTGGTTCTAAACGACGAACAAAATCAAGATCTTTTTGGAGTGATGGGGCATGCGTTTTTTCCGGTTCTGCTTCGGCGGGTTTTATTTCTTGTTCTTCGTAATAATCAGGGGTAATAACTTCCACACTGTGCCCGCGTTTGGCCAATTCCACGGCCGTTTCAAAAACCACCGTGCCCATACCACTATAATAGGGCGGAAAACGACAAACTATATGGGCGATTTTCATAAGCGCTTATCCTTATTTTCCAAGGCATTCCGGCGCACCACCTTAGTAATATCGCGCTGTACAGATTCCAATTTTACCGAAAGGCGAAAAATTGTGAGAAGGAGAAATGCAAGCGCGCAATAAATAACCAGGTCAACGCCACGACCAATACCCAACAAATCAGCCGCGGTTTGAACACTATTTGGATACCACGCCATCACCAGCATGGTTATCCAAATTAAAAGCCACCAGGCTGTGCCACGAATACTGAGTAATCCTTCTCGGCGACGCTGCCAAACCAAAAACGCACCAGAAACGGCAAATAAGGTAAAGATTATTTTAAAAAAAATCATACTATTTTATTCATAATTAGGTCGCGAATAATTTTAAATCCACCATCTAAATTCTGTCCAAATCTTTTATACGTAACAATAATTGGCATTTCTGCGTATTGTAAGTTATGTTTGGAAATTAATTGTGGAATTTCGGTAGCATGGGCCATGCGCGCTTGATTCAAGCGGAGTACATCCAGAGCTGTATGATTAAAAATTCGAAAACCATTATGTGCGTCTGTCAGTGGAGCGGCACCAGCCACTCGTTCAATGAGGCGCGCAATTGGTAAAATAATATTTTTTTTAAATTTCGGAATATTAGATTCCATTCCCAAAAAACGAGAACCTAAAATAATATCAACTTTAGACTTTTGCAACTGTTCAATTCCCTTTTGTACATCTTCTGGATTAAATTGTCCGTCGGCATCAAAATGCACGACAATCTCCGCATTTTTTTGGCGGGCATATTCATGGCCAGTTTCCAAAGCCGCGCCTTGCCCACGATTAAGTTCATGCACCAAAACCGTGGCCCCAGTAGCCCGAGCTTCTGTTACCGTCCCGTCTGCAGAACCATCATCAACCACCACCACTTCATCAACAAATGGCAAAAGACCACGGATAACACCTCCGATATTCTTTGCTTCATTATAGGCTGGAACAATGGCAATTTTCATACCCCCACCTTACAACAAGGCTTCTTTATTGGCAACCGTGTAATCAATGGTTCGCTGTAAACCGTCTTGAAGCCTAACCAAAGGCAACCAACCCAGGTCTTCTTTGGCACGATGTAATTCTGGTTTACCTTTGCGAGTCAAAAATACCAAAGGTGCTTCAAACACAATTCGTGAAGATGAATGTGTCATGCTAATAATTTTTTCGGCAACTTCAATCATTTTAATTGGCTCTTCTGAACCAATGTTTACAATGCGCAATTCTGGTGAAGTTTTCATTAAACGTACCAAACCATCAACCGTATCAGTCACAAAACATAATGATTGTTCCATTTGTCCATCACCATAAATTACCAAGTCCTTACCTTCAATGGCATGTAAAATAAAATCAGGTACAAGCAAACCATCACGCAATTTCATCCGCGGACCGTAGGTAGTAAAAATACGCGCAATCTTGGCATCAATTTTATATACTTGTGAGTATGTTTCCACGCAAGTTTCTGCAAAACGTTTACCTTCATCATAACAGCCACGCGGTGAAAGATGATTTAATTTTCGTGCCTCATCATCTTCATTAAAAACATTGTGGTCATCTGTCGCATCTCCGTACACTACCGAACTAGAACCAAACACATATTTAGCTTTATATTTCACTGCTAAATCAAGCGTAGAAAGCATGGCCCGAGAATTAGCCCACAAAGAATGAATTTTTAAATTCTCAAAATTCTTAGGACTCGTTGGGCAAGCTAAATGATAAATTTCTTGAATACCTTGAAACTTTACACGAAATTTATCTAGTTCAGGAAACATGTCCAAATCTAGTGGCTGATTAACATCATATTTAATAAACTCAAAATCTGGATATTGCAATAAATGTTCAATATTCCGCAAATCAGAATTAGAAAAATCATCGATACAGATAACTTTGGCCTCACGTAATAAACGCTCACATAGATGCGAGCCAATAAAACCTGCTCCACCAGTGACTAAAACATTTTTTTTCTCAAAAATTGGCACTTCAGTTGTTCCATTCATATTAGCGAGGTAAAAGGAAAAATGAGCCAGTAAAAGGTGCAGACCATTCACCCGCGTTTTTAGCGCGCGCAGTCCACGCACGAATTGGACCAGCAGTATTGGCAGAATAGGTTAGTAAGTCTTGAGTACCGTTGGCATCAGCATCAACCACAATTACGCTTACTCCATTTTTCCGACCATCTCCAAATGGAGAAAATGAACGCAACAACTCACCTTCACCATTATAAATACTAACCACATCAGACATTCCAGGACTGGCCCCCAGTACCACATCACCAGTTTCTTTATTAACTGCAATTGAAGGGTGTTTACCAAGATCAGACACTTCAAAAGTCATCGAAGGCAGTTCACCAGGAACTACTTCTTCAAAAATATTTACAACTACTTTATTTTCCAAGTCATACACGACATATACTTTTCCACCAACCATGGCAATAGAAGCGCCTTTGTGCGCCGTGTATTGATTACTGACTTCTTCAAACACCACTCCAGAATCATTGTACACAATAAAGGTGGTTTTATGTGGCACAGTAGGAGCCAGAGCCACGGTAATATTTCCGGTTTTATCTTTGCCTATAGCCACTTGCACAGGCACACTCAATGTTGAGTTCCATGTTTTTTGTAATTGCCATTTATTATTATAAATAGAAACCACGCGCACATTTTTTGCACCAACTTTTACCGTCGCAATAATTTGATCAGCCCCAGTACCATGCGCAGCAGCACTTTCAATATTTTTTGCTTCAGGCCGTTCATATTGCCCACCAAGTTCAAATGAATCATTGTACGCGTCACGCATTTGACCAACAGCACCAACGGCTACAAATGTTTTTACATGTACTGGCTTAACTGGAGTCGTATCAAGAACCGGTTTAGTAACCGGAACAGTTGTAGTTGGAGTTACGGGAATAGCAATAGGAATATTTACGTCAGTAGAAGTTTGGAACATGGTTAGTGGTAATTCGCGACCTTGCGCATAAGCCACAGCACGATGCACTTGCAACAACCCTTTGCCATATAGATTTGCATAGGCTTCTTCATCCTGAGATGGTGTGTGATGAGTGGTTGTCAGAATGGCCTGATAAATTTCTTTTGCGCTCCATTCTGGTTTAGCACTTTTTACCAAAGCCGCGGCTCCAGATACAAATGGAGCAGCAAATGAAGTGCCTTGCCAATTATCTTTGTATGTTTCATTCAAAGCACTTTCTGGAGCAAATCGAATTAAGGAATTAATACTAACTCCAGGCGCAGTAATATCTACACATTTTGTACCAGTATTGGAAAAATAAGCTAAACGTCTGTCTTGTCCCACGGCGCTAACACCAAGCACATGAGGTTCAATTTCATTTGCATCACTGCAAGCAGGATATCGTGGTTGTACGGAAGCATTGCCATTATAATTTCCCATGGCCGCTACCACGACCACACCATTTGCATACGCATAATCAATGGCTTCATCTACTTGAGAAGCGCGATCACCCGCCATACTAATATTAATCACATCAGCGCCATTATCTACTGCGTATCGAATCGCATCAGCCACTGGTAAAAAATTTCCAAATCCATCATTACCTAAAACTTTTAAATTCATTAGTTTTACATTCCAAGCCACGCCAGCTCCATCACGACCATTATTTCCTACTGCACCAATAATCCCAGCCACAAAAGTGCCGTGATTATATAATTCATCTTTTTTTTCAGCTGCACCTAAATTTGAAACATTTGGCTGCGGATTATTATTGTCATCTAAAAAATTCCAACCCCACACATCATCAATGTATCCATTTTCATCATCATCTACTTGATTGCCCGGACTTTCTTTAACATTTTTCCAAACATTTCCTACTAAATCTGGATGAAAAGTGTCAAAACCATTATCAATCACCGCCACCACCACCTCAGGCGAACCAACCGCAAAATCCCAGGCACGATAAACACCAGCCTGTTCATACCCAAATTGATAGACCCTAGGGTCGTTACTGAGCAAAGCCCAAGAAACTTGAGGCAGAGCAATACCAAGGACAGTCAGGATAAAAATGAGGGAGAAAAAGCGTTTCATCTTGATTTTTTCGCTCAAATATGGTTAATTATGTGGGTATACTATACCATGTTTTACTTCTTGCCCGCAATATGAATTTTACCTATAGACTAAAGCAAATCATTCTTCTCGCCGGTGACCTCATTGTTACCACCCTCGCTCTCTTTCTCAGTTTGACTCTTCGTCAACTTTCTTTGCCTTCAGCCAATATCATTGCTACACATTTACCATTATTACTCATGCTCATTGTTGTATGGGGAATAAGTAATTACATCAATGGCTTATACGAGCTCGGCCGTTTAAACCAAGCAGACAGAGTACGTCGTTTATCTCAGGCCGCGATCATGTCATTTTTTTTGAGTGTGATGGCTTTTTACGGATTTGGTAATACAGCAGTGACACCAAAAACTATTTTGCTTTTAAGTATTACCATTGGATACACCTTATTTGGTTTATGGCGTTTGGCTTTTAGTCACATTCTTTCCTTGTCACGATTACAGACCAAAGTAATTATGGTGGGTTATGATGAAGAAACCAAAGTGCTCACAGAAATTATTGCAGCCAATCCAGGGAAAGGTTACGCTGTGGTAGCAATTTTTGACCCAAGCCATACTTTAAAAAGTCATCAAGTGCCACAAGGAATTAGTATTCATACTAATCTCACTACTTTGCGCGCCGCGATTACAAATTATAAAGCGCAATTAGTTGTGCCTGCACCAAGTATTTCAAGTAGCCACGAAGTGATGAGTGAATTATATGAATTATTAT
The DNA here is from genome assembly GCA_964473715.1 of uncultured Gammaproteobacteria bacterium. Lineage (GTDB taxonomy): Bacteria > Patescibacteriota > Patescibacteriia > Magasanikbacterales > UBA922 > 2-12-FULL-41-16. The sequence continues at coordinate 19,679 of CAYYQC010000001.1, forward strand.
TTTGGCCAGTACAAATTAGTGAATTTTCTAGTTTATACGAAGTAATTACTGGACGTGTTCCAGCTTCTAGTTATTCAGATAGTTGGTTTATTACAAATTTAGTCAATCATGACAGTGCTTTGTACGAAAGTATACGTCGTTTAATTGATTTTGTAGCCGCGATTATTTTGGGGGTGATTGCTCTAATTTTCTTCCCCTTTATTGCAGCGGCAATTCGATATGAGTCCAAAGGTCCAATTATTTTTAAACAAGTGCGTGTAGGTTGGAGAAGTAAACATTTTTTCTTGTATAAATTTCGCACCATGTACGCACTTGCTGCTGACGGTAGTGCGGAAAAAGGCGCGGCTCAATTTGCCGAAACCAATGATAGTCGAATTACTAAAGTGGGAAATTTTTTACGTAAAACTCGTTTAGATGAATTGCCACAAGCTTGGAATTTATTTAAGGGTGATATTACCTTAATTGGTCCACGTCCTGAACGTCCAGAGATTGTGACAAAATTAGAAACCGCTTTACCGTATTATCATTTGCGCTTACTAGTAAAACCGGGCATGACTGGTTGGGCAGCTATCAACCAACATTATGCTGGTACACTCGAAGAAGCAATTAAAAAACTGCAGTACGATTTATTTTATATTAAAAACCGGTCCTTACTTTTGGACATGGCGATTGTACTAAAAACCGTAAACGTCATTCTCAGAATGATGGGAAGATAGTTTTACAAACTCCAATAATGATAGCCGAGCGCTTCTACTTCAGCACGGCTAAACATGTGTTTGACATCAGCGATAAGAGCACCTGGGCGAGCTAATTCACCTAATAAAGTGGCCGCGCCTTTATTTTTAAATTCATCATGAGAAACAGCGAGTACCAATACATCACTTCCAACCAAGGCCGTGTAATCACTTAAATCCACACCATATTCATGCTTTACCTCTGAAGGCAAACCAAATGGTTCATGAATGAGAGGGGTAATATCAAATTGATTAAATTCTTTTACCAAATCAATCACACGAGAATTGCGTACATCTGGTACATTTTCTTTAAACGTAAAACCAAGAATCCCCACTTTGAGCTCATCGAGTGGTTTGGCCAAACGCGCGGCCTGTTTGATAATTTCACGCGCTACGTACCGACCCATGGCATCATTAATTCTACGACCAGATAAAATTACTTCGGGGTGGTGGCCAAGGCCTTGTGCTTTATACGTCAAATAATACGGATCCACGCCAATACAATGTCCACCCACTAAACCTGGCTGAAATTTTAAAAAATTCCATTTTGTTCCAGCGGCAGCCAGGACATCATAAACTGAAATATCCATTTTTCCAAAAATAAGCGCAAGTTCATTCATGAGCGCAATATTCAAATCACGTTGTGTGTTTTCAATTACTTTAGCAGCTTCAGCTACTTTGATTGACGTTGCTCGAAAAGTACCAGCACTCGTAATTGATGCATAAACTTGGTCTACCACATCAAGTGCTTCTGGAGTTTGCGCAGACACCACTTTGATAATTCGATCAATAGTGTGTTCTTTATCACCTGGATTGACGCGCTCAGGAGAATATCCTACGGCAAAATCTGCTGGTGATTTGAGTCCAGAAACTTTTTCCAAAATTGGCAACGCCATTTCTTCGGTCACACCTGGATATACCGTAGACTCGTACACCACAATACTTCCCTTTTGCAAATATTTACCAATCATTTCACTGGCTTTGCGTACCAAAATTAAATCAGGTTGATTATACTCATCCACTGGTGTTGGCACAGCCACAATAATAAATTTCGCATCTACCAACCTGTCTGGATTATCAGTAAATTCCATGTCAGTAGACTTGAGGCCTTCAGTCCCCACTTCTCCAGTGCGATCAATGTTATTTTTTAATTCAGCAATTTTTTCTTTGTTAATGTCTAAGCCAATGACGCTAAATTTTTTCGCAAGTAAAACCGCGAGTGGCAAACCTACATAACCCAAACCTACCACGGCGATTTTAGTAGAACGGTCAGTTAATTCTTGTATTTGTATCATATTTTTTTAAAAACCATTAATACATGAGAACCTTTATCTTTGGTTGTTTCAGCAAAATACTTGTTATTCAGTCGTAAAAAAAATTTTCGGAAAATAGAATAGTTTAAATTTAATTTTTGATTACAGAGTAATTTTTGGATTATTTTATACCAAAAATTATTATCATCACACATATAATGAGTTTCCAAAACCTGGTAGTGTGGAAAATATTCAGTTAACATTGAAGCTACATAATGCCGATAGTGTTTGGAAATTACTGGCACATTTTGAGAAGGTACGGAAATAATCAAAGTGCCGCCCGGTGCCAACAGACGGTCAATATTTTGCAAAAATGCGGGCATTAGTTCATCGGAAATATGTTCAAGTGTTTCAACTACAGAAATCAAATTAAATGATTGTGTAAGGTCTTTAATATCAGCCGCTTTAAAAACAACTTTTCTACCAAAAGAAAACGCTTGAGCAAATTTAATCGGGCGTTCATCCAAATCTACACCCAAGGCCTGAATTTTATTATCAAAGTCACTGTCATTAGTCAGGTTGGTAAGCAAAAAACCATCTCCACAACCAATATCAAGCATGGTAGAGGTGGCATATTTTTTTACTAACTCAATAACCTTGCTCATATAGTTTAGATATGAGAGTCCACCAGGCAAAGTTTTTACAAATTTTTGTTGTTGCAAATCAACAATAAAATGATATGGAAAAGCGTATTGCCCAGCTTGTAATTCAAATTTATGGTCGCTCATACTATCCTTTGCGATTAGCGGGATAAAACGGTGATCCTACAGAAATAATGTCAAAACCTGCTTCAGTTAATTCTGCAAAGCGAGCTGCTAACAAACGGCGACCATCCATAATTAAATATGGCGGTTTTACACTTTGCATAATTTCTTCAGCCGAGCTTCTAAACATCGCCCAATCAGTGCCAAGCAAAAGTACTTGTGAACTAGTTAGAGCTTCGGCAATTGAATTCACAATTTTTACGCGCGCATATTCTGGTTTTTTGGCAGGATTAAAATACCATTCACACATTCCACTGGCGGCTGGGTCAAAAATAGTAACTGATTCTGCGCCAGCAACCAAAGCTTTTTCAATAAATAAAATTGAACCAGAATTCCGAATATCATTAGTATCTTGTTTAAAAGCCGCACCGAGTACAGCCAGATTTTTTCCTTTCCAATCAAACCTCGCTTCAGTAACAGCGCGATCAAAAAATAATTCTAATTGATGATTATTTTCTGCTAAAATCTTACGCACTAATTCTGGATCATGTCCTGCGCCTTCAAATTGAAACGCCAGTGAAGCCGCGTCTTTAATAAAACAAGAACCACCCGAAAACAAGCTATCATACAATCCCCATGAACCAATCCGTGGATCAGAAGAGATTACCGAACGAAGTGCTTCATAAGAAAGATTGGGAAATTTTTCCGCAGTCCGGCCAAGTACCGCATATGTAGTTACAATCCGACTGAACAAAGTAAAATTAGCGAGCAATTTTCCAGCCGCAGCTTCGTAAGGATTTACTTCTAAATATTTTACATTTGCTGAATCATAAAAACGGCGATACACATTACGCATCACAGCAAAATCCTCTTCTGTTTCTGCGCCCACCACCACACGATCTGGACGCAAAGAATTTTCAATGGCTTTGCCTTCTACCAAAAATTCTGGATTTGAAACCACACCAAAATTTTTCACACCAGCCGCTGTTAGCCGTTTAGCAGTTTGATCAATTTGGTCAATTGGCACTGTACTTTTATTTACAATCACGACGCGTTTAGTTTGCTCACCATTATTTCTCTGTGCCAAATTTACACCCAAACTTTCTAAAGCTTGATAATAATAAGTAAGGTCAGTGCTGCCTAGTGCTCCTGTTTTTTCTGGAGTTGGTAAACACAAAAATACTGCATCAGCAGTGCTTACAAAAGCGGTCATGTCAGCCGCATCATTAGTAAAACGAATTCGATCCCGATTACGTTCTAAAAGTTCTACCAAACCATCTTCATAAATCCAGGCCTCAATTGCGGCCCGATCCCCTGAATTCAAACTTTCTACTTTTTTTGAGTCAATTTCAAAAACCAAGGTCTCATGACCACTGTCAGCTGACACTGCAGCTGAACAGGCCCCTACAAAACCAGCACCAATATAGAGTAGATTCATAGTATATTTTGCTTAAAAATATACTATACCCCAAAGAAATAATCAAGTTTTTAAAAAGCAAGTTTTTGGCTATTTTTCTTGCTTTTTGGCTTATTTCAGACTAAACTATAGGGGTATGTTTGAAACAATTAAAGTAAAAATTGTTCGCGCTCTTACCTGGATTGGCCAAAAAACCAAAACCGATATCATGTATTTGGCTAAAGGCGGTTTTTGGCTCACCATTGGTCAAGGCATTTCCATGGCCTCGGCTTTGGCCATTTCCATTGCTTTTGCCCATTTTATCTCCAAAGAGGCATATGGCAATTATCGGTATATTTTATCAATCACGGCCATTTTAGCGCTTCCTACGCTGCCTGGAATGGGTACTGCCATTACCCGCGCCGTGGCCCGTGGTTTTGAAGGCACGATTTTCCCTGGGTTACAGGCCAAATTAAAATGGGGAATACTGGCCATTGGGGCGAGTTTAATTACGGCTGGATATTATTTTTGGCAGGGCGCACCCATGCTAGGTTGGGGATTTGTAGTAGCAGCTTTCTTATTACCTCTGGCCAATGGCTTTGATATTTACAATTCATTAGTCTTAGGAAGAAAAAAGTTTTCTGAATTTACTGTTTACAATAGTATTACCCAAGCTAGTTTAGCCGCCTGTATTATCGCCGCTTTGACCCTAACCGATAACATAGTTGCTCTCATCGCTACTTTTTATATTGCCAATACGCTATTAAATACTGGTTGCTTTTTTCATGCCATTACCAAAAATCCACCAAATAAAAATATTGATCCAGAGGCAATTCCATACGGAAAACATCTTACTTATTTGGATGTCATTGGAACAGTTTTAGGCCAAGCGGATAAAGTTCTTATCTTTCATTATTTAGGTGCAGCTGAGCTCGCAATTTACGCTTTTGCCATTACTCCACCAGAACAAGTCAAGGGTTTGTTAAAAAATATTCAAGTACTGGCCATGCCAAAATTTGCCGAACAAACTCGAGAAAATATACGCAAAACTCTTTTTTCAAAAGCAGGACAGTTAATGCTAATTTCCTTAGGAATTGCTTTTTTATATATTATTACGGCTCCTTTTTTCTTCCAATTGCTGTTTCCTCAATACCTTGAAGCCGTTATTTATTCCCAAGTAATAGTACCGTCTATTGCCGCAGCCACCACCACCATGTTTTTATACACTTATTTGGAAGCACAACAAGCTACTAAACAATTATATCAATACAATGTGGTCAATAATATTATGAGTATTGCCATTTTATTGCCTGCAGTTTATTTTGGCGGATTATGGGGGGCAATTTTAGCTAGAACTGGTATTCGCTTTGCACAAACCATATTAGCCACCTGGCTCGTTAGGAAAACCTAAAGATTTTCTTCAGATAATTAAGAAGAGGAATAATCCGTACGGCCAAACGAAAAGCCGTAGACTCGTAAATATAGGTGTATTCAGGCATGATTGGCCCACCAAAAGATAATTTGAACTTTGCAATGGCCGCACTTTTGGGATTAGTATCATTTACCGAAGCCAGGTCTAGTGAAACATAATTATTTGCTTTCCCCCATTTACAAATTTCCCAAATCACGCCGCGGGTAGCATTGCTGATTATTTTTTGCATTTCTTTATCTTCCACATTCAAACGTTTGGAAAAAATTGAACGCACTCGTAAATACGGCGCGCTAGCGGTTACATATAATCCAGAAATAAATTCACCTTTGTAATAAGCGCCAAAAACCTGGTAGATTTTCATGTCGGTTTTGGCAAAGGCCGCGCGTCCTTGAGAATGTTCAAACGCCGTGTAAACTTGATACGAAGGCGTAAAATCAGGATCTGGGGCACGAAATACTAAGTCTGGATTACGTTCGGCACGATGAATTTCATTGCGCGTGGTATCACTAAATCTGCGAAAAATTTCTGTTTCAGGAATAGTTAAGTCAATTAAACTCGTAGGTTTAGATTTTACTCTAAAACCCGGCAGGTTTAATTCATGATAAGACACGGCCGTAATTGAAGAGTAAGGTTTAGTAACCGCCAATTCTTTAATTTTCTCATCGTCAAAAACAATCGTAGCCGAAGTAAATCCAAATTTTTTCTTAATGGTTATCATATTATTTACCCCAAAAAGCGCGCGCGTATAACCGAACCGCGAAGGCTATTAAGCTTTCATTAACTCGCGGTGGAATTTTTTTCAAAGTCAGGGGAATATTTTTTAAATCACCAACCGAGTCAACTCCTTCCACAGTTGAGACGGCATAAGTAAATCCTGTCTCTGCCAGAGCTTGCACAGCTTTGGCATCATACCGACCATGTGGATACGAAAAACTAATTATTGATTCTTGTAATTCTTTTTCAATGAGTACTTTAGCATCAGTTGCTTCTTGTTTGAGTACTTCAGGTTCACATTCAGTTAATTTAGTATGTGACATACCATGTGACCCAATTTCAAAGCCCTGTTTACGCAGGCTTCGAACATCTTCCCAATTTAAAAAAATATTTAATTCATGCCAAGCCTTGGCCTTTGGTAAAGATTCTTTTAATTCAGAAATAACACGATGTCGTTCCTGATACGATAATTTTTTAAAAGCTGCAATTGCATCCTCAACCTGGGCCAGGCTATTTCCCTGCTCTAAAAGTAAATACCGATAATAACTAGTGAGGGCAAAATGGGTTTTATTTATATATCCAGCCGTAATAAAAAATGTGGCTGGAATTTTATATTTTTGCAAAATCGGTGCGGCATTCAAAAGATTATCTTTGAATCCATCATCAAAAAAAATAATAGTTGGTTTACGCGCACCAGCGGCAATTACTTTACTTACGTTTTGAAAATCAGTAAACGTATGACCGTTTTTCTGTAAAAATTGTATTTGCTCTTTAAACTCTGCGGTAGTAAACGTAAGGTCAGGATATATTTCTGTATTTAATTCTGCACTATTGGCAGAGTCAGAAATACTATGGTATCCAATTAAAAAAATTGAACGCGATAAAAATAAACCGAGCAAACGATTTACGCCAGAGTAATACAAAACCGCGCTGATTAAATTTTTAAGATTTGGTTTCATGTATGTGCTTTAATAAAAGCAATAATTTGTTTGGCACGTCCTGACCAGGAAAATTCTTTGCCTGCAATACTGGCATTTTTAACCAATTCACTTTCTAAAGCTTTGTTATTCACCACTTCTTCAATCGCCCGTTGCCAAGCCTCTGGTTTTTTATAATCAACTAAGAGTGCGGTTTTACGATCAGTCAAAACTTCAGCAATTGGTTCAGTATTAGCCGCAATAATTGGACGTTCAGAAATTAAATATTCAAAAACTTTGGTGGGTGAATTACCTGGTTTTGCCCCAGCCGCTGGAATTAATAAAATGTCAGATGCTAATAAATATTGCGCCACTTCAGATTTAGGAATCCAGGGCACTAATAGTACGCGATTTTCCACTCCATGTTGTTTAATCACTGTGTCCAAGGTAGGTGGCGCGTCATCACGTTTACCAATGCCCACAAAAATCACATTTTTTGGCAGTAATGGCAGGGCCGCGATAATATCTTCAATTCCATATGAGTCACCGTTGCCCGTTTGATATAAATTGCCGCTATATCCCAAAATAGTTGCGTCTTGCGGCAAATTCAAAGTCACGCGGAGTTCGGATTTACTTTGATTTACAAAAGGCGCAAACCGTTCTGGTTCAGCGGCTGCGCAAAAAATCGTGGTAATATTTTTTTGAAACTTACTATAAAAATTTTCCAAAGCACGCGCAATGGTAATAGCCCCAGTGGCATATTTAATACAAAATTCCGCGCACCATTGACTGTACTGTTTAGTAAGTACAAAATGACTTTCAAAAAAACAGGGTTTACGCAAAACAAAGCGCGCAAAAGCCCAAGTGAGCCAAAGCAAATGATCGCGCGCATACACTACCTCATATTCACGAACATGCCAAAGCAAATACCAACTAAGACGAATATTATCTAAAACCGTGCCTAAAATTCTAACTAGCAAAGAACGGCTAAGTCCCAAATTATATCCCCAGGGAGTAAGTTGGGTGAGATTAAATTTTGGATTCACGCCATTTGGTTTATACACTAATTCATGAAGTGAATCAGTAGGAACTTTTTTAAAAATTGTAATCAAATGCGCAGTAATCCCTAATTCCCCAGCCAATGCTTCAAGGGTGTGAAGCGTATTGTAAACATGAGCCTTTGGGCTCAATACATTTAGCCGTGAAATATACAGGAGTTTCATATACTGAACATGCGATTTCGTTCAAAAAAGATGGGGAAAAAATTTGAAAGGTAGGGCGCATTGCCAATCGCATGACGCTCCAATGAATCAAAAAGGTCCCCTATTACATAGGCAAAATTTTGTGCACCCTGTGAAATTTGAAAGGTTTCAAAATATAAATCTAAATGTTTTTTTTGCGCTTCAATGCCACCGGGGCAACGTCTAGCAAAAAAGATTGCGTCAAAACCAGGCACATTCAACGTACCATATCGGCTCCAATCAATCACGGCAATCCGATCATTTACCACCAAAACATTACCCGGATGAAAATCGCCATGTTGTGACCAGCTTATCAGCTCTGCCTCTTTTGCAAAAAAAGTATCAATGAATAAGTATACTCTTTCACGATATGAAGTCTCGGGAAATAAATTGGGAATTAATTTCTCGTACTCTTCAAGCTTATTTTTATAATCTTGAGCAGTTATTGTAATTGTTTTCTTTCCTTTTACTATAGTGTGAAATTGAGTTAGCCACTTAAATGCTTGGGCAATATAAGCATCATCAATTGTTTGTACAGCACTATTTCCTACAAAACTTTCTACGCTCAATTGACCACTTAACAATGTTTTTGAGCCATATATGCGAGGTACAGAAGCACTAATCAACGTACCAGCCAAATCTGATTCTACAGTTTTTAAATAATCTGCTTCTTGCACTGCAGACAAGGTTGAATTTAATTCTGTAAACTTTGCCACGGCAATCGGCGCGGGTTCATGTTTTTTAAATACAAAAAATAAGACCTTGCCGCCTTTGTACGAAATACTGGCGCGCATTTTGACAATTGAAATCTCCTGTGAAATCAGGGTAATTCCTGCTTCCGTTAAAATTTCAACAATTACCTGCTTAATCGTTTCAGTCATATTTTTTTCTAGCAAAAATTAGAAAGCTAAAGAAGAACCAACGCCACAAACGAGCCACTCCCGGAATAGAAATTACCTGGCGTAGAATTCGGCGCTGCAAGGTTGGTGCTGCCAAAAAATCTCGCGCCAACCACGTTAAAGCCCGCAAATCATGGTATGGCACAACATATTTAGGTAAGTTATATCCTGGCAAAGGCAAGAAAAATTCAATATCCACTAGACCAGCACTCTTAAAATGTTTTTCATACCCAGCCCTAGTGTAGGTGTACATTTGATAGGCTTTGCCGGTTTTGCGTTTAGTATACCAATCAGCCATTTTGCGCGGCATAAGACTGGTATACTGAAGGCCGCTATGGTCAATGCCGCCAAAAAACAATGGGGCACCCACCCGATTTTCAATGCCAACATATACATAGCCACCTGGCTTTAAAACACGCTTTACTTCTTTTAAAAAATGAAGTTGAGCATCAGTCGGATTGGCAAATTTATCCGTTACACCTAGCCATTCAAATAATCCATTGCCACTTACCATGTCAAAAGTATTATCAGGAAACGGCAAAGCCAAAGCATCACCTACTGCTACCCAAATATTTTCTTTGCCTTCTTTTTTGATTCTTTCATGCACAAAACGCGCGCGGAGCCACGATTTATCTAGGGTATACACTTCTCCCGCTAATTCAGACAAGACAAACGCCATATTTCCCATGCCTGCGCCAATATCAAGAACGCGCCAGTCTTTTAAAACAGAGACGCATGTAACCCAGTCAGCGCGAGTTTTTTCATAAGTAAAATTAAAAAACTCAGCATTACCTTTATAAAAAGCTTCTTTAAAATCCGGATAATTTTTACTTTTAATGGCTTCCAACCACCCTACCATTTCTGATTCTTCTACTTCACCCCAATATCGTTCTTCTGTAAAAAGCCACACTCCTTCTTTTTCTATTACCTGTTTTTTACAAGTAGAGCAAAAAAGAGTCTGGTCTTTTTTTTCCAGCTTACTTTTACAAGCAAAGCAATGTAGAATTGGAAACGCATCCATAAAAAGATGATCAAATATGCTTTAAAAACTGCTGTGTATGCTTCATGGGATTTTGATATTTTTCCAAATCTGCATCAACCATTAATTTTACCAATTCTTTAAAACCAATTTTTGGCTTCCAACCCAATTCAGCCTGGGCAATGGAGGCATCACCAGACAAATGATGCACATCATTTGGCCGGTACAATTGTTTGTCCACTTGAACGTACTTTTTATAATCTAATCCCAAATAACCAAACGCTTCAATGCAAAATTCACGAACAGTATGGCTTTCACCAGTAGCAATCACATAATCTTTTGCTTCTCGCTGCTGAAGCATAAGCCACATAGCTTCCACATAATCACCAGCAAAACCCCAATCGCGTTTGGCATCCAAATTACCTAGATATATCACATCACTGTAACCGAGTTTAATACGAACCGCAGCATCACTGATTTTTTTAGTAACAAAATCCACTCCGCGGAGCGGAGACTCATGATTAAATAAAATACCTGAACAGGCAAACAAATTATAACCAGTCCTATAACTAGTAGTTACCCAGTGCGCGTACAATTTAGCGGCTGCATATGGGCTATTGGGACAAAACGGAGTTGCTTCACTTTGTGGCGCAGGCGAGTTACCAAACATTTCTGATGTTGATGCTTGGTAGAACTTAATCTTAGGATTGATCATGCGAACCGCGTCTAAAATTCTAGTAACACCAAGACCAGTAATCTCTCCAGTGGCCACAGCAGATTCAAATGAAACACCCACAAAACTCTGCGCAGCCAAGTTATAGATTTCATCAGGTTGAGTTTTATCAATTACAGACCAAATAGAAGCATGGTCAATGAGATCAATTGGGACCAAAGTGATATCTTTTTTTACATCAAGATATTCCAAACGCCAGAAATTTCGCGTACTCGTGCGGCGGTATCCACCAAAAACTTTATACCCTTTTTGCAATAAAAACTGCGCCAAATAAGCGCCATCTTGGCCAGTAACTCCAATAATAAGAGCTCGTTTCATAGATTAATCTTTAGTGACTTCTAGAATTAATGAAAGCCCATGCCAGCCCAAACAGCGTTGAATTTTTGCAACTATTTCCGGAGACATTTTAGTGAAACGCATAATTCTTCCTAGTCCTGGAAAACAACGAAAATCTTCAGTAATTTTTACTTGAGAAAAACCAGCGTCAAAAGCAGCCATATGCAAACTCTTTGCCGTAAAGGGATGTAGGTGCGTATAATCATCATAAAATGCGCGCGACAACATGTAAGGACAATTTGGCGTTAAAATTATTGCTTTTCCACCTGGTTTTAAAATTCTTTTAATCTGCTGCAAAAAATTCAACGCGTCAGGCAAATGCTCAATGACATGCTTAGCATAAATTCCTTCATAATAATTTTCCGCCAATTCCATCAAGCCCTGCTGTGCATTAATTTTTCTCACTCGAAATCCGCGCTTTTTAGCAATTTCCAAAGAATCATCATCAATATCCACGCCTTCAATAATCTCAGGATTTAAGGCAATAAAATTTCCCGTAGCGCAGCCAATATCAAGAATCGAACCCTTTGCGTTCGGAAACCAGCGGTTAAAATACAAACGATCAAACCAGAGCTCTGTTTCTCCAGTTTTGGCACGATACTCGATTTCAGAAAAATAACTCATAACTAAGATTTTTTGTCCTTAAGATAGTTTTGAATTTCAAGGCAAATAAATTCAATCTCACTATCTTTCAAATTAGGACTGCTGGGTAAACTAATACCATGACGCGCAATAGACATAGCCACTGGAAACTCCTGCCCCACAGACAAATGCGCATATGGTTTTTGCGCATGCATTGGGGTAAAGAATGGGCGGGTTTCAATCCCTTTTTCTGCCAAATGCAAAGCTAAATTCTTGGACTCTTCTGACAAAAGTATGCTCACAAACCAGCACGCTGAGCGCGATACATTTGAGTCAAAAGCCGGAAAAGTCACGGGTGCTGAACTGAGCAATGAACGATACAAAGCCTCATGCTCACGCCGAATTTTTAAAAATTCTTCGATACGCTCAAACTGCGCACATCCCACTGCCGCCTGCAAGTTTGTTAGACGGTAATTATACCCTGCCATTTCATACTCGTAAACACCAGGGGTAGGCATACCATGGTTTTTCAAAACCCGCATAGCCTCGTGCCATTCTGGATTATTGGTCAGGCACATACCACCTTCGCCAGTGGTAATAATTTTATTTCCGTAAAAAGAAAAGCAGCTAATGTCACCAAAACTTCCCACTCGCCTACCTTTATACTCAGCACCGTGAGACTCAGCCGCATCTTCAATCAAATATATGCCTTTTTCTTTACACCATGATTCAATCACCTCATAGTCGCAAGGAAGTCCATAAATATCCACGGCAATAATGGCTTTGGTTTTTGAAGTATACGCAGCCTCAAGTTTGCTACAATCCAAATTCCAATCATTTTGATTTGAATCAATAAATACCGGTGTTGCGCCCACATGCAACACAGTTGCAGCTGTGGCCGCAAAAGTAAAAGTAGGCACAATCACTTCATCGCCTGGACCAATCTTTAAAGCACGTAAAGCTAATTCCAGAGCCACTGTGCCATTTGAACAACTGAGCGCAAATTCACGCTGAAAATAATCTCGACCATATTTTTCAAATTGATCAAGATATTTTCCTGAGGAAGAAATACGATTCTCATTTATAATTGCGTCAACAACATATTCAGCCTCACGACCAGTTAATGTGGGTTCAGCCACTGGAATTCGCCATTTATTCATAGGTTAAGCAATAATTTCTTGGAACAAATCGTAAAGCTGACGCGCGGTCTTATTAATGTCAAAGAGATTACGACTTTTATTAATATTTTGCTGTCTAATTTCCTGCAAGCGCTCCGCTGGCAATTCCATAATTTTTTCCACTGCTTGCGCGAGTGCGGCCCGATCACCGGTTGGCACCAAAAAACCATTTACTTGATCTTCAATGGCTTCACTAATGCCGCCTGTGTTGTAGGCCGCCACAGGCAAACCAACGGCCATAGCCTCTTTCATCGCCATACCCATGCATTCACGCGGAGTAATTGATGGGAAACAAAAAGCATCAGCGCCAGAGTACAAACGTGCCAATGCATCTTCAGTCAAACCTTGAAAAATGAACAGTGAATCTGAAGGAAAACCTAATTCAATGGCGGTTTGGCGTAATGTGTCCACTGGCCCCATACCACACAGCACTACTGCCAAATTTTTCATTTTTTCTGGAGGCAATTGTAGGATCGATTCAAACAACTGGTCATGGCCTTTGCGCATTTTCAATGCACCTACAGCCATGACAATAAATTTATCTTTTGGTAAATTAAATTCTTCGCGAGACAATGAGCGTTCAGTGGCGCTATTAAAAATTGAAAAATTAATTCCACTGTAAACCACAGCAATTTTGGCATTTTCAGCGGCATACAAACGTGGTCCGCGCGCACAGTAATCGCTGGCGGCTACCACACAATCAACACCATTTACCAATGTTTTCCAAAGCCTGTGATATCGCTCAGAAATATTATTATTTTCCGCATCTGCCTTAAATTGAATTTCAGCATAGTTTTCCATTACTACTGGAATATTTTGTTTTTTGGCAACCATTAACGCCGAGAGGCTCTGCAAACTTCCGGTTTCAGTCACCATTATATCTGGCCGATTTTTTTGGCACACCGTGTTCAAATGCACTCCACGAGCCGCAGAGTACATGGCTAGGTCTAATAATTTCCAATCACGACTGAGCGCAATCTGCTTGTACAAAATCTTAGTAAAAAGGGCGGGGTTAATAAAAAATTGACGAAATAAAAATACGGTTTTATCCAATACATTTGGGGCTGAAGCAAAATCCGCTACGTAGGTAGCGTTGGCACCCAAGTCCTGTTCTTTGGTGTGACGATGATGAAGATGTATAGTTACTTCAGCGCCCAAAGCACGCCATTCTACCGCGTGAAGCAAGCAGCGCTTAATAATACCACCATATGGTGGCGGCAAGCTTTCACCATTATCTCCGGTAACAATAATTTTCATAATAATTAATTTAAAAGATTCTTATTTCCTTTTACGCAATCAAAAATGTACCCTTTAATCAATCCTGACTGAACTTCTGAAACCTGATCACAACTCTGTAAATAGTCCCAATAATTAGAGCTTTTGTCAATCTCAGGGAAATCCACCACTAAATAATATCCGGAATATTCTTTCATTTTGTTAACCGTACTTTCGGCAAAAATAGGGTGCGTATAAAAGCGTTTAAAATATTGGCCAGAGCGGCCTAATTCATATCCAGCGATGTCATTGTAAGTAATGACTTCATTAATTGATGGATTGGAGGTAAGTTGTGTAGTAAGTTTACGGGCAACTTTGTCTGGCGAACCGTACAACACTCCTGTGGCTGCCTCAACGTTCATGACAAAACAGTATACAGTTATGAGACTGATAAGTGCGACTTTTATTAAATCTGAAACGCGACGCTTACATAAAAAAACAACTGCAATCAAGCTAAGCAACCAAACCGCACCAATAAAAAGCGCTGATAAATAAAAACCAATTGGGCCAGAACCACTAGAAAATGGAATCAAAAAATCAAAGTGAAATGATTTTACAGCAGCTACATAGGCTTCTTTAGGAACCAATGGTAATATCCTTGTTGGAATCATGAGTATTAAAGTAGTAACCAAAGCCACGCCTGCGCCTGTCATGATTGAAGCCCGTGAACGTTTTAGATCAAAAAGCCATTCACCAATCACATCTGCACCAATAATCACCATTGGCAAAGTCAAAATCATTAAATACCGATCCAAAGTGCGATTACTAAAATCAAATAAAACTAAATAAAAAATAATTCCTGACAAAGCATAGATAGACCAAAACGCGTATTTTCTTAAATTTTTAAAAGCTGCCCAAATTACCAACAATAGTATTGGTGATAAAAGCATGGTGGCTTTGGCCGAAAGAAAAACTACTTGTGCGTAATTACGCGCGCCTAAATTTAAAAAAGAAAATGACTTAGCGTAATTTACTATTCGACCAAGTTCCAAACCAGGATATAACCAAGCTAAAAATCCTGCAATTATTAATCCACCACCAACCACTGCCGCGAGTAAAAGACTAATTTTCTTTATTTGCGTAACTTTAAAGCGAATAACACCTTTATTAAAAGCTTCGTAAAGCAAACTTGGACCAATTAAAATAAAACTAATTTTAGATAAAAAGCCTCCAGCCAAAGCCCCAATCACAGCAGCACCATTTTTTACATTTGCCTGTCCCAAATATTTCCGCCAGCAAAAAACAGTTAATAAAACAAAAAATGGTAAAATCGCGCCATCAATATCAATTTGAATGGAGGCCATCACGGCATATGGAATAATAGCGTATAAAAATGTGGCCACAAGAGCAGCTTTTTTTCCAAATTCATTACTAACCACTTTGTACAAAAGCCACAAAATAGCCAAAGAGAAAATAAATGGCACAATGCGCAAATGCAAATACCCAAATACTTGGCCAAAATAATGATAGGTTACTTCAGCCAATGGTGGGTGCGGAATTTGACCCATTTGATTAAAATATGGATCAACAATTTGCGCCCATTTATATTCATCCTGGTGATACATGTTTCCCAAAAGTGGCAACCGAAAAACACAAAATAGAGCCACAATAAAAATCACCGCCCCATATTTTTGCCAAAAATTTTCCACTGGCCACCATTTCATATTATTTTTTGGTTGCCACTACCAACATTTGCCCAGCCAAAGGACGCCATGGTAAACGCAAATACAATCGAATCACCCAAGCAGGCACTGGCAAAGAAGTGGCAGACATGGAATATGGAGTAAAACGTGGCTCACAGTGCGTAATTTCAAAACCATTGGCGCGCAAAAGTTGCGCCAAACTGGTGTCAGTAAAAATTTGCACATGCGTATAATCATCAAAATACCGTTTATACGCAAATCTAAAATTAGGTTGCACAATAATTAATTGTCCACCATTTTTTAAAACACGTTTAATTTCTTGAAGTGAAGTTAAAAATTCTTCACGCGTTAAATGTTCAAATAAATTACTAGAGAGTACCGCATCAAATTCCCCTACCCCAGCAAAACTAAGGTTAGTAACCAAACCTTTGTGTGCTACTACACCAGGCTCAGCATATTCGGCCACAACCTCAGACTGATCTTGTGCCACACGTTTATCGGCTTTGACAGCATTAATGAAAGTGCAATATCCTGCACCCACTTCCAAAACTGCGGTTTTGTTATGTAAAAATCTTTGTAAATATCTAACAATTTCCTGCCACACAACAACACGCCGCGGATCTGGCGGTAAACGCACTTCAAAATACTGACTGTATTCAGATTTTAACTCTGTGTTTTTTTTGTTTTCCACACGAACCATTCTTGAATAATAAAGCGAATCATTCGAAAACCGAGTTTAGCAGCCTTATCAAGTTTACCAGTAATTTTTGATTCCCCAATTCGCTCACCATAATGCACGGGAATTTCTACCATAGGAATTCCAGCTGACAAAACACGAATCATAAATTCTGGAGAAAAATGTGACCCAGCCACAGTAAATTTGTCTTGAATTTTCAAAAGTGCGTCACGGTGAATGAGTTTAAAAGTACAACCAACATCAGTTAAGGTAGTTCCGCGGAATAAACAACCAAGTAATTTGGCTACCACTATATTTCCCATGCGGAGTAACCAACCCATGTTAGCACCGGCGCCCACCAATGACCGTGCCGTTCGCGTACCAATTACCACAGGAAAATCTAAAGAATAGATTAGTAATTTTTCCAAATCGCGCGCAGAAAAAGTACCATCTGGCTCCACAGTTACTATCAAATCGCCAGTCGCCTCGCGCATACCACGCTGCAAAGCCGCGCCATATCCTTGGCGAGTTTCAAATACATAAGTAGCTTTCGAGGCTTTAATTTCTGTACTACTCCCATCTTTGGAATTATTATCTACAGCCACAATTTCATCTACCAAGCCGGTGGCAAAAAATTCCTCAATCGCTTTACGAATATTTTTTTCTTCATTATAAACCGGAAAAACCACGCTCACTTTTTTTCCCTGATACATACCATTACCGCAATTTATGTTTAGAATAGCCGATCACGCCACGTGCGCGGTGTTTTATCATTAATAATTTCTAAATCTAAATGATAGGTAAATGGTTTAGTACCACGTTCTTTAATATAATCAATAACTGATTGTAATCCGCCACGCAAATCAGTACTAGTATGATAATTGAGCAAGCGACGGGCTTTGTCAGCACTACAACTAGCCAATTTCACTTCACGCGGACGATCTGGAACGTAAATTGGGTCTAATTTGAAATTCAATAATTCTGCAATTGTTACCGCCAATTGATTAATGGTAATAAATTCTTCATCAGGACCAATGTTAATGGTTTCACCAATTACGTTATCTTGAAAACCAAGCTTAACCAAAGAATCTACATCATCTTTTACAAATGAAAAGCAGCGTTTTTGCTCACCATCGCCATAAATAATTGGTTGGCGACCTTGAAGCATCATATTAATCATGATTGCGGCTACATTGCGGAATGGATCATCGTATTTTTGACGTGGTCCAATAATATTATGTGGCACGGCAATCGCATACTCGATACCATGCGTTTCACACAAATTTTTTACGGTTAATTCAGCCGCATATTTTGCAATTCCATATGGATCTTGCGGCATTGGCACCATGTCTTCGGTAAATGGCAACGTTGGCTGCGTACCATACCGCGCCATACTAGAACAAAACACAAAACGTTTCACTTTATTTTCCGCAGCCGCACTTAATACTGATAAAGTAATACCGTACGTATTACTGGTAATTAAATAAGGAGAAAAAACACTGAGCCCTTCATGAGCAGTAGCAGCACAGTGATACACAATATCCACACCTTTCATAAGACGTGCCATGGCGGCACGATCAGCACAATCAGATTGATAAAATTCAGTGCCTGCAGGAACATTATCTTGATAACCACCAATAAAGCTATCACAACCAATTACCCGATGTCCGGCCGCAATTAAATTTTCAGCTAAATGGCTTCCTAAAAAGCCAGCTACTCCAGTAATAAAAATAGTTTTTCGTTCCATATCATTTTAAAATCTGCCCCTATTGTACGGTATTTTTTAAATAAAAGCAACCTTCTTAAGCTTGTAAATTTTGGCTAATTTGAGCCATTAATTTACTTAGACTTTGATCTTTTTCCACCCAATTCCGCAGTTCATTTCGAATTCTCCCCCTCTCCTCATCCCCAAGCGCAACTAGAGTGAGGACCTGCGCAGTCAATGCATGCGAATCATTTTCCTTAAAAATTACCTGCTTGTAAATATCGTCTGGTAACCACTGTTTAAATGAAGTATTTACCATAATTGGCAAACAACCACTGGCCATTGCCTCCACAATGGTTTTGTCCAAAGACCCAGAATTAGTGGCATTTATATACAAATCATGAGACTGAAAATATTTCTTAGTTTCCTCATGAGCACAATCGCCTACAAATTGGACCAGATGATTAGTCAATAAATCTGCAAACTGTTCTTTTAATTCATTAAAATAAACCTGATCATCAGATGTAATTGGGCTACCAACCACCGTGCAAACAAATGACACATCTTTCAATTCTCGTAAACCTGTAAAAATAATATGAAGGTTTTTTACACGCGAAATTCTGCCTAAAATTAAAATTTTCAATGGTCCGCTCAAATTAGTGCGCTGCGAGATTTGAAAAAAATCCGTATCAATTCCTGCCGCGCATATACTAGTTTTTTTATATTGCGCAGTAAAAGAATTTGGTGAAGTACATAATACTTTATTTGCCAAGCAAACAGCCGCACGAGTCAAAATATTTCCCTTAGCATGATTGCGCCATAATATAATTTTCTTTCCCCATGCGCGCCACAATATTCCTGCCAAAATCATATACTCCTCATTCATGTGCACAAGCACCGCGCCATAATTGCATTTTTCTCGCCAAATTAAAGTAAAAAAATTCTTAAGATATGTAAATTTGCTCACACCTTTTTCTTTACCCAAAGAAAAAACTTGTACATTATTTGGCAGAGAATACGTGCCGACCTCCAAACAAATTACCGTGACTTTTTCAAACTGACTCGATAAACCCTTAATCCATTCATGAAAAAAACCCAACACCGGATTATGCGTATCAACACTTTGGGTAATAATTAAAATGCGCATATTACAAGGTGCGTTTACTTTGATTTTCTAAAGCTCTTTCCCAATCACTTGGACGCGAAACTGGAATCACGGTAACCAAAGGCCCGTTTAATTCATAGCCAGCCACACCTACATCATTCATAATTACAGGACAACCGAGAGCCACGGCTTCCATTGGTACTAAACCATATCCTTCAGACAAACTTGGAAACAATAGACAATCTGCAGTTTTTAATACTACAAAAGGTTCTTTGGTCCATGGCCAAAAAGTAATTTCATCTTCCAAGTGTAATTTTTTTGCCAAAGATTCCAAATGTTTTTTCTCTTCACCTTCGCCCACAATTAATAAATGCCAATCTTTTTGTGGCAAAGCGGCTAGACGTTTTATTAACCAGGCAATATTTTTTACTGTATGCAATCGTCCGAGTACTAAAAAAATTCTTTTATCCGAATATTTTTTACGTAATTCCAAATCAGGCTGAATATTTTCTGGAATTTCCAAAACCACAGGTCTTACCACAATTTTATCTTCAGAAATCCCTAGGCGTAATACGCTTTGTTTAATTCGCTCGCCTACCACCCGAACAGAATCAGCTCTTGGCAAAACAAAGCGCGCCAACCAATAATAAATCCAATTTTTCAAACCACTATGACGATAATATTCGGTACTAAAAAAATCACCGAGCAATTGAATCTCAAGTATAGTTTCTTTCTTTTTACTGAGCAGACCCACTAAACCCAACAAAAAAGGGTCTTGAGTGGTAATGAGGTCGTAAGAATTTTTCTTTTGCAAATCTTTCGATATTCGCATTAATCTAAAAAACTGTTGCCACTTACTTCCGCCAGTACCAAAAACCCGCACTGATTCAGAAAGTGAAACTTCCTTATTTTGAGTAGCCGGAATAATAATATCCAGCTCTGATTGCATGCCAAATTCAACCATCCGCGCAGCCACACGTGAGCCTGGGTCCAGAATATGATTGTCCAAACTCAGCATTAACGTACGCATATATCGTGCAATAATTTTCTGGTCACTTTTACCATTACACCAAAATCAAATTTGGTAAAAAATTCTTTACCTGCCTCTGTATCTTGTGCTACAGATATTTTTTTTCCACCAACAATCTCTCGCAATTTTAATTCAATTTCTTGTTCATTATTGTACTCAAATAAATCTCCAGTTTTGCCAGGAATAATAATCTCTGGATTTCCACCCACATTACTAGCCAGAACATTACACCCCGCGTACAATGACTCTACCAACACATGAGACAACCCTTCGTATGCACTATTTAAAATAAATATTTCCGAGTTATGCATGTATGTATGCACTTCAGAATTAGGAATAAAACCTAAAAATTCTACCTTGCTACTCATACCCAAAGTCTTGGCAAAACCTTCATAATTACTACGCTCAGGTCCATCACCAAAAATTTTCAATTTTACCTTAGGAAAATCAACACTAATTTTTCTAAGTACACTAATCAACGCTTTAATTCCTTTCCACGGCACCAAACGCGGGCCAGTTAAAATCCAAAATTCATTTGAGTCTTTAAAACCCACGACTTTTGATTCGCCTATCATTCCCTGCCCAATTTTTTCCAGATCAATGGCATTATAAATAACTTTTACTTTGTCAGCCAAAACATCCCACCCAATCACAATTTTTTTCAAATATTCGCTTGGGACAATTACCATATCCGCGGAACGAGCCACAAATTTCTGCACAATTTGCAAACGCCGCACTGCGCCATGATATTTTTTAGTTTGAAATTCATCAATTAATTCAGTCACTCCAAATCTCTGAAATCCTTGTTCCCAAGCATAATCCCCCACTACTTTGACCACAAATTTTTTACCGAGCAAACGTGCAGCAAACAAAGCAGGCAAACCAGCATTTACTGGCCCCATGGCAAAAACCAAATCAGCTTTGCGCGCATGACGTAACAATAAACCAAAGTATTCAAAATATCTGAGTAATTTATTTTTTTGCGTGACTGCCACTACAGTTGCGCCAGTAACATCTTTCCTCGAATCAGGAGTTAGTGAAACTACAGTTGCTTCATCCCCCATTTCCACCAGCGCGTTACTAAATCCAGCCGCGTAAATCGCTGGCCCCCCACCCACTGGTGGAAAAATATCTGCGGCAAAAAGAATCTTCATACTTTTTTTTGAAAAAGTTCCCCCATGCGTACACTCACTTTTTTCCAATTAAATTCGGCCAAAACTAAATCATGTGCATTTTGAATCACTGCTTTTTTAAGTGCTTCATCTGCTTGCACACGTTTCACAGCTTCAGCAATTGATTCAGGATTATGTGGCTCGCACAAATATCCTGTTTTTCCTTCATGCAAAAAATCAGGAATTCCACCCACTGGTGTACCAATTACCGGCACATTCACAGCCATAGCTTCTAAAAAAGCATTTCCTAAACCTTCAGATAAACTTGGTCTGCAAAAAATATCTGCTTCACGCAAATATTCTGGTAATTCTTTATAATCCACAGTTCCCAAAAAATGCACTTGTTTAGATTTACCAATATTGTCAGCCAAATTTTTAAGTTCAGTTTCCAAAGGCCCGCTTCCAGCTAAAACCAACTGAGTATTGGCAGGTAAAAATTTCAAAGCTGAAATTAAATCAGCAATCCCATTTTTCGGTACTAACCGCGACACAGACATAATCATCACATCTTCAGCGCGCAATCCCAATTGCGTTCGCAACCAGCCATGTGTTTTAGTAAACGTGTAATCAAAGAAAAATTCTGGTACACCATTTGGAATCACGGAAATATTTTTTCCCCCCAACTGTTTGGCCCAATCAGCTAAGTAATTACTAATAGTTTGAATCGCGTTAGCGCGCGTAAAAATTTGTTTAAACCAGGGCCAGCACCACCATACCCGCGCGTATATATGCGCAAAAGAATCTCCTTCTTGCAAAGTCAAGAGATATGGCACGGCAGGATTTTTCTTTTTAAAAAATAAAGCCGCAAACCCAGCATAACTAGCCATAATAGACCAAATTGCTTTTGGTTTATAAGTAGCGGCCACTTTTGGGCCACTAAAAATCAGGCGAATTTTATCCCACGCATTTCCTATCCCAATCCGATGAATCAGGACATTTCCTTGCTCCTCAATTTCTGGAAGATCTGCGCGCAAGCGAGCAGTAATGACAATAAAATTAGTTTCAGGGAGACGACTAGTAATTTCCCGCACTGCGACTTCAGCTCCACCAACCAAGGGAAAATAGGCAGTGGAAAAAATCAGAATCGGCTCCATAGTGGTCTATTTTTTGCTTATTCTTGAAGTTTTTTGATATTTCTAGTATGCTCTTTCCTATATGAAAAGTCAACCGTCCCACCCCGACATTTTATACATTATTACCCAAGGAAATTGGGGTGGTGCGCAGCGCTATGTTCATGATTTAGCCCAAGAAATGGCCGCCAATTTTCAGGTAATGGTGGGAGCTGGTAAAACCCAGGGCACCCAAGAACTTCTAAACAAAGTTGAGACAGCCGGACTCCACACTTACCATTTCCGCCATTTAGTACGCCACATCTCACCTTGGCATGACATAGCCGCGATTTGGGAATTAAAAACTGCCTTCCAAACTCTAAAACCTCGCCTCGTCCACTTAAACAGCTCTAAGGCGGGAATTATTGGTACTTTGGCAGCCTTACTCATTTCTGCCAAAGAACGTCCCACCATCGTGTACACGGCTCATGGCTGGGTTTTCAATGAACCTCTACCCTGGATTACTAAGCAAATATATTTTTATTTAGAAAAATGGACTGCGCAGGGCAAAGATGCAATCATTGTTACTTCACCAGAAGAAGCACTTGTGGCCACTGAACAATTAAAAATCCCCTCTCACAAAGTTTCTTATATTCCTCTGGGCTTAGATGCGCCACAATTTTTTAATCCTGAGCAAGCTCGCGCACAGGTTCTAAAAAAAGTTCAGGCAAATTCTGAATCAATTTCTGAAAGCGTGCCGTGGCATGCAACCATTGCTAATAGTTACCGCACCAAAGGTTTAGATATTTTACTATCTGCAATTAGCCAAAGTAAAAACCCGGCTGAATATTTTATCATTGGTCACGGCCCAGAACAAACCAAATTAATTAACCAAGCTAAAAAATACAATTTAAAACAAGTACATTTTCTAGGCGCTATTCCCAATGCCGCAGAATTACTCCAAGCCTTTGATGGATTTATTTTACCTTCACGCAAAGAAGGCTTACCTTATGCCCTACTTGAAGCACTTTCTGCAGGTATTCCAATCATTGCCACGCGAGTAGGCGGCATCCCTAGCTTAGCAAAAAAATATTCTAACATCACCATAATTGACCCAGAAAATTCCCATGAATTAACCGCAGCCTTACAAAATTTTTCACACAATCAAACCAAAGCCCAACACATTTCTTCAGCACAAGACATGGCCACAGAAACTACTTCTCTATACAAAAAAATCTCTCTTAAATAATTTTAAATAAAAAAACAGTCCGTTATAAGCGGGCTGTTTTTTATTATTTGTAAATTACTGTTTTGTACTGCTCGTAATGGCCGGTAAACCAGCTGCTTCACGTAACCGCGCAGAGCTTGGGTCATTAAATATCAAACCTGCTCTTTCGCCGCGTAAAAATACTTCTTTAGCACCAGCAACATCCCCTTCTTCCAAATATACACCAGCTAAACGCCACCAACCATCTGGAGTTTTTGGACTATGCGCCAAAGTGGTTTCCAAAGCTTCTTTGGCACCTTTATAATCCCGCTCATATAAACGAGATATTGAAAGCACGTAATATAATTGTTGGCGTTTTGGAGACTTAGTAATCGCATCTTCCATCAGCGCTTTACTTTCTTCAATATAGGCCGGGTTACCAGTTATTTGCGCACCTACCAAAGCCAACTGTGCTTCCTGAATATGATAGCGCACATCTAGTGGATGTAATTCACGATTCTTTTTAATTTCTTCGTAAGCAAACGTAAATAATTTCAAAGTATTTTCCCGGCCATAAATAGAAACCATACCCTGTACCTGACCTTCTGTCATGCGAGCAAAATCCATTCGGTTATCATCAATATGAGGAGTACCCATTTTATCCATGTCTTTATACTGTGTAATTAGCGAATCAATTAATTTAGCGTCACGATACTGAGTAATCGTGGATAATGATTGCAAAATTTTCCAGGTCGCACTATTTGCTTTGGCAGGCTTAGTATCAGTGGCATAAATAATTAATAGCATGCACACCATAATTACTGGCATGGCCCAGCCTGGCAAATTTTTAGCACGACTTACTTCACCTTTTTCTAGCACCATGGCTGGTGCCGCAATCATAGCCAGCACAAAGTAGAAGTATAGATAAGAAGTAAGATTTTCAAACACAAAAATATTTTGCACCAAGTGCCCAACCAAGAATGACAGAAAGAAAATCATCGTGGACTGTGGTATTTTTCCTGCACGCCAATTTTTCACTGCCAAAGTTGCGGCTGCACCAAATATTCCAATATAGATAAGCAAACCAAAGGCTCCCTGCACAGTCAAAGTATTGAGCAAAATATTATGCGCATTATCAAACCAAGTTTCAGCCCAACCACCAATTTCCAAAAATTCTGGACGGTAATTTTGGTTGAATACATAGGCATAATTATTTGGCCCCCAACCAAAGAATGGTTTTTGCTTCCAGCCTTCAATCGCAATTTCCCAAGCCATCAAACGTGTACTTACAGTTCCACCACTAATACTTACAGTAGCCAACCGACCAATCACTGGAATACTATCCACAAAAGCCGTATGTCTAAAAGAAAACAAAACTGCAATCAGCACTATGCCACCAAGCATTACTCCGCCCAATGTTTTGCGGATTGGTAGCGAAACTTTTTTACTAAAAGTAACCAAAAGCAAAGCCATGCCAACAGCTGCCAATAAACCCAAGAAAGGTCCACGACTATCACTTAAGAAAATTCCCACCACACCAAACAAAGCGGCAATACCTCCAAACCATTGTTGCCATTTTTCTTTTGGAGTGGAAGAAAAAACTAGCCAAGCCCCCAGTGCGGCCATAAAAAATCCAAGCGCACCCAAATAAATTGGATTACCTAGGGTTCCGCCAACACGTACACTACCGTGATTATACAAAAAATCTGTATTAAACTTTTGTATGACACCAATCAGCATGATAAATATCCCAGTACCAGCAAACCACATGGAAAGGTTCCGCCACTCTTCACGCGTTTTAATTACCGCACTCAAGATAATAAAGAATAAGATGTAGTGCGCAAAAGTAAATAAACCAAGCATGCGTTCATGTCCGTCCCACATACTGCGGTATGGATCTGCACCAACATAAGTAGAAATCACCCAAGAAACAAAAAATAAACCAATGGCTCCACTTACCCAGTTCAAGCGTGGTTTATATTTTTGCCAATCCATGGCCAATAATCCAGCATAACACCCAGTCATGAGCAAAACCGTAGTTCTAAACCAAATGGCTTTTGGAAATACAAAAGGGAAAATTTGTGACTCTGGTCTAATAATCAAAGCTGAAAAAAAAGCCACTACAGTTAGCCAAAATATACTCTTTTCTAAAAACCGATTCATAAAATATTCACATTAATTACAGGCCCAGTATAGCCTATTCAATTAGGCTTGTAAACAAAAACCCTCCCGATAAATCGGGAGGGTTTTGTCTAACAAAGCTCAGTTAACCCGAAGGTTAAATCAAGCTGAGATTAGAGAGAGCGAGACAAGGTAGAACCTACAACATCATAAGAGTCTGATGCAGTAAATGGACCAAGTTCACTTGTTGAGTTAACTGGAGTGTAGTAGTAAGCTAATACGCCAGTTGCCCAAGCAGAGTCAGTAAGGTTGTATCCAGTAGCACCATCAAGCATTGGACTTACAGTCACAACACCTGTTGTTTTACCATTGAGTACACCTGTAGTGTCAGCAGTCACGATAAAGGTACGTGAACCACCGGCTGGGATTGTGAAGTTGTTCAATGCTGAACCGTTCTGGCCCATGGTACCAAGGGTAACAGAGATAGAACTTGTTGAAGCAGAGAAGTAACAACCTGCGGTGTTTTGGTTACCAACAACCAATGAACATGAGCTTGAAGTGGTCAAAAGTTGACCCTTGCTGCCCTGTGCATTAGATTCCCACAACTTGAATGTGTTGAGGGTACCACTTACGGTGTTGTTACCAGTCATACCACTGGCTGAGATCTTCACAGTTGTACTACCAAGGCGCAATTCGCGATCGCCAGGGTTGTAAACAGTATACTTGAAGATTGGGGCTTCAGAACCCAATTCCAAACTTGAACCAAGGCTCACAGGAGTGATCACTGGTGCAGTGTTGTGGAAAAGGTGAGCAGTTGAAGAAGCAATTGTGCCTCCAACTTGGCCGTCGCCAGCCAAACCATCAAGTTGAGAACCACTCAAAGTACCACCTGAACTGGAAACCAATTCAAGGTTAGTACTTGAAGTACTGCGGAGAGCCAAGTAACTGATATTGCCTGGAGTCATTACGTTTGACGCATTAACAGCAGACTTAACTACCAAGAACTTGTAAGTATTAGCAGGAACAGTGAGGCTAAGACCAGTAAACTGAACATAACCATTACCTGTACCACCAATATATTGACCAGTTCCAACAGAAGTGTTCATGTCAGCTGAGTCATAGAGGAAGAAAGTACCATAATCACTACTTGTAGTGTTTGTAGAACCATCTTTACCAAAATGTACTGAGAAGGTGATCTTTTTCAAGGTCACAGCTTCGTTCTGAGCTTCCAATTTCCACTTACCAACTTGAACTGGAGTTGCACTTGGAACCAAAATACTATTGGTTGTAGTGTTGTCATTAGCAGCACTGAGGATTACGTTAGCAGATCCTACAGTGAAGTCTTGACCAACAACAGCAGAGTTGTCAGAGTCTGTATTCTGAGTATCAGCACCTACAAATGTGTAAGAAGCGATACTTGAAGACGCAACACCTGAAGCGTTAGAAAGAATCAAAGCTTTAAGTTTAATAACTTTAACTTCGTTCTTTTTAACAGTGATATTACTCAAGAAACTGTTTGATGAAGTAGCGGCAGTAGATACGGTTGAACCGTATTGTTCGTTACCAACCCACAATTCCAAGTTCTGGAGCATTGAAGGTGTATCGAATGTGCCGTTGCCAAGGAAACTAACACTGAAGTTAGTAAGCTTAACATCTTCAGCAGAGCCAGCCTTAATGGTATATTGACCGATCACTTGGCTTGAGCCAGCAGCGAGGGTGTTGTTACCAAGAGTACTGTCTTTAGCCAAAGTTACTTCAGTTGATTCAACAGCAACAGTGTTAGCAGCAGTCAAAGTGCTACCAGGGATGTTGTCTGTGAAGTCAAGAGTAGACAAACGTTTTGCATACATGTTACCAACACTTACAGTGAAGGCTGAAACAGAGGTAGCAGATGTAGGAATACTACCGAGTACTTCCAATACTTTTGTTTCACCAGACTTGAGGTTCAAGTATTGTGACAATGTGTATTGAGTTGAAGTACTGTTATACAAAGTGTAAGTACTGTCTGAAGCACTAGTAGTCAAAAGGATGTCGTTACCAACACGCAATTTAACTGAACCAGTCAATTCTTTTTTACCTACAGCGTATGTAGTAGTAGCAATCTTCAAACCGATCTTGCGAACTTCAAGATCTTCACCAACAGCTTTTACGTTAAAGCGGGCCAAGACAATATCATTGCCACCAGCTGAAACAGATGTTGAAGGAGAATCTGTAGTCTTAGATACAGTTACGGTACCGGACTTCATTTTGAAGTAACCAGCAGAAGATGAAACAGCTGAGAATGAAGTGGTTGAACCTTCACTAGTAGCACCAATGAAGTAACCTGTACTTGTATCCTTAACCATTACATCGTAGTCATTCTGAACTTGAATACGGAACCAGTTGCCTGAACCATCGGCCACAGTGGCACGGAGGGTCAAAACACGGTTTGTACTCTTAGGAACAGTGTATGGCTTGTCAAAGTTAACAGTTACGTAGCGATCAGACATCATTTCTGTGCGACCGAGAACTGTGTTATCTGGAGCGAGAACTTCAAAATTCTTGAGGTCTTCGTCCTTAGCAGTTCCTTGTACGTAGAAAGTAATTTTACTTACTTGGATATCACTATCACCATCGTATTGGATGAACTTGAATTTGGAGATTTCTTGTGTCTGACCAATTTCAAGGTTACCAGCAGTACTACTGCCTGGTTCTGTACTCAAACCACCAGCTGAAACACTTCCGAGTTGTACATCAGCGACAGAGCCGCCAGATACCAAACTCATGGTGTTACCAGAAACTGGGAATGAACCACTTACAGTACCGTCAGTTTGCACATCAGCCGCAGAAGCGATTGAAGCACCAACTGTGCCTGAAGTAGCAGTTGTAGCTAAGTTAAAGGCTACAGTGAAAGAAGTTGTTTGGCCTTTAGCAACTACGATTGGGTAGGTACCAAAACCAATAGTAACTTTGTTGTCTGAGCTAAATGAGCTCATAACATCACCGTGGCGGTTGCCAGCTGAATCCCAAACACTTACGCCACTAATGTTAGCATTAGTTACGAGACCAGTGCGGGTTACAGTTACACCTTTCAATTTAACATCACCGTTAGTAGCAGTAACAGTCACTTTAAGCATGTTGTTGTAAACAGTGCCTGCAGCGATTGTAGATGCAGCTGCTGTATCAGCAGCCAAACCAACAGTCAAAACACCGTTAGATGTAGGAGTTGTTGGAACACTACCACCACTCAATTGTGATGGGTTGTTTACGATAGTAGCAGCAGTAACTGATCCAGAACTCAAAGATACTGAGGAGAATACAGTTGCTGAAACAGTGCGTACATCGTTAACAGCCTGTGTTGGGAGAGCTCCGTCTACCATTTTGAGAGCATTGTCCCAAACGTAGTAAACAGTAGATTCACCAGCCTTCTTTACCAATTGACCATTGTGGAGGGTGTTGCCTACGAGAGGAGCACCAACCTGGTAGTTGGAATCAAAGACATCGTTAAGATGAGTAACGAGAGTTGGCCAGTTGGCTCCGTAAAGAGCAACAGCTTGTGCTTCGTTGTCAATCTTGTGCTTCATGTTGTTTGGACCTACAGCGTAAACTGAAGGAGAGAGGAAACTCTTTACCAAACGTGAACCTGGACGGAAGTTAACACCACCACCAGCGGCGTAAGCGTCAACACAAGACATGTCAATGGTAGTAATACCACTGAAATCCTTGTACCAGGATTTATATACGGCTTCTGTTGGGAAGTACATCCGTTTATTCTGACTGTTTACCAAGTAAACAGCAGCATTTCCGGCTACTTTGAACAAGTCTCCGGCTTCGAGCTCTGGACATGTAGCGGCAGCAGCACCGGCTGGAACAAAGGCTGAAAGGCCAACGCTCCAAGCAACAGTCATGCTAACCACTGACATGGTGAAGAGTTTCTTACCGAATTTCTTCAAATTTTGCATAAATAATTTTTCGCCTATTACGCGACGCCTCGTTCCATTGGAACCGGTCCGCGTAATAAGTTTTTTTATTAAAGCCGCATCACTCCACTTCCTTTACGGAAATGGATCAACCTTTCGGTGAGCGGAATGCTTTGGCCTCATTGGCATGTGGCCAGAAGCGAACTCACTCTCCTCTTTATAATAAAGAAAGAGTGAGGCCGTATACTGTATGGCCCGCACCAGACTAATTATAATCAGGTACGGATCAGACACTATACACTACAATTACTTTTTCACGTCAACTTGAACCTGATCAGTCTGCGCTTTGGTTTTTGTATCTACCAATGACTGTTGCGCAGAAGCTGCGTTTTGATTTAAATCTTTTAGATTTTTCAAAGCCTCTTCTAAATTATTAGAATCAATATTTTTCTTAATCTCTACTGCAGAATTATTTACCACCAATGTTTTCGCATCAGCTTCTTTAATTAAGTCACTCGCAGTAGTTGTGGATGTAGATGACAAAGCTTTTTCCAAACTATCAGTTTTTTGATTAGTAGTTGGCAAAATTGTACTACGGGTAGTTGAAACAGAAAGATCAATAAGTTTAGTAGTACTAGAAGAAAGCATTTGCATAGGCACCCCCAAAGTATTTTTTACATCATTTTTAATTGCTTCAGTAGATTGAACCAAGTCAACAACTTTTTCTGAAACAATATTTTTGACATCATTTGGCTCGCCAGTTCGTACGACTGTTTCTACCGCTGAGATGCTTGTTTCATTAACTAATTTAATAGTTTCAATCACTTGCTTAGTTACTTCTACATTAGCCAGAGTAGAAGAAGCCACCGTTGAGTTTAATTCTTTAACCAAAACTGTTGTGTCTTTGGCCACACCTTTGGCAGTTTCTACAACTTCAACCGCATTTTCTTTTGTAGCAGAATCTTTAGCTTGAACATTTACATTTACAGAAACTTCTTTAACTGCATCTTGCACATCTTTTACAGCCACGCTCAAATCTTTTTCTGCTTTAGCCCGGTCATCAGGATCTGATTCTACTGCTAATTTTTGTGAGACAGTTTTTTTAATATCATCTACCCGGCTCTTGGCCAAGTTTAATTGTAATTGTACTTTTTCATTTTCCGTGGCACCAATACTTTTTACAGCCACTTCAGTTTTTTGAGCTACACGTTTAATGGCCCACAAACGGTCACCAGGCAGACTATTAAAGGAGGCACTCACACTAGCAATCCAACCACCAGTAGCCAACAAAGCCACAGTAAGAGCAGTTAAGGTAGGACGCAATAAACGAATAGTAGAGCTAGAACGTAAGTGATACCAAAGTGCGCGCGCAGTGTCCACCACCACAGGTTTTGCCACTGGCACAACAGTATTACTAATTTGTTGCACCATCCGAGCACGCTCTGAAACAACCCAAGCCTGGTCAGGATTAACCTGACTTTGAGAAAGCTTGATTGTTTTCAGTTGTTCCTTAAGGTGCTTCATAATTACGCATTGCTTTTTTTAAAATGTTGGTGGCTCTGTGTAATGTGACCCGAACATTTACTGGAGATTTTTTTATTATTTGTGCAATTTCTTTTATAGAAAGTTCTTCAATATATCGTAGCAAGATAACTTCTTGATATTCTTGCTTCATTTGTCGTACTTGTTTTAGGAGCACTTTGGCACTTTCTGTAACCATGAGATTGGCCACCATATTATCAACACCCGCAATCTCTTCCACATCTGGCGCAGCTTCTAGAGAAAACTCTGGTCGGTTGGCTTTGGCCCTGTACCAGTCTACCAAACTATTTCTAGCGATTTGATAAATGAGACCACTGAAACTTTTTATTTCTACATCTGTTTTTTCAGCCAAATACTGCCAGGTTTTCAGAAACACCTCACTGGTCAAGTCTTCAGACTCTTCTTTCCGATTTACCTTAAAAAATATGAACCGATAAATCCGACCCACGTACAAATCGTACAGACAAGCAAAAGCTTCAGGGTCGTGATTTTTAGTCACTTGGTAAACCAGTTTTTTTTCAGAGAGGCTGGTGGGCATACTAGAAGACGTCCTGAATAAAAAAGTGTTACACCTGTGGAACACTTTTACATATTTATGTTACCAACACTATACCTTATCTAAGCCAAAAAAACAACCTTCACGGCTCATAATCAAGTTATTTAGTGGTTTCAAGAAAAAGGATATAGTTACTCCATATGCGACCAGGTCCCATTTTTAGGACTTTGACAATAGTAATGAAGAGCCCAGATATGTATACACTAATATATACATTATAAATAAACCAATTTTCAGACTTTATTCCTTGCCCATTGACAAAACCCTAAAAATTTGTTAATATATGTCTATACAAAAATCAAAAAATTAATAACCGCCGCGTCTCAAAGGACGTTACGCGGCACGATTTCGACAAATCGTATGGAACAAAACCTCCAAAAAGAAATACAATCTATTGACCCAGCCAACTCTACACCAGCCAAAGAAGTAATTAGAGTATCAATCTCTGAAGCCGCTCGGCTCTTTGGGGTAAATCCTCAAACTATTCGCCGCGCTCTCAAAGACCAAGAAATCAATTATGTGGTCGTAGCTGGACGTTATAAGCTCAACTTTGAAAGTCTAGTTAAGTGGTCACAGCGCAAAACCACGGTTCGGAACAAATCCAACCAAAGTGGTATTGGACAATATGTGGATAAATGGAAAATTAATAACACTTTATACTCCCCTAGCTCCAAACTTCTAAAGCCAGAGGAACCACCGCAAACATAAATTTAAAACTCTCCCCGACCAAATCGGGGAGAGTTTTTTGTTAGCCTATGCTATACTTAAAAGGCTATGAAATTTGTCTCTACACATCTTACTAAACATCATTTGTTACACGCTCCTCATCGCTGGTTTTTGGCTTTTTTGCTCTCACCTATTCACGCTCTAGAAGTACATTATCAACGCCGCTACCATCTTAAATTTTCTCATGCCCGCAAATTATTTATCTTTGACATGCTTCTTTTGATAAGCATTTTTGTCATTGGAGGAAGTGCAGCTTTTTGGTATACCTATGACCCTACTGTAACCAAAGACGTAGCCCTTGAAGTTTCTGCGGCCGCACTTGGGGACACCAATCGAGTAAAAAGTGGTGAACTCATTACTGTAAAAATCTCTTTTCAGAACAATAGTAATGTAGTACTAGAAGACCCAATTATTAAAGTAAATATTCCCGCTGGTTTTCTTATTCGCAGCACTCCACCTAATTTTACCACTTCCACCCAATCAATTTCAGTTGAAAGCATGAAGCCACGTCAAGGCGGAGAGCTAATCTTTACAGGTCAATTTTTTGGTGAACCAGGCAAAAATTTTCCGGCCGTAGTAGAGCTTATTTATCGCCAAGAAAAAACCAATCGGTTTGAAGTTAAAACCGTGGGCATATTAGCTACCCCTGCGGATTCAGTTCTGGTAGTGAATGCTAATTTTCCTGCTACTATTTTTTCTTCAGGAAATTGGGAAGTGCCGGTCACTATTCAAAATACTGGCTCTGAATTAATCTCAGGAATTTCTATTCCTTTCCCGACTGTAAATGGTTTAAATTTTTCTTGGCTTGAAACTGGGATTACCAAAAAACCTTTATTGATTTCTTTACTCAAACCAAATGAAACTACTACTGGTACCTTACGTTTTTCCAGTAAATTACCAAAAGATATTTCTGAAATTTCTGTTTCCTTAATTCCTCAAATTCAAATTAATAATCAGTATTTTAACCAAGCCGCATTTAATTCTAAAATTTCCGTACTCCACCCTGGTTTAAAAATTTCTTCTGAATGGAAACAATCAATTGTTCAGCCTGGCGAGAGTGTGCCATTACATATTAAAGTAGAAAATACTGGTAGTGTAGAACTTAATAATCTTACCCTAGCCATTCCTTTACCAGCGAACTTAGTTAATGTACGTGAAACTGCCACAACCAATAAAGCCACACTTAAAGGATCAACCCTATATATTTCTGCCAAAGAATTTCCGGCTTTAAATTCTATTCCGCGTCAAGAAACTCGCGAACTACCATTAACTATTATAATTTCTAACCGTCCTAGCGGTAGTACTGAACTTAGTTTACCAATTAGTGCTTCAAGTAATATTGTTAATAATCCAGAAAAGTTTGAAACAAAATCTATTACTTCACCAATTAAACTAGGTACTTTTATTAGTTTAAATGCTGAGTCCCACTATTATTCTACTGAAGGTGACCAAATTGGTCGTGGACCATTGCCTCCAAAAGTTGGCAAAGAAACCAAATATTGGGCTTTATTAATTCTGAACAATGGCACTGCTGAAGCTTCTAATGTGTCTGTTTCTGCTACTTTAGCCCCTGGAGTTACCTGGACTAGTAAATCTAGTGTGACACGTGGACGCGAACCTGTTTACAATCCATCAACACGTACAATTACTTGGAATGTTTCATCTGTCCCTGCCAGTGAAACAGTTGGTATTGACTTTGAATTAAGTATTACTCCTACTGAATCACAGCGGGGTTCCATCCCTGTTTTGCTTACAAATATTCGTGCTTCGGCTGTGGATAGTATTACTAATAAAAATCTCACTGCTTCAGCAGGATCTTTAAATGCTTCACTTGTTACAGACACAATTGGCAAAGCCAAAGGCGTGCGCGTGGAATAAGTTTTCCTCTTCGGCGAGCATTATAAAAAATCTTCTATTAAAGAAGATTTTTTGCTTTAAAATAAGGATTGACTTTTTGCTTAATACCTGATATAGTGTTCTGTTTCTATATCTTGGGATTATTAGGTATAGTAAGCAATAGCTCTTTACAATTGAGGTGGTATTTTAGTTTACATCAAAGAAGGAGACGAAACTGCTTCAGATTTTGGTTATATTTATGTAATTAAAATCTGGAGTAGTTTCGAAGTAATTACAATTCCGAGAAGTACATCTCTAGACCAATTACCGGACCACAGATGGTCCAAGGAGAATTCGCGTGAAGAATTTCATGAACTGCGTCGTCGTTTTCGTGATCACCCTCTTCACCGTCCTCAGCTGTGCTGAGGACACCTCCACCCCGCCCTTCGGGAAGGCCTGCGTGGCCGACTCCCAATGTGGAGCCTGGGCCGGGTACTGGGTCTCCTGTGTGCAAGGGGTGTGCCAATACCCCCTGACATCTGCGGACATTCAGGACATGACCGATGTTCAGGTGGAGCGGGAGTGCCAGACTGACAACGAATGCCAGGATGGCAACTTCTGCAACGGCAACGAGCTGTGCGACCAAGATGGTTACTGTCAGAACTCCAAGTTCATTCAGTGCCCAGAAGTACTCTGTGATACGAAGGCAAACAAATGCCTGCCGTGTACAGATGCTCTCTGCGAAGACGGGTCGCCCTGCACGACGCAGTACTGTGACTTTGAACTTAAGGATTGTGTCTTCGCCATGGCCGAGAACCACTGTCTTATTGGCTCAGGCTGCTATGAAGCAGGTGAGTCCGATTACCAGGACGTGTGTAAGGTCTGCGACCCTGCCTCTCCTGAAGAGTGGAGTGAAAGCTCTGCTCCTGAGTGCAAGGTCTTCGAAGATGTGATCGACACTGACACCAGAACTGACCTAGAGACCGTAGATTCCGACATCTCCGAAACGCCGGATGAGTTCACTCCTCCGGACACGGAGGAAGTCGAAGAACCCGACGCCGAGGAAACGGCTGACTCTGAAGAACCTTTGGATGTGACCGAGCCTCCGCCTGATGAAGGCGAAGATATCGGTGAACCCGAAGACATCCCAGAGCCATCTGAAGACATCATTATCGAAGACGCCGGGGACAACCCGGATATCGAAGAACCCGACGTCACCGTCGACCTCTGCAAAGAGCTCAACTGCGACGACGACAACGGATGTACCAACGACTCATGTGACCCACTCTCGGGTTGCAAGTACGCCTTCAACTCCAAACCCTGTAACGCAGACGGAAACGACTGCACCCAAGGAGATTTCTGCTCGCAAGGTACCTGCCAAGCAGGTCCAAACCTCTGCGAGTGCGAGAAGGACAGCGATTGTTCTTCTCACGAAGATGGCGACCTTTGCAACGGAACTTTGGTGTGCTCTGCGCACCACTGCATCCTTGCTCCGGAAACCAAAATCGTGTGTGAAACATCCGTCGCTGATCAATGTCACCAAGTGCTCTGCATTCCGTCGTCTGGCGATTGCGTTCTTGCGAACAGCTTGAACAACATTGTCTGCAACGACGCCTCGCTTTGCACCAC
The DNA here is from genome assembly GCA_964473715.1 of uncultured Gammaproteobacteria bacterium. Classification (GTDB taxonomy): domain Bacteria; phylum Patescibacteriota; class Patescibacteriia; order Magasanikbacterales; family UBA922; genus 2-12-FULL-41-16. The sequence goes on from CAYYQC010000001.1 coordinate 56,008, forward strand.
GGACGACACTTGTTTCGCCGGTCTCTGCACTGGCAAGCAGGTGGACTGCGACGACAACAACGGATGTACCAACGATTCATGTGACGCCCAGATCGGGTGTCACCACGAACTCAACTCTAACCCATGTACGGACAACGACGTCTGTACGATCGGAGACATCTGCTCGCAAGGCGTTTGCCAAGCGGGCGAAACCCAAAAAGTCTGCACAGACGATGATTTGTGTACGGATAACTCCTGCGACGCAGAAACCGGGTGCAAGAGCACTCCGACGAACTGCGATGACAGCGACCCGTGCACTACTGACGCTTGCGATCCGGCAACGGGCTGCGAGCACACCGGCGTCACGTGCGCCGAAACCGACGACAACGTCTGCACCACGGCCACCTGCGACCCCAATTCCGGGGAATGCATCAATCTCCCTCCACCAGAGGAAGAGGTCGTGTTCTGCGAAGACGACAACACCTGTACTTTCAATGACACCTGTCTCGGCAGTGTCTGCGAAGGTACTCCCATTCTCTGTTCGGATGACTTCGCGTGTACTTCTGATTCATGTGACCCTGCCTTGGGTTGCATCTACACGCCGATCGATTCGGCGTGCAACGACA
>CAYYQC010000001.1:56712-125876 GCA_964473715.1 uncultured Gammaproteobacteria bacterium
TGTGACCCTGCCTTGGGTTGCATCTACACGCCGATCGATTCGGCGTGCAACGACAACGTGGCCTGTACCACTGATTCTTGCAATCCGGCAACGGACTGTGTGTTCACTTTCGTGGACACAGACAAAGACACAGTGTGCGATGACGATGATCCTGACGATGACAACGACGGGATCAACGACGGGCAGGACAACTGCTCGCTAGTAGTCAACTCTGACCAAGCGAACCTAGACAAGGATGCGCGCGGCGACGCGTGCGACACCACCAAAGACTGCCTTAGAACCGGTTCCAAGAATCTGCCTCAGGGCTTCGTCAATCATCTAGACTGCGCTGGTAGCTGTGTTCTCCCCGACGAAGCCAAGACGTTCGTGTGTTATTACACCGCAAGGTTTGATTTCCCACTGGTCTGCGAAAAAGATCTGGACAACGACGGGGTCTCCATCGTTGGTGGTGACTGTCGTGAATACAACGGCCAAATCCTTTGGCAATGTACCAACGGCATTCCGCAAGAGAACTGTGGAAAAACCGACTGGGTCATGCATGACCCGCCGCCCGACACCCCCTAAAATACCCACCTCAAACCAGCCCGGGGGAAGACTCGTCACCTTCCCTCGCGCTCCCGTTGTGCGCGTAAAATTTTGTGCTCACAACTGGCCCCTCCAAAATCTGGAGGGGTTTTTATTTTATGAATTTTTTCTATAGACAAGATTGAATTTTTTCTCCTATACTTGTTCATATGAAAGTACTGATAATTGATGATGACTTAGATTTATGTGCTAGTTTACAATTAGCACTCAGCCACGAATCCACAGTGGTTGATTTTGTGCACGACGGTGAAGAAGGATTACGCATAGCCACTCAAGAAAAAGGTACGAAATATGATGCAATTATTTTAGATAATAATTTACCTAAACAAAATGGATTTACAGTTTGTTCACGTTTGCGCGCACAAAATATTCACACACCAATTTTAGTTTTATCCATTGATAATCGTGAAGATACTAAGGTTAATTTTTTAGATTCTGGCGCAGATGATTATTTACCAAAACCATTTTCTGCACGTGAATTATCCGCACGACTCCGCGCCCTACTTCGTCGTAGTCCACAGACCCAAGATACGATAATTAAAATTGGTGATTTATTTCTAGACACAGTTCAACAAACCGCTCGTTTTGCTAAGCATTCATTAGATTTGCCACGTAAACAATATTTACTTTTAGAGTATTTAATTAAACACAGGAACCAAACCGTTACACGACCAACCTTGGCCGAACATCTATGGGGTGATCAAAATTTAGATCTATTTTCTAACGCACTTGAAGCTCACATGTGCGAACTTCGTAAACGCTTACGCGTTCATACTTCCACAGACTTTATCCACACCATAAGTGGCCGTGGTTACAAATTTATTTCCAAAGCTTAAGGTTTTATTATTTTTTTATCTATTTCTAGCCATTATATGTACCATGAAAACTTAAGCAAAACTTTATCATAACTTAAGGTCCAATTAGGTATTCTATATATGTGATGCGCCTATTAGCGTCGCGTCACTGAGAGCAGGGGCAGCACCCATAGGGTCGAAACTGTCCCCTGTCTCTCGTTTATTCATCTTAAGAGAGGAAATAACTATGTCTCAGCTCATCACCGCTGTCCTTGCAAACAAGGACGCCCGTTCACAAGAGCAAGTTAGCCAATTGGCCTACACTACGGCAGTAAATACTCCACCATGGTCTGGTTAATGTGCGAAACATAAACGCAAAAAAACTGTGGCAGAAAGGCAAAGAATGGTTGCAAACATTACTTTCACCCACTTCACGAAAAGAAGACGACGCTAGACGCGAACGAATTCTATTAGTGATCCTTGCGTTTATCTCTACTTTATCAATTCTCTTTACTCTCTCCGTGATTTCTCTTGCGCTGTGGCTTCAGACCACGCGCCATGGTATATCAGTTTTGTTGGTTAGTATTGTCACGGCACTATTCTGCACCAACATCGTCCTAGTGAAAAAAGGATATTGGAAAATTGCACGTGTAATTTTTATTATCCTGCTAATCCTTCCCACATTCTATTCACTCGCCCACTGGGGTACGCTCCTCCCAATTCCATTGCTCACTCTTGGCCTGATCATTCTCATAACCGGAATACTATTTGATGTTAGGTCTGGAGTAATCATAGCTGGAATTATCGGCCTCTACCTTGGTCTGATTACCTACGCACACCAGCACGCTTTGCTATCGGTGGACAGCAGCTGGTTATTTGCTCCGCTCTATCCCAATTATACCTTTGAAATCATGTTGATTTTATTGGTCATAACAGGACTCACAGCTTTGGCTTTTTCTGAAATTGAAACCAATGCTGTACGCGCGCGTCGGTCTGAATCACAGCTCAGTAAAGAGCTAGAAAAATTAAAAGAAAGAATTGCTGAGCACACAGAGGCCTTATATGCTAGTGAACAATTACGTGTGCAAGAATTATCTCGTTTTGCTGAAATTGGAAAAGTCTCTGCCGGACTTTTACACGACCTTATTAATCCATTTACAGCTTTATCATTAGCTATCAATCATTTACACGAAAATGTAGATTCTAAAAGTCTACACACTGAATCAATTTTACAAGCAGTCAAAGCTACAGAACGATTAGAAAAAAATATTAAGCATATTAAATTACAATTAGGCCAAGGTACCGCTCGTGAAAATATCTCTATTACCAAAGCCATTCAACAAGCCGTTGATACAGTTAGATATGCAGCAAATCAGGCTGGGGTAAAAATTGCGTTTGAACAAACTGGACAAGCATACGCACACTGCACTCCTGCCCGCTTGCATCGCGCACTCGTAAATATTCTCATTAATGGCATTGAAGCACTAAACAAAGTAAGTCGAGAAAAACCATTGATTACTATTATTTTCACTAAAGATAAAAATATTGCCAATATTACAATTATTGATAATGGGCCTGGTTTAACTCGCAAAGAATTGCGCCAAATCTTTACTCCATTTTATTCCACCAAACCCATTGGAAACGGACTTGGATTATCTACGGCGCAGGATATCTTAAATCATGAATTACATGCCACACTAACTGCTCGAAGCAGAGTAGGTAAAGGCACAACCTTTTTCATTTCCTGGGAATCTCTATGAAAATCTCGGAACACGCTGCCGAGCTTAAACGCTCGGCTTATCTTTTTATTGCCAAAAAACAAACAAAAGCCGGTGGATTTATTAGTCTCACACAAACCGATCATGGACCAGAATCGCATCACACTATATTTTATCCCGCTCTCATCAGTAGTATTTTGGCAGAAATTCCTGAGTCTGAACGCGACCCTATTCATTATGATATTAATACGCGTTTAAAAAACTTTTGGTTATTACAACCACGACTCGCACAACCAAGCTGGCAAACATATTGGGCTATTCAGGATCACAATTACCACACACTCACCTATCCACCAGATTTAGATGATAGCAGCTTAGTATTACTTTCCAAGCACCATTTATACCCAGACTCAGATTTTTCAGAAGTCAATACAGATTATGTAATTACTTTAACCGGCCAAGAACAAAAACCTGGCGGACCATATCGTACTTGGATTGGATGTGATCCAATTTCACCCTGGAATGATTATGATCCAGTGGTTAATGCCACAATTAATTATGCCTTAACCAAGTGGGATGTACATTTAGAAACATTACAATCATACCTACATCATGCATTGCAGAATAATACCTGGCGCTCTCCATATTATACGTCTGCGTATTTAAGTTTATATCTAATTATCAGAAGTTTCCCTACTCACCAATATCCAGAAATTACTAAAAGTATTAAAGAAATAATAAATACCAACATACCGGAAAGCAATACTGATTTGGCCTGTGCTGCAATTATTGCATCACGCCTAGGCCTACAATTACCATCAGGTTTTGAAAAAAAATTATGCAATCTCAAGATGACAGATTTTGCAGCAGAACCATGTATACGTGAACAAGGCAATGATCAATCGGGCTGTGACACACTAACAGCCGCACTGTGGGCTTTGGCAGCTGCTGAAATTAAAAATAATCATAAAAATCCCGCGCTCAATGACCATGCTAAAAAAGTGGTTGAATATATCCATGATAGTGCAGTAAGTACCGTAGCCAAAAAATTACACAGCCTAGATCAGTCACTATTTGAATCAAGTCTGCCCATATTTTGTAAACTTATTCAAACACCAGTGGCCAAAGAAATAACTTTATTCAGTTATGATCTTGGCTCTTCTTTGTCTGATTCCATTTCCCAAGAAATATATATCCAATTAGGGGCAGCTAATTTATTTGGCTGGCTAGCATTTCAATGGTATGACCAGTGCTATGACGAAAAAATTATTTCACCAGGATTACCATTAGCAAATATTTGTTTACGTGAAGCTACCAATACATATACCAATGTAGCACAGACTCTTTTGGTTGATCCTACATTAGTAAACCAAACCTTAGATAGCGTTGACAAAGCTCATGCCACTGAATTAGCAACTAATCAAGATATAAATACGCATTTAAAATCTGGTAAAAAACTTCCGCACCTGCCAACGGCTATACCTGCCGAACGATCATTTGGTCACTGCCTTGGACCATTAATAATTGCCAGATCACTTAAAATTTCCGAGGCTCATTATCAACAACTTCGTCGTTTATTTACACATTATTTAAACACACGACAATTATGTGATGACTTACATGATTGGCATGAAGATTTCACAGCCAAACGACTAACTACTGTAACACGTTATTTATTTATGACAATACATTTATTCCCACATGCAGCTAAAAATCAAACACAAAAAATATTTTGGCGTGAAGGTCTTACTCAAGCATTAGGGAATGCAACTCATGAATTACATCAAACCACAAGTCTACTGCGTCAAATTGATTGGCCAATTGATGAACCAAAACAATTGCGCAAAACCTTGGATCGACTTGGCAGGTCCATTATCCAAGCCAGTACAGAACGTAAAACCAGCCAAGCATTATTAACCTATTATGAATCATATGAATCGGTTTAACGAATATTTGGAACAAATATCTCCGCATATTCAACGTGATACCAGAAATTTAGGTCGTGAGTGGAAAAGCCATTTACTATCTGAAATTACTGTACCTGAATATTTACATCCGGTTCTAACGTGGTTTGAACACTGTGGCAAAGGCACACGCGGTTCACTAGTTCATTTGGCTGCAGAAAGCTTTAATAATCCTTTTTCTTCAGGAATTAATTCTAATATAAAAAAATATGCAGCGTTAGTAGAGCTTCTTCAAAACGCACTTCTGGTTCATGATGATGTTATGGACCATTCTAACTGGCGACGAAATGGACTAAGTGTCCCAGCTGAATGTGCCAGTCGCTTACATGCACATAATTATGCAAATGCTGAAGAAAAAGGCACAGGCATTAGTATTGCGCTCGGCGACCATCTAATAAGTTGGTTGCAACAAAAACTTGTTGACCTAACTCCGCATGAAAAAATTACTAAACTACATTCGCTCTATACCAAATACCAAACATCTACCATGGCTGGACAAATTCAAGATGTAGCTAATTTAGATTTAGAAATTGACAAAGAAAGTATTACAGATCTGTATGCCAGCAAAACCGGTGCATATACTTTTACTCTGCCATTGGTTTTGGGATATGTTGCCACAGTCCACACCATTGATTTCAGTATCACTCTACTTTTAGAATGTATTGGGCAATCTTTGGGTATTATTATGCAAGGCCTAGATGATGAAGCTGGATTTAAAAATAAAGCTAATAGCTACCATGAATTAGCCACTGACCTTGAAAACCACCAACCCAGTTTATGGCTAGCACTCATGCTTCCACTTCTGTCCCATCAGGAAAAAGTACTCTTAGAAAAAATTTGGTGGGGCGGCATGGTCACAAGAGATGAAACGAATTATGTGAAGCAGCTATATGAAAAATATCAAATTCACCAAAAAGCTCAGGATATATACCGCACTGAAGCAAGATTAGCCCACGAGCTAATTAATGAGCTAGATTTGGAACCAAAATATGTCAAAATCTGGCATGGCCTAGTCCAAAACACTCTAAACCCTTAACCCCTTCCTAAGGGGTAGACCTAAGCGGCCAAACTAGGCCGGAGGGCTAGTTTTCTGGCCGTTTAGGCCTGTTTTCCTAGGAGAAAAGCCGTCCCCTTTAGGCTATTGACAAAAAGACAGAAAAGTGCTATACTTTGCTGTTTTATTCAAATAGCCCCCTGCTATGCGTATTGCCATGATTGGACAAAAAGGTATGCCTGCCAGCTTCGGTGGCGTGGAACGTCATGTTCACGACCTAGCCGCTTCTTTGGCTAGCCAAAACCACCAGGTATTTGCCTATGGCCGCTCCTGGTATACGGGTAAAAAAGGCCAAATTCAGGTTGATGGCGTAAAGGTGATTCACACCCCTACCATTCATACCAAGCATTTGGATGCTATTTCCCACACCTTTTTTAGTACTATTCACGCCCTTTTTCAGGGCTATGATGTTATTCATTACCACGGCGTTGGCCCAGCTTTATTGTCTTGGATTCCTCGCTTATTTAGTCGCCAGACTATGGTAGTGACTACTTTTCACTCTATTGACCGCACCCACCAAAAATGGGGTGGCTTTGCCAAATGGGTTTTGCGTTTGGGTGAAAAAGCAGCCGTAAAATTTGCCCATTACACTATTACTGTTTCTCGCAGTTTGGAATGGTATTGTCAAAAAGAATTTAATTTGTCTACTGTTTATATTCCAAACGGCGTAACTCCATTGGTACAAACTAATAGCCAAGCTGTCTTACAAAAATTCGGCCTCATCCCAAACCAATACTTAGTAATGGTATCTCGTTTGGTTCCACACAAAGGCGCACATATTTTGATCAAGGCCTTTGCTGAATTCAAGCAAAAAAATCCTCAGTTCGCCCACCTTAAATTAGCTATCGTGGGTGGCTCAGTTCATACTGACGCTTATGTAAGTGAACTGCAAACCATGTGTAATTCAGATGTAGTCATGGCTGGTTTTCAAACTGGTACAGATATTCAGGCTTTATACCAAAACGCAATTGCCTTGGTTCATCCTTCATTGTCTGAAGGTTTACCAATCACAGTCTTAGAAGCCATGAACAATGGTAAACCAGTTTTATTGTCAGATATTCCAGAGCACTTGGAAATTGGTACTGATTCACGCTTGGTTTTCAAACGTGGTAGTACAGATACAATTGTGACTGCACTCACTAAATTCTTTGCTCTTAGTCAAGCCGAACAAGATCAAATTGGTGAAGCCAATGCTTTCATTATTGAAACGCATTATCGTTGGTCTCATCTAGTGCCACAAATCCTGGCTGTATATGCTGGTGAAACTGACATCATTCCAGAAACAATTCTCGCCACTGTCTAAAAGATACAAATTTAAAAAACGCCCTGTGTAAAGCAGGGCGTTTTTTTATCGCATGTTTTCTTATAATGTTCCGTCAGTTAATAACACCAGATCATCTTTGCCATTAAAATCCACGTCAGAAGCTTGAATTCCCGCAGAACGGAATGATTTACTTTTAAACGTAATGCTTGGTGCAAATTGTCCGCCCGCTAAATTATACATTTTTAAAATAGGGTAAGTACCACTACCAAAACCAGTCGCAATTTCTGCCACACCATTACCATCAAAATCACCAGCCGCTACTGTTACTCCGCCAGTATATTTTTTATCGTACACAATCACTTCTACCATTTTATTTAACCCCGGATTATAAATCCCAACGGTTCCAACCCGCCCCTTACCAGAACCAATAATCACGCGTCCACTTGGACCTTTACCTGCAATGGCGATGGAATATCCCCCATTATATTTTTTACCAAATGGATACCAACCAGGAAATACTTCTTCACCAATCAAGTTATAAATTTTAATTGGCAAAGCACCTTGAGCTGGTGCCACATATAATTCAGAATTACTGTCATTATCCAAATTACCTACGGCCAACCTAATTGCGCCTTTATAATCAGCAGTAAAAGGATAAATCTTAAAAAAAGGCTGGCCATCATCTTTGGTAGCTGTAATTTTATTTCCAGATGCCACAATTTGATCACGAACCCCATCACCATCCACATCTAAATATAATACTTGGTCACCACCTTTAAAAGCTTCATCAAACAAAAAATATCCATTGCGCAAACGCGCGCCATCAATACCATAAAACCGCGCAAATTGTCCATTGGTAAATAAGACATCATCTAAACGACTAACCGTTTTGCGTAAAATAATTCCATCAGTACCTTCAATATCTACTTCAGAAACAATGGCCCCATCATTCACACTACTAGCCTGCTTACCATTAATTTTTTCATATTCTCCACCCAGGTCAACGGTCTTAGCTTGATTCGTACTATTTACCAACACCAAACCATGCTCAAAATCACGACGCCAAATATCTGGTTGATATGAACCTTGTGTATTTGCGGCCAATGAAGGACTAAGGGGCTCACCAAGTGCCACATCATATTCATCATACCACCAAGTTTGTCCATGATTTTGGTCACCATGGTCATAGGAAAAATAACCATCTTCCAAAAGCGCAGAGCCTAATCCAAAACGCACTTGTTGCAAATTTTCTTTACCGGTATTTGAAGTATTAGAATTAATAATATTCACGCGCGGCGCAGCTGTACCACGACTATTTGCTTGATAGGTATTCATGGTATTGGTCCAGGCATTAGCTGCAAAATTTTCGAGCATCTTGCCATTTAATTCTTGCTGATATTGCCGCGTTGTACCATTACCAATAATAATCGCACTTGGATTTATTTCTTTAGTTTTGCGATATAAATTTTTCATTCCATTTTGCCACTCTGTATTAGCATTGGTATCACTGCGTCCATCACCATTTACATCCACGTCATTGCCCACAAAATACGTAATGCTGTCCCACGCATTATCATAAAATACTCCATCCCAAAGACCGGTGGATAATAATTTAGTACTAACAAAACGCACCATATAATCAGTGAGATTTTCTCCACCAACTCGTGGCGCACCTGGCGTAACATTTAACACATAGGTTCCCGGCCACCAACTGGTTCTGGCGCCGCCACTATTATGCAAATACCATTGTTCAGAAATACCGGCGGCCAATTCTCTACGGAGCACACCACCGCCACTTCCTGCATCTTGGCGAATTTCTTGCGGTGTTATGTACACTAATAATTTAATTTCTGGATTCCATTGTCTAATAGCCCGAAGCAAAGATGGATGACGTTGCTGTACTTCCATATCCATAATCACTACATCATATTTGGCCAAATTCCGCGCTTGGGTTTCATTCAAGTCCCAGTTCAAAAAATAATTAGCCACTGGTGGCGTACCTTTACTATTGACCGCATAAACAAAAGAAGGGGTCAAAGTACCCCACACCAAACTTATAATTAGACTCAAAATAGCCAGACTTTTATACTGCATATCTAACAGTAGATTAGCAGAAAAAACCTTATTGGTAAACCTGCAAAATCTGTTCTAAATGTGCTTCTAGACCATAACGCAATCGCGCTAAATCTTGTAAGGTTTTACCAGCCTCTGCACGCTCACTTGCCGCAGCCAAGTGCCACGCTAAAATTTTATCAGCTAATTCTGTACTATTGCCTGGAGCAAATAAAAATTCTTTAGGAAGCATCTCAGGAATTCCACCAATTCTACTACCAAGCACAATTCTACCCTGTGCCATGGGTTCCAAAACACTTAGTGGCGCATTTTCATACCATACAGAAGGTGCCACCAAGATGCTGGCCTGGTCTAAAAATTCTTGCATGGCTGCGCCAGTTTTAAATCCCACCAATTCTACATTAGTTAATTTTTGTTCAGCACAAACTGCCCGCAAGCGATTTTCATCTGGACCAGAGCCAGCAATTTTAAATGCAATATGAGGAAGTTCTTTGGCGGCCGCAAGTAATACATCAACACCTTTTTCTTCTGACAATCGACCGGCAAAACCTACATATTTTCCATGCCCATTACTGGTTTTTTTCACCACAGCCACAGGATTTGGAATTACTACCACCTTATTTTTATCATATCCATGTTTGATTAATTTCCGAGCCATGAATTCACTCGGTGCAACAAAAGTATCCACGTATTGCTCGTAATATTTTTTAATTTTATGATGCCAAATCATTTCTGTTACTTTGACTGCACTATACACGCGATTATCTTTGACACATTTATTTTTTACACATGAAAAATAATACCCCTCAGCATCTTCTTCATGAATGGCGTTGTGATGAAACAAAGAATAATTTGGGCTAATTAAGTGATAATCATGCACAGTCATAACCACGCGCGCGCCAGCTTTTTTTAAAACCGGCAAAATAGCGGGGGAAATATGATGGTAGATATTATGAATATGCGCCACATCAATTTTTTCTGTGGACAATAAACGCTTGAGATTTTGTACGGCCTCGCGGCAATAAAACATGCGGGCCGTGGCCTGTACCTTGGTAAGCAGAGATAATTGGCCTGGTTTGCCCAAGTCTAAATTTGAAACAAAATATTTGGCGTATGGCGAAGCCAATGATTGCGGCTCATGCATGGCAAAGGGGATCACTTCATGCCCATCATTTCGCAACCATTCAGATAATTGCAAAGCATAATTTGAAGCACCATCGCGGTACCAATAATATTTATGCGCTTGTAATACTTTCATATGCTTCTAATTGTAACTAATTTAAGCCAAAAAAACAATTGACTTGGCAGTGTAGTAGTCTTATACTTAGAGCATTAATTGTTTACATGTTCCGCCACCTGTCATTCCCCCGCTCTCTTCTTTTTATCCTGCTTACAGCTGGAATTTTTGTGATTGCAAATCCCGCCCCTGCAATTGATTTGGCAATTATTGGAGCGGCTATTTTTGCCGCAGGTTATGTGGTGCTGAAAGAAAAAATTCTTTTACTGTTTTTAGCCGCGCGTCCTGCACTTGATGTATGGCGCGATACTGTTATTGTTGGTGGCCAAAATGTGAATGCCGTGCTTGCGATTTTGTTTTTTGGTTGGGCCATTGTCATGCTCTTTAAACACCGAGAAAAAATTGAAAAAGTGCCACTCTTAGGACTTTTTACTCTCACAGGCGGATGGTTTTTATATAGTGCCACATACAGTTTAGATCCAATCTTAAGCATAATTGAAACAGTTAAATTTTTAAATATCGGTCTTATTTTCTTCTTGTCCTATATTTTCATTAAACAGGAAATTCTTAAACCTATTGAGATTGTCACAGCCATTGCCGCAGGCGCAGCCATTCCACTCCTCATGGGCCTCATACAAATTGTTTTCCAAACCGGTATTACTACTTTTGAAATTCAAGACCGCATCTTTGGCACATTTGCACACCCAAATGTCTTTGCTTTTTTTGTCATGTTCTTATTATTTTTACATCATCATTACAGCACCATGTCTCCTACGGCTTTTTGGGAAAAACATCATGGATGGCGCGTGGGTATTTTTGGTATTTTAATTCTTTTGCTATTACTCACCTATACACGCGCGGCGTGGGTAGGATTGGCCATTTACGCAGCCATGATGGCACTACTAAGTTATCGCAGACCATCACTCAAAATTTTATATGTGCTGGCTGGAATTTATGTAATTTTATTTCCAGCAAGTGACTGGCTCACTCGCAATACAGATTTTAGACCAAACGATTACCCTATTATTGCGCGTTTAACTACACGTTCAGAAGAAGCAGATTCAGTAGATTGGCGTTTAAATTTAGTACGTTCAAACTTACGCTTAATTGTAAAAGGCCCACGCACTACTCAAGGATTTGGTTATGGCACTTTCCCCATTGTTTGGGAACATGATCGCCCAGAATCTAATGAAACAGATGATAGCGCAGAATCACATAATGATTATTTGCGTTTAGCTGTAGAAGTTGGAGTGGTTGGTTTAATCCTGTATTGCTTATTGCTGGCGCGCTTAGCCTGGATTGCAGGTCGGCTTGTACTTGCACCACCATCATCATATAAATTATTACAACACAATAAAACCACCTGGCTTCGCCGTTTCCGTGAACGTGATTTACATTTATTTTTATTTGGTTCAATTGTAGTGTTTGGCATTGTCAGTTTATCCGACAACATGTTGCATCACACACCAGTACTTTGGATGATCTGGAGTATTTGGGGAACAATTTTGGCCGAAGCACCGTGGCGTACCAGTGGGCCGAATTTCTTAGATAATTAAACCCACCTATTAAAATTAGCAAATAAAAAATCCACTTATTCAGTGGATTTTTTACATTCTTATTCTCACCAGCAAATGATGAAGATAAGAGTTGTGGGGGCGGCGAAATTAATCACCGCCCCTTTGCTCCCTTCCCCTCCAAGGGAACCATTCCCGGGCGCGCGTGCCGGGCAGGTCAGAGATTTCTGACCACTTAGTTGTGATGCGCCTAGTTGGCCGGCGGGCTCGGCATGAGCCAGTCGTCCCATCCGCCGGGCGAGCAGATGTAGACCCCGTTGAGGTCGGCCGGCTTGGAGCCGTCGAACACCTCGTTGAGGGTCCATTTCGGGTTGATGCCCTGCGGGATGAGGGTGATGTTCGGCACCGCGCCGGAGCACAGGTTTCCCTGGCCATCGACGTTACCGCTACCGACCCAATCCTGGGCCTCACCCTCGTGGTTCGTCACCACGTTGAAACCGAATACCTGGCCCTCGCACCAGGTCACCTCGCGTCCGAGGTTCTGCCACTCGCCGACCGGCCAGCCGTTGTTCGCATCAGCGTAGCTGACGAGACCAAAGAACTGGAACCCCTGCTTCACGCGGAGCGTGTAGCAGTTGACGGTCGGGAGAACGATGGGAGTACCGTTGCAGACGCCGGAAGCGCCGCACTGGTCGCCCGTCGTGGCGGAGTCGCCGTCGTCGCAGGTCGCGCCGACATTGATGGTTCCGCCGGCGCAGAGGCCGTTGACGAAGGTCGTTCCCTGCGTGCAGGGGTTGAAGTCGTCGCAGGTCTGCGCGGAGGGGGTCGTCGTTCCGACGCAGACGCAGGAAGCGTTGAGCCGGTCGTTGGTGGTGTTGATGTTGCCGTCGTCGCAGGATGCGCCGACGTTACAGGGCGGAGTAGGTGCCGAGTGGCAGCCCGTGCCGTCCGTGCAACCGTAGTCACACGACTTGAAAAAGTAGTCCTCCGGGACGCAAGTGCCGCTGACGCAGCTGGCCTTGGTCTGATAGAGGTTGTTGTTTTCGCACCACTGCGACCCGGCGCCGCAGTCGGCGTTGGTGATACACTCGGGAACCGGGATCGGATCGACGTCGTCGTTGTTGATGATGACGATGGTCGTCGTGCCGTCGGCACCATCCTTCATCGTGAAGGAGGTCCCGTCGGTGCACTTGACGATCTTGGTCCCGTCGCTGTTTGGGAATGCGGAGCAGGACGAGCCGTCGAGCCCGTCAAGTCCGTTCTTCCCGTCCGTCCCGTTCTTCACGGTGGCGGTGGTACCGTCGCTGCAGGAGATGCTGGCGCCCGTGCTGGTCTCGCTGACCATGCACGAAACGCCCTCCTTCCCGGGCACGCCCTGCGGACCGCGGCAGAGGCCGCTGTCCACGATGCAGACACCACCTTCGCCACAATCGGCGTTGGAGGTGCACTTCAGCGTCTCGGACTCGCTCTGAGGCTGAGTCGGATCGGCGCCGCAACCCGCGGCGAGGGTCATGATGAACACCACGACGAGGAAACCAACCGACTCGGTCAGCGAGGCGAACAACGCCACCTTGAAATTGCGCACGGTATCTCCATGAAGCAAAAGTGCCGCTCTTTCACATCGTTCGCGTGTGAATAGAGGGCAAAGGTCACCTGAACCGTAGTGTTAGGGATAATAGACACCGAATGGTGTCCAGCAGAGCCCCATCACTACGTAGATGGGGAAGAAAATATCTTAATAAAATATCTTCTTCCCCATGGTGACCTCTTCTAGAGAGGTGCGTTATAACCTAAGCTGTAAAGAGAGGTATGTATCTCACCTTTCGGGGAGACAGTGGTACCCTGTTCTGGGCCAGATTGTCTGGTTCAGGACAGGAGACCGCTTTAAATTTTAACTGAAAAGTATACCATTATTAGACGAATTTGTCAAGGGGGTTATCCACTCCCCTTAGAAGAAGCTCAATCACCTGGGAACCAACTATATTGATTACCAAAGGATTGAGTGGGAGCGGCTTTTCGAGCTACTCCCAGCCGTGTCGCTACCCCGTGGGCAGACCGACTCGACTGAGCAGCAAAAAGCCACTCCCTCCCCCCTTGTGTCCCGCGCGAGCTAGCGCTGCGGGACGATGTCCTAGAACTTGTATTCGACCTGAAGGCCGAATTCGAACAAGCTCAGCACCGAGGCGTCCTTGAAGGACATCCCTGGCGCGATGTTTGGGTTGACTCCACCCTCACCGTAGAGGGTGAAGAGGCCAGCGTAGGCCGAGGTGGAACGCGAAAGCGCCAGCGGGCGGAACTCCGCTCGTGCGTCGATCGCGATTCCCCGAATGTCCCAGCTCCAAGCCGCATCTGGACCCGACTGGGTCCAGCGTGCGACCAGGTAAATCCCGAAAGCTTCCCGGGCATAGCCCAGGAGCCACGAGACCTCCCCGCCGATCTTACGGCTCGTTTCCGACCCATCGCCGGCGAGACCCATCAGGGCCCCGACGGTGACTGCCGTCCGGAAGTCGTAGACTCCCAGCTGGATACCGGCGTAGACGTTCTGGATGGAGGTGTTGCCCCCCACCAGACGGTAGCCGGTGCCGACGAGCGGCGAGATGTGAACGATGGACTGGGGCGGGGCGTCGCGGCCATTGCGAACGACCGCTCGTGTGCCATCCTGACACTCGATGGTTGCCCCGCGCATGGTCTGGTGGACCGTACAGGACTTGCCGTCCTGACCGTTGCTTCCATCGACGCCGTCGATCCCGTCGCACCATTCGGCCGCGGTGCCATCTCGGCACTCGAGCCGGTGGCACTTGCCATCGGTGTCCGTCACGTCGGAGATACTGCAGGAGCTCTTCGTGAGCTCCTCGAACTCCTTGCGCTTCTTCTCGCGCGCGCGGAGGTTCCACTCCGCCCACTCCTCGCAGGAGATGGGATCGCCGTCCTGGTTCCGACCCCAGAAACCGGGGCCATCCGCAGAACAGCAGAAGGTGGAGGTGAAGGCGCGGGACTCGCAACGGCCGACGCAGTCGGCCCCGTCGTTGCAGGTCTCCTCGGCCTGCGCGCTGAAGGTGAGGACGAGGAAAGCGAAGAAGAACATTACGAAACGAACCATGGTGTTTCTCCGTGCCCAGCAGCGCTGGGCAAGTTTGGGTGTAACCTGAGTTGTACGGTACGCTTGCCCAGGGGAACCCCTAGGCTTTTGTTGTTGGTCACCGAAGTGGCCATCTCAATTCCCTTCTATACTAGATAGAAAGGTACTAAAATGGCGATTTTGGCTAAGATTAGCGACGATTTGCCTATTTAAAAACAACAAACGAGTATAGCATTTTTTAGTGATTTTGTCAAGCCTGTTATGGATATATACCCTAAACTAAAAACCCTCTCTTTACAAGAAGGTTTTTATAATTACCTGTTTCTAGACCATGGCTAATCAATCCATTTTTTTCCCCCAAACTTACCACCCACCACCCCGCCCAAAAGTCCAATGATACCTCCTACATATTTCTTCCATTTCATAGGAGTTTCACCTAGGCGTTTCATTTCTGAGTTAACTTTATCTTGTGTACCAGTACGTTCTTTAATAAGTGAGTCTAAGATAAATTTACGCTTACCTTTTTCATCTTCTTTAAAATATTCTATTTTGCGCAGCTTGTATAACAAATTTTCCACTTCTAATTTTAGACCAGCCTTACCATTGAATTGACCAGTGAATAAAGCTACATCCAAAGTATTAATATATTCTTGAAGATCTGTATTCTTTAATTTTTCTTTTTTCTCTTCATCATCAAGCTTATCAATTGCAGCCATGTCATTAATAATTTCTTTAACCCCTTTAACCGTTTTCTTAGTTTCTTTTTTCAAAAAATCTTTAACTGTTTCTGCATCTAAGTGCGCACCAATTTCACCACCAGCAAGCATACCACTTACACCAAGAATAATACGTCTAGATAGAATAGAGGAGGTAGTAAGCGCAATACCAAGACCAATACCCATGGCACCAGATACCATATCGCCTTTACGACGCAATTCTTTGGACTTAGAACGCGCCCACATGTATTTACCTTTTATTTTATCAATCGCAATACCCAGATTACCTTTAGGGTCTGCTCTACCAGAAAACTTACCATCACGAGAACTATGCGCCTTATCTGCATCAGAATAATTTTTATCAATATCTTTTTTCATAGCAGATGCAGCGTCGCGCGAATGATTGAGTTTATGTAAATACTTATCGAGTAAAGCCAGACGTTCACCAGCAATATCACCCTGTTCATGATATTGCTCACCAATAGTATGTGCAGCTTCAATACGAAGCAAGTACAAACCAGCAGAATCACGTGGATCTAATCCCCCTTTTCTTTCTTTGGCCGAACGCTGCAAAGTGGCCTGCCGAATACCTTCAGAAAGCCAAGCAGCCATGCTTCGCATTTTATATTCATTTTTAGCTTTAATTTCTTCAAGAACTTGATTACCAATTTTTTTCTTCTTATCAGAATCACCTTTTTTAATATCTTCTTCTCCAACATTATCAATAAATTTAACAGTGCGGTCCCGCCAACTTGTGAGCCAACGATTGGAAAGTTGTGCGGCTGATGTAGCCATAACCACTGAAGTATCGTCATTCATTTTAAATTCATCTTCTAAATATTCTCCAGCCACCTGACCAGCTGCACCACCTGCCACAAAAATACCTAGACGCAAGCTACGTTTCTTAGCCAAACCCCAAGTTTTTCTCCAATTCATTGAGTTAAAAAAACCATCAGTCGCCTCTTCGATAGTTGTTTTTCGGTCATCATTCGCAGCTTGTTGAAAAATTGGAAATACTTCTTTCCATAAACCACGTTTCTGTTCTCCTCCTACCCACATTTCTTTAAATTGATCTACAGTAAGATTATTTTCTTTTAATGCTTGAGAAAACTTACCCATAGTAGATTTTTCATCAGCAGACTCCACTACATCTTTAAATAATTCAATGAAGGCAAGCTCAGCATCGGTCTTATTTTTAAAAATCATTTCCGATACTCCAGCTAATTTTTTACTCAAATCACCAGCTGGATTTGTGTCAGCTTCATTAATAAGCATTTCCAAAAATACTCCAGAATCAATATTAACAATTGGTTTAGGCTCACCACCTTCAACATCTTTCCACTCAGGCTTTGGCAAAGCACGCGCGTCAGGCGCTTTTTCTTCATGATGACCATGCGCGTGTCCGTCTGCGTGTCCATGCGATTGTCCATGTGCATGACCACCACCATGACCCGCATCATGTTTGGGTGCGGCATGAGACGCAACTGTTTTGGCTGCAGGCGCAGCATGTTTTTCTTGGTGTTTTTCGGCTGGTTTTGCATGACCCTTATCGGCAGGTTTATGTGCATCAGGTTTTGCATGACTGACTGCGTGATCTGATTTATGTCCATGATCTTCACCATGACCGTGTGCAACACGCGGATAAATATTTCTATAATCCACATGAGACATGAGTGTGTCCCAAGTATCTTGAAAATTACGAACAGTTTTAATGGCACGATTAAAAGAAGATTCAATTAAATCTTTTTCTATGTCATCGGCATGAGCATCTTCAATTTTGTAAAGCGCAATGTATTTGGCAAAACCGCTAGCATCACCTTTTATTTCCGCCTGTACAATCTCATGACGATCATTAGGTTTTTCAGAAACAAAAGTAATGATTAAATCATGATTGGGAGCCACGGAAATAGTATCAATTTTAAAACTTGGAATAATTACTTCCACGGTTTTGCCTAAATACTCAAAAGTACCTTTTTCTTTATTTAAAACATTTAGTTTAACCGAAGACTCCAGTTCTGGTTCTTCATGATGTTCTTCATTAATTTCCTCAGCTGGAACAATGGCCACATCAGAGGTTTTTTTGGCTTTTTGCCACACTTCCATTTCTGCTCGCAAGCCTGAAAGTAACGAAGGAATTTCAGTAAGCGGCTGACCAGTTTTTGAGACCTGAGATAAACGATCAGAGAGAGCGCCATCAATTTTATAGAGAAGTTCAACCTGTGTAACTTTTTTTCCTGCAAAATGAATTATCATTGAAACATCAATGTTGGTATTTTCATCCTTCTGCGAATAATCAAATGAAATAAAATTTTTACCTGTTTTAAGAGGAGTCTCTAATTCAAATCCATCTGGAATATCACCAAAATTTATAGTATGATCAGGATCACTTTCTAAAGTAAGACGATTGAATACCTCATCATAATCTTTAATTCCTTCCAATGATTGCAGAATTTCTTTTGATGTTTTTGGTTCGTTTTCTACACGTGGCTGTGGTGATTTTACTTCAGGTGCGATTGGAGCAGCCGCAGGTTGTGGCAAATTATCAGTAGTAGGATTGATTAAATCTTTTTTAAATTGTTCAAAAAAAGCTGGCAAATTATCTACCACTGGTTTGGCGCAAATTTTGCGATAACTAACACTAGTATCATAATCCTCATCATCATTACGTGGAGAGGAAGTAGCCGAAATAAGTTCTCCCTGCTTATTAAAATAAATTTCAAAAACCGCAGCATATTTATATGCGTTTTTTTCTGGTACTTGATTATAAGAAAAACGAAGGTGACCATCTTCAGTACCTGCAGTCAGGGCCTGACTATTGTAAACATAATTACCAGGTACATCTTTAAAATTAATTTCCCCACCATCTAGTTTAAGAACAGCATTTTCACTATTATATTCTTTGACACCCTTAAGTTTTTTAACAAACTCACTATCACCGCCCATGACGTCTGCAACTATTCCATTTAAATAAACCTTAACATCTAATCTCAGATTATCTAAAGTGGTTGGTTTTGAATAGGTACTTCCCGCCCTACCGTATCTGGTAATTTGAATGTAACCAAGATCATCTAAAGCACTGATTTCTATTCTGTTTTCTTGACCGTTAGTTATTTTTCCCAAATTTGGAGAAGGAAAATCAATCACTAAAACCGACTTATTATCCTTTTTAGTAAAGGATGTCACATAAGACATTTTTTCACCGATCAATCCTTCTGTCCATTCATTAGCCCCAGCTAATAAATCTTCTCCATTGCACTCGATACCTTGCTCTGAAACAGAGATACCTGTGGAATTTTCAAACTCATCTTTAAGCGTAGGCGCTTCAGCTTGAATACCTTTCAATTCTTGAATTCTTTTCCAAAAAATTTCAACATTATTATCAGCGATTTTATCCAATTTTAGATTACTATAAATACCAGTTCTACTTTGCAAATACTCAAATTGCAAGGGAGTAAACTTAAAAGAATATTTTTTCAATAATGTTTTAAACTTAGACTTATTATTCTCTTGAAACAATTCAGAATCTGGTTTGATGTCTAACAATCTAATGGCAGCATCTACAAAAGCAGTTTCATCACTTTGAGTTTTTTCTGCTTCACGTTGTTTTAATAATTCTTTTCTAATTTCAAGTAAATTATTCAAACTATCATGAATAGCTTTAAACGGCTTGCCTCCTGCTCTGGCAAGCACTTTGGCATTCTGCAGCGTTTCAACTTCATCCTTAATCAGATCAATTTCCTGAATAGTAATACTTTTTTCTGCTTCAATTTTTTGCAGCAACTCTTCAATTTCTTCATCAGAAATAGAATCAGTTTTTTTTCGGAGTTCTAAAAGCTGTGCAGCAGCGTCATTGCCTAAACGATTTTCTAATTTTTTTTCTGAAGCCGCAACTTCTTTTTTATTCGGACCAAGCCATTTTTCAAATAATCCCATACCGCTTATTTAAACTGAGAAATCTTTTGCAAAATATTGTGCAATTCTTCTTTGTCAGAAAAATTTTGTTCTTCTACTCGAAGACGTTTCATTTCAGTGCGAATAATTTGCATTTCTTGTTCAGCTCTCAAAAGAAGGTCAATAGTATGCCTCATTTCTTGGCGTTTGGCAGCCTTATCTTGAGATTGAACAGAAATCATAATTATTTGGTGAATATTTCCCGAGATTCTTGCTTGAATTCTTCAAGTGCTTGGGCAGCTTTGACCTCATAATCTGGTACATGTTTTTTCCAAAAATCCGCCCATTCTTGTGGAGTTGGGTCACTATCGGTAAGTTCTTGAAATTCTTGAGAGGCATTAGTAGGTACAAATGGCAAAAGCGCAGCTCCCAATCGAATTTCTAAGTTATGTACAATTCCAGGCAAATATTCTGAACGCTCAGTATCATTTAAGTTATCAATTCCAAGATCAGTAAGAACTTTTTCTGCAAATTCTTCTAAAAAATATTTTGGTTCGTTGGCCATATTAGGCACGAGGTTTAGAAACTATAAAGGCAGCAAGTAAGACACCAGCAATAAATCCGATCCCTGCATTCGTAATTGGATTTGGTTGTACTGGAAAGGCGGTGGCAATTGGAGGATTAACTACTTTAAGTATAACATCACCACCCACATATTCCCAGCCTTTATCCACCAAAGTTTGTGAAAGCGCGGCCGCTAATTGACGCGCAGCGGCTGGATCTGGACGATAAGCACTAACAGAAATAATTCCAGTGTTATATACCATTGAACCTTCAACCATCTTGCTCCAAGCACGACGTTGCTGGCGCGGGGTAAGCTTGTCATAACCGCTCCAATCAAGAGTGTTTCCAGCCGTCACACGCACTTTGCGGAAAAAATCATCAGTCATCATGATTTCCACTAAATTTTCTCCCA
The DNA here is from genome assembly GCA_964473715.1 of uncultured Gammaproteobacteria bacterium. Lineage (GTDB taxonomy): Bacteria > Patescibacteriota > Patescibacteriia > Magasanikbacterales > UBA922 > 2-12-FULL-41-16. Next base: position 77,578 of record CAYYQC010000001.1, read on the forward strand.
TACGTTCCGTGGATTTAATCATGGTGTACGGATCTACCCCATAACGAGTTTTTGGCATAACCAAAATCTGCGCATCTGCACGATAATTCAGTGGCCAGATAAACGTGGCGCCTGCGGAAAATACCGCGGCAATTAGTCCCATGAGAACGAGAAATTTCCAACGGTGCCAAAGTGGTGACATAGACAGGGGGTTAAAATTATTTAGTAATAATTATTTCAATGGTTTCTTCTTGACGAAGCACGGTAGCGGTAAAACTCTCTGGCGCAAGCGTGAGCAATTCCACAAAATTTTCACGTGTCACATTTTGATTATTAATTTTTATAATTTGATCACCTACTTTAATTGGATGATTAGCCGATGCGCGGGTAATTTCAGTGATTAAAAATCCAGCTGATTGCACAAAACCTTGTTCACTGGCGGTAAGTTCTACAAAAGTACCGCGCCAATCAAAACTCCACACTGGAATAGTTTTAGTGTTAGCGGCTAATTGTGAAATAATTTGATTAATCATCCACACGGGAATAATTTTTTGCTCTGGCGCAGAAAAACCCACAAATTCGCCGCGGTCAGTAATTAATACTTGTTGTGATTTACTAAGTTCACGCAAAGTGTAAACAGTTTTATCCACTGACACTGTAGAAATTAAACCACTCGGCATCACAGGTTCATCAATAGTGGCCAAATGCCAATCTGAACTTCCGCTCCAAACTAAACGGCCAGGCGTAAGCGCATTTAAACCAGCAAATACAGTGGTAGAACGAAAATTCGCGCCACTAAATTTAATATATACTAATTGTCTTTCAGGATCAGGAATAAATCGTTCCACCGCTAATCGTTGACCCTGGTAATCAGTACCTACTAATGAGGCTTTATTAAAAGCAGTTGACCATGGTGCTACACTCCAACCTCCTGCATTTACAATTACTGCAGTCGTAAGACGCGCGGTTTCAGGAAAATATTTTTTATTCACGGCTTTATTTTCATCGTAAACCGCAATTAAACGCGGACGCCAATCTCGCACAACATTTGAATCTAGTACTGGACGTGTAGATGCGCGTGGAGCAGCATATTCTGCGCTAGAAGTAAGACCAGTAGGATACCAAGCATTAATCATAAGCAAGGCACCTACTGTGCCAGCTGCTAAACCACTAATAACTGCAATAATAAGCAATAATAAACGCTGCATATAATTATGATGCGGCACTGAACAGGCGGGTGGCGGCAGATGTGGCGGAAATTGTTTCATAAAAACCTAAGAATAGAGAGGAAAAAACCAAACAAAACAGCGTTGATTACTAAAAATTTACGCTGTTTAAACCAAATGATATCACGATTACCAAAATGAAATCTCATGAGCAATTGTAAAACATACCAGAGCCACGTAATAATAAGTGCGCCAGCCAAATATCCAATTGAACTTAAACCAATAATTAAACTAGCCTGACCAATTAACACTCCCATTACAGAGAGTGGCACAAAATAATCTTTTAATCGAGCTTGAAAATATAATGACCATAATAAAAAGCTGGCAAGAGTGGCAAATCCAGCTTGAATAAATGGACTAATAATTGTGGTAAATGTGCTGGGGAAAAAAACCACGCGCGCTTCTATGAATGCGCAGAATCCAAATAATGCGAGTGCAAGTGCCGCAGACACAGCGCGACGAAGTGGTTTTTCACGCACAAACACAATGGGTGCGGCCACACGTCTACTCCATAACATTATTACCGTTGCACCAAGTACACCCAAAGTAGTAATTAAAACTAAAGCCGAAGGCCACTCCACCACCACAAAGAGTGAGAGCAAACCAAGTTCACTAAATCCATATAACCACCAAAAAAAATGTCTAACACCAGCATGACTAACTATAAAATATAAAATCGCACCAAGAATAATAAAGGTTGGCACTAATGCCCACCACTGAAATTGAAATAAAACAACGGCACCAAAAAAAGCGGCCGTGATTGTGGCTACCAAAAATAAAGCAAATTTTTCACCAAATTTTATCATACAGCCGCCACTGCGGTTTGGAGTTTTTTAATGATTTCTTTCCAGGCAGTTATTTTTTCCTCGTCAGATTTTTTAGGGTCAGTATTGGTAAACTCAAGCGCGGCTTTGAGATGCGCGTCGCGAGCATTTTCTGGAACGCGAACCAAAAAGAAAAAATCATTTAATATTTTTGACGCTTTGGCAGCAGTAATGTTTGACTCCATATTTGATTCCATATCAGCAGCCACCACCGCCAACTCACTTTGATATGAAGAAATAATTTCGGCCGGGGTACGTTCAGGGGGCAGAGTTTCCACTGGCTGATTGCTTAATGAGTCAGGTAATACTTGGCGAAAGCGTGGCCAAGCTATAATGGCCACAATAACAAAAGTAAAAATCACACCAGCCATAAGGAAGTGTGGAACTTTTGAATGAGTAGATAAATCCATAGAGATAAAATAATTGTCCGTAGTATACCGTATAGAGGGGGTAAGTTGCAAAAAATCGCTAACTCACCTATTATTACTCTAGTTTTTATGCCCACCTTAGCCCGAAACCGACGTGCCAGTTTTGATTATGAAATCCTTGAAAAATTTGAGGCTGGCTTAAAATTGAGTGGTTCTGAAGTAAAATCAATCCGTGGTGGACATATTTCCTTGGCCGGTGCTTTTGTAACTTTCCGCGGTGATGTACCATTTTTGACCAATGCGCATATTCCAGCCTATCCTTTTGCCCAATATCCAGCTGGTTATGAACCCACCCAATCTAGAGAGCTTTTATTAAAAAAGAAAGAAATCGCTTATTTACGCGAAAAATTGCAAGAAAAGGGATTGACAGCGCTCCCTTTGTCCGTGTATACTAAACAGCGCTATCTTAAGCTAGAAATTGGTATTGGCCGAGGCAAAAAAGCCTTTGACAAAAGAGCCAGTATCAAAAAACGTGAAAACGAGCGAGAGATACGCAGAGAACTTAACAGTTAACATTACGGGGATGACAGGCTTCGCTAGGTGGAGCTTGTTACTGTAATTAGGCATGTCGGCCGCACCGCCGTTAGAGGTGCACAAGTAATAAGTGCCAACTTATTCAACCAGGTGAAGACAGCTGTTGCTCGCGCATTCAGCCCTTCATTTGCTCCTGCTCTCGCTTAATCGCCTGTAGCCATCACTCTTCTGAATCCTAATAAGAAATCAGTGGTGCCAACCCATTGGGATATACCAGCTTCTCCAATCAGAAGTGAGCTGGAAGAACTTGGCTCTGATTTAGGATGCTGATATTTTGTCGCTTTTTCACCAGTGTCCGAAACAACAAAGCTGGCTACACATGTAGATTAATTCTGTAACCCATCTATACCCGAGTTCAATTCTCGGCATCTCCACCATTAGTTTTATATTTTGTATGCGCATATCCCGCAAAAAACGCCCAGAAAAACCGCTTATAGCGGCAGTTAAGAAAAATCTTGAACTCGATTACCCAGAAACTTTGGTAATTGGTGAGGACAATAAAAGTCTCGGTATCATGACAGTACGTGCAGCTGTAGCCCTAGCGGAAGAACGTGGTTTGGACTTAGTTGAAATTAATCCTAAAAGTACTCCACCTGCTACCAAATTGGTAAATTACTCTGAATTTAAATATCAGAAAGAAAAAGAAGCACGTAAGCAAAAAGCACATTCTCATACCAGTGACATCAAAGGTATTCGATTGTCAGTGCGTATTGGTGAACATGATTTGAATAACAAACGCGAACAGGCTAAAAAATTCTTGGATCGTGGCGATAAAGTTAAACTGGAATTAATTGTACGTGGCCGTGAACACGGTAAAATGGATTTAGCCAATGAAATTATTCGTGATTTCATCGCGGCAATAGATGCTATTATGCCAATTCGCCAAGAGCAAGAAGTACAGAAACAGGAACACAAACTTACATCTATTATTGCCAAGAAATAGCCCCTCAAGCTATACACAATTTAAACCCTTGACGAAAGTCAAATTACCCTATATACTAGCGCAACAAATCTTGATATGACGATGAAAACCAACAAAACCATTGCCAGCCGCTTTACTATCAAAAAGTCAAAAAAGCATGGCAAAAAATTGCTGAAACGGGCTAATGGCCAAGACCATTTTAATGCTCGCCAAAGCAGTGACACTCGCCGCCGCAAACGCCGCGATGTGACCATGACTAAAACGCTGGAAAAGACTATTTTCCGCGCCATGCCTTACTAATGTCTAAAATATGCCACGCGTAAAACGAGGAATACATCATTCTAAACGCCGCCGCGGAATTTTACGAAAAGTAAAAGGTTTTGAAGGTGGACGAAAAAGCCTTCTTAAATTGGCTAAAACTGCTGCTACCAAAGCTGGTGGTTATGCTTACGCTGATCGCAAAGTCAAAAAGCGCACCACTCGCACTCTTTGGCAGGTTAAAATCAATGCTGCTCTTGACCCTATGGGCATGAGTTACAGTAAATTCATGGGCGCTCTCAAAGCAAACAATGTAGTTTTGAACCGCAAAATGCTTGGTGAAATTGCTGCCAAGTACCCAGAAGTCTTCCGTATCATTGCTCAAACTAAATAATCATTCAAAAAGCCCTGACAGTGTTCGGCGCTTGACTTGGACTGTCCCCTCCTTCAGTCCCTGTCGTGCCGGACGCTGTCAGGGCTTTTCTTTGTCTAATAAACTAATTGTCTTGACAATTAGACTAAAAACCAGGTATAATCGTTTCACAATTTTATAATCAAATCATATGGGAATGCGTAAAAAAGTGCGCAACTTGGCTAAGGCGAGTTGGAAAGTAGAAAAAGCCAAGCGTGACAAAAACCGCTTGAAGCGTGAAGCCAAAATGGCTGCCAAAGGTATTGCCCCAGCTCGTGTTAAACACGGACTCCGCAATAAAAAAATTACTCAGGCTGTACGCGTTGGAGTTCGCCCAGGTAAGAAGGTGACAGTTACCAAAGCTAAATAAAATTTACCTTCGCCTAACATTTGGTTGGGCGATTCCTGGATCGGTAGTTCAACTGGTTAGAGCACTGCCCTGTCACGGCAGAAGTTGCGGGTTCGAGTCCCGTCCGATCCGCAGAACAGAACGAACAGCGTCAGCATACGCTGTTTTTTCTTTTATTAAGCCAAAATTTACGGTTGTAGTGACAGTAACTTCTTCTTTTAGGCTCATAACAAAACACCACATTGCACCACTGATACTTGCCTTTTCAATAATTGAAGCAAGCGCCAAACTTTCTGCACCTGAAGAACTTGTGGGTTCCAAGAAACGATTTATGTGGTGGGCCAGTGAATTTCTAAAAAACAAAGATGGTACACCCTACCCTGCCTTAGCTTTATACAGTACACGATGCGGGTTATTTCACGAATACGGAGCAGAATCTGATATATCCAGAAGAGATGAGTGTAAGGTTATAGTATGGTCACACGGACAAAATGGACCTGCCCATCATAATAAAACTAAAGACCGAGTCTTGATGCTTTCCAGAAAACAATTTTTTGATGACTTGTACGACGGCGGGATGGAAATGCTAAAAAGGATGGTAACTGACCGCGAAATGGCAGAGCGGTTTGGAGCAAGATTACCTGAACTATTTGGAGTTTTTGAGATGAATCCTTAAATTTAAAAAGATTATTCCCACTCAGGAATAAGTTCACTAATTCTCATTTTACCTTTTGGCAGAATTACCCACGCGTCACCAAACTGCCTAATCATTTCACGACATCGACCACAGGGCGGTAAAATCGTTCCATTCGCCATAACAGCGACGATTGAAGCAATCTTGTGCTCAGCCTTGGTATGCATCTGTCCAATTGCGGTATATTCCGCACAGGTGGAACACGGACTGCTATGGATGGATTCAAAATTTACACCAGTAAACACTTTGCCGCTGGTAGTTTCTAAAGCGCATCCAACTGCGGTAATTTCGCTTTGTCGTTTTTGAATTAATTTTTGTGCCTTAGTTATAAGTGCCTTATCAGCTGGAGTTAGTTTTTGCATAATTTTAAAAATCTCTGACTATTTTACAACTCAAATCTAAAGATAACTCGCTCATCTTTTCCTTTGGTTTTACCAACACCTTCGATGTAACCGCTAATCAGGCCACCAGCACTAAGGCAAGTATTCAATGAAGCGTAGTTATCATTGTGTACATCAGCAAAAACCTTCTCTACTTTTTTCTTTTTAGCATAAACCAAGAATTCTTTTAGCAAACTCAACCCAACCCCCTGCTTACGGTACTTTTTGGAAACAGTAATCTGCTTCAGATACCACTGATTGAACCTTCCAAGAAAATCATTGCGCCAGTAAAGCAAAGCAACAATCTCCTGGTCTTGGATAGCACAAAGCACCTGCTTGGTACTAGTGAGTTCTTTAAACATTTTCACATTAATTGTGCGGTAAGATTCAGCGCCGTCAATGTTGATGGTAACAAGGGTCGCGACATCTTTTGGAGTAGCGAGTCTGAATTTAAGTGGATTCATAGCCATTGGCGTTAATTTTTGCATAAAACTTTAAGAAGAGAATTACACATTTGTAAGGCTTTTTTACTTTTCGTACCAATATCTTTCACTGACTTAACTTGATACAGACTTTCCAGTTGCTTCAATTCCTTTTTTGGTAAATAATTTGAAATGTGAACCAGGCCCATATCGCGGGTCAATGGCGCATATTTAATGCGAAACAGCTCAACCAGTGGACCCAAAATCCAGCGATTGTAATACACCCAAGACTCAAGAAACTGACCACGCAAAATATATTTCTTAACTCGGGAACTTTGTGCAACCTCAAGTCTAAGATGTTCGACTCTCGCAGCAATCTCTTTATTAACGGCCTTTTGGTTTAACGAGTAGAGTTTGGTTATTTTGGTTTTATCAAAAATTGGAAATGGTAGCTCGTGAGTCATTTCTTTGGTGAATTTTGCTTTTCGGCTATGGCTCTGAATACAGATATCCAAGAGTAAAAATTCTGAAGTACCTTTAATATGTAAGTGTTCCTGAATGATTTTAGGGTCAGAGTGATTATAATGGTAAACCAAATCAAGTGGGGCCAAGGTTTTTAGAACGCGCTCCACTTCTTTCATTATTTTTTGTTCGTGTCCATCTTCAACATCAAACCAAATATCCAGGTCTGAGTATTTATCCACTGACCCCAAAGAATCCGAACCTTCAAGCCAGAAGGCATAAACTTTTGGGTTAGGTTCAAAAGCGGCCTTAAGGCGGGCAACAATGTCATTTCGGGTTATAGGCATACATATGGTTTAAAAGCTCCCCTATTGTACTTTATCCCCCACTGGATGACAATTCAGCTGAAATACAAGGTATTTCCCAGAAATTCAGCCCACTAAAAAAGGTTATAATCTCGTCCCGTCGCCTCCGCCTATTATTCTACTTCGAAAAAACAGTCTTTATAGACTGTTTTTTATTTTTAAGAGTATACTATTAACAGTATGTCTACTAGACCCAAAATCCTCATTGACGCTGGTTATGAAATTTATTGTGACACTCTAAAACTCCGAGAACTTGATGTTCCAGTAGTTGATTTTGCCATTGAAAAATTAATCTGGAATTTTGATTTACCACTGTGGGATAAGGATGGAACTGATGATTGGAATTTAACCGCATGGGAAGTAATTAATAAAATTCCTGATAGTATTACTCACCAACAAAGAATTGCTGAAGCTGATTTACAATTCCCGATTTTATTAACCGAGAAAAATGATAAGTGGTTAGTGATTGACGGTGTGCACCGATTAGTAAAAGCTTTTGAAGCAAAACAAAAAACAATTAAAGCAAAAATATTTACCCAAACACAGGTGGATAGCCACCCTAACACTAGCAGGCATTAAATTCTATCAAATAATTCTGGAGCGTAATACACGGTTTCTCCAGTATACCCCTTACGAACACCACGTTGCCGGTAAGCACTTAATTCTGGATTTTGAGTAATCATTTTCGCCAATCTGCTTGCTACTGTTTTATTAGATATACTTTTCAATTTTGCTAATTCAAATGCGTTTAACCAGTTATCTAGAATTTCAGCTGGTTTAGTTAATTCAAAGTATTCTTGTAAGGCTGCAAAAACTTCAGGACCATACTGTGTTCTAATGTGTTTAGACGCACTAGGCAACTCTTCAGAAAATGGTAAACCATGTTCTTCAAACTCAGTTTTAAATATTTCTAAGACCGCCTTAAGCTTATCCAAATCAATACCTAATTTTTCTGCAAGTGCATTGGTAGTAAGCCAATCAGACTTTCTTTCTTTTGGAGTTAGAGCAATTACGAGATCTCTAACCAATTCTGGAGAGCAATAATTGAACTCCCTTTTCTTTGGATCAGAAAATGGTTTTATTTGATACGCTTGTTCATCACCTTGTTTTTCTCGGGCTAACAAAGGGTAGAGCTCATCAAGCTTGTCTGACGCAGTCGCAAAACTTCGTTCTGTCATTTCTGCAATTTGCATGATACTTTTCCACCCATTTGGCGCCTGCGGCAATGGTTCAAGTTCTGGTCTTATAGTATTGATAAAATCAACATGTAAGTGCTCTTGCTTATGATGATTAGTATCACGCAATGGCGCAAACCACTGAGGATGACTTTCTTTATACTTTTTAATGTAAGGCTCAAGAATTTTACCACCTTTTCTTCCTAAGGCAGACAGAGCACTTTTTCTGGTATGCCAATCTGGGCCCGCGTATTCATATTCTTGAGCAGCAGACTTTTCAGCCTGGATGACCGTTGATTTTGTTGGCTGACGAGATGAATCTTTTACTGGCCACGGCTCAAGTAATTCTGCCTTAGTTTTTTCTTGCCAAGATTTTTTAGCCTCTACAGAATCTTTATCACCTTTCCAAAAAATATGGGTAATAATCGGCAGACCTTCGTGTTTACCAGCTCCAATTCTTGTTAAAGAAGATATAAGTGTTTTGATTTCCTTTTCACGAATATTATGAAGGATAATAGTAGCGTGCTTAGGTTCATTCGTTACAAACAATGCTTTTTTAAAATCAGGTATATAAAACTGATACAAAACATTTGATTCTAAATGGTTTTCAGGAACAATATTTTGATCAGTCACCGTGTGATTAGCACTAGCCAAAGTATATTCAACACCAATTTCTGTTAACAATTCTTTGACATATAATACCAAATTAACCCTTTTTATTTTTTCAGGTGATTCAGGCTCAGTCGTATTTTCAGGTTCAGGTAAAGTGCCTGGTGGAAACGGATGATAATCGAGAGTATAAGTATAATAGGGCTGATGAACATTAGTTACAGGCAATTGACCAATTCCCTGCTCTTTTTTTTCATTATTATATAATTCTTCTGCTCTTAGCCATAAAACATCAGCTAATTTATTTGGATCAAATTGACCATCAACAGAAATATCAGGTCCAGAAATACCCATAAGTTCAGCAGCGTCCTGCCAGCCATAGGTTTCGTTTTTGCGCAATTGATCCCACTCGCCTACCAATAGATTGTACCACTGGGCATAGGTATCGTTTTCATCACGCTCATGCTTTTCCAGATGGGCATAGGTACTTTGGAAATATTCAGATGTTTCAGACATAGGTATTTTTACTATTAATAGTATAGAGGAATTTAGAACAAAAACAACCCCAACCCTCCCTTTTGAGCGGCTTTGCTATTTCTTCCAAAAGACCTATAATATCCCTATTCTTATGAACCATTTAACCAAACTAGGAATTCTCACACTTATTGGTAGTGCCATTGGCGCTGGTTTTTATTTTCACTATTCTGGCAATACAGTGACCGAGCCGGCTTTGGCGCAAACGGAAAAAATTGCGCCGATTGCTTCAAAAGAAATAAGAGAAAAAATATATTCTGCTGCGGATTTTCAGGGTCATGGACGCACAAGCAAGTCTGATCGCACCAGTGAAATTTTACATGTGGAAATTAATCCGCAACTTTCGCCATTTACTTTTTTAATTACCTCATTTACCAGCACCACGCGCGGCGCGATTTACGTATACTATGATTCAAAACCAGAGCCGGTCCAAACTATTTTACTGTCCGACCCAGACATGTTTCTTGGTGACCGAATTCATGAATTTTTTAATGTCACTGATCTTAATTTTGACGGTTATTTGGATATTGGTATTTTGGAAGAAGGCGGCGCAAAATGGGGCACCTATCAGTATTGGCTGTTTGATGAAAAAATCAAAACCTTTGTGGAAAATACATTTACCCAAGATTTTCGAAAATTAAATTTTAATCAAATTACTTTTGATCAAGCCAACAAACAAATTACCATTAATAATTTTTGTGGCACATTAATTTGTGATAAAGATATTTATCTAGTAACCGATAATAATTTAAATTTGTTTGAATCGTCTCACCAGGAACAACCCTATAGTTCAGACAATGATGGTACACAACTCAAAACATGCGTAACCACAGTGGAAAAACACCAAGAAAATAAGATTATTAAAACCGAAAACACTTCTGAAAATTATTGCGACGGTTATTATTGGTAACGAACTATTTACCAATTATCAAAAAATACAAAGTGATTATTATCACTACCCCAAGAATTTCCGCGGCTGGATAGTGCCAGGAAATTTTTTGTTTACAGTAGCGACATTGCGCTTTTAACAATAACCAACTCAAAATCGGTACCAAATCAATTGGCACCAAAACGTGTTTGCAGTGCGGACAATGTGACCGACCATGAGCAATTGACTCCCCTTGTTTAGCTCGATAAAGCCAGGCATTAAAAAAGCTACCCAGGGTTAGACCAATTACAATTAACAGAAAAATGGTCATTGAAATCCAAATTATTTCCCCTCAATAATATTCGCCAATTCCAACCGAGCCGCTTCCCACACACTTGGATCATCAGACCACGACACAGGACCATTGAGGTAAGTTGGGTCAGCTGGATTTTCTACACCTACTTCCCACATGGCTTTTGGTACTAAGCGATTAACAATTTCTTGAGTTTTAGCTGGGTTAACTTTGGCAGCCAAAGTAAGATAATCTACATCCTGAATACCACGGCGCCAGAATTTAAGACGCAAACTAGCAATTGGGCCAGACACATTATATGACTCAGTTGGGAAAATTTTATCAGTACCTGGATAAAACAGCACACCGTCACCATTGGAATAATTCCAACCAGTAAGACCACGAATTGAATCTGGTGTGCCTGCGCCACCAAAGGTCATGGCTTGTTTAAACACATTAGTTTGACCTGTACCACCTTGTGTATTGTTGTAATAAGTAGATTCCCAATAAAACCAACGACTTACATTTTTCTTATATTGTCCCCACGCAAGTTCACGAAGCGCCACACCGTCATCATCGGTCATAAACGAACCCTGACCCGGCCGACCACCATTGTACATCATGAATTTTTTGCCAGGTGTATTTTGGTAATAATTCACAGCATTTTGCCATATATCTGTTTCACCAAGTGTCATTCCAGAAACCACATAATCAAGACTTGGTGTTTCTACTTGCGCATGCATTGGCCACATGGTTACCATAGAAGGCACTTTACTACCTGAACCAGGATTATTATTTATCCAACTGGCCCACTGCTCAATTTGTTGATAATCCTGAACTTGAGGCTCATCAATTAAATGCAAGAAATATTCTGTGCCTGGCGCATTATTCGCAAACCAATCGGCCCAATTATTAGTGTGATTCCACATCGCAGTTTTACCTTCATTTTTCCAACCCCATGAGCCATATGGACCAATCGCGTAAACACCATTTCCCACACCAACACCAGGACCATCATACCCATTTGCAGCTGAGAAAAGTGTGCCATTTAAACGTGAAATCCAATCTGGAAATGGAGCATCTTCATTCCAAACTAATTCACTAGTTGGACTTGCATCAATTAAAGAAATTTTGTGCCTGTGAGCAAGTAAAAAATGTTTATCTCGCAAATCTTTAATTGCCGCCACTTTACCAGCGGGGTATGCTTCGCCCAAATAACGCTCATTCAAATCTTTATAACCCATGTAAAGCATGGTTTTAGAATTTGGTTCATCGGGTAAAGCAAAATTTTTCACAGTTAACTGCACAGGAATGGTGCGAGTAATTACACCGTTTTCTTTAATGTTTACTGTGCCATTATAAATTCCGGCTGGCGCATTTTTTGGGATATAAATATCTGCCCAAATACTTTGGTTTTTATTTGCTGCAACAGTGAATGTACTGTGGAGTTCAATTGGCACTGCGATGTCTGGGAAATTTTTATTTGCTGCCGGACGATTTACCCATTGACGGTCAGTAGCACGAAGACGTGCAGGTAGCTGTTGTTCATCATAATTACCGGCCATAAAAGCACTGAGCCCTTTGATTTCCAAATATCGAACATAAAATAATTCAATATTTCTATCAGTCCATTGATACAAATCATTGCCAGTGGCTGGCTTACCTTTAATGGTAAAATTATTTGGGCCAGTTAAGGTATCAAAAGAAACGGAAACATTTGCGGCCTGTGTATTTTTAGCTTCTAAAATTACATTAAAATTCACCACTTCATTTTTGGCACCAAAAATCGAAATAGTATTTCCATTCCAAACTGAATTAGTTACATTCAAATTATTTGAAGCACGCAAATCTTCTTGTACCACTTTATCCCCGCCTTCATTGGCCCAAACTGCGGAAATGTTTGACCCAGTTGGAACTGGTGGCAATGGAGTTGGGGTTGGGGTTGGAGTTGGTGTCGGAATCGGAGTAGGTGGCGGCACAGGCACAACCACTGGTTTAGCAGAAATAAAATTAAGATTTTTAGCTAAGTTTTTATTAGCAAATTGGGCAGTGACTCGCACGTACACTTTTTTATTATTTTGCGGTAAATTATTAATTGTCACTGAAGTATTTTTTGTAGAATATGAACCATAATCAGATTTGCCAGAACCACTACCAACAATGACCAAATAATTATCAGCACTTTGATTGGTCCAAGTAAGCAGAGTGGTTGCGCCCGCCACTTTTTGACCAGCAATAGGCGAAATAAAAGTAACGGCCTTTGGTTTTATTACTGGTAAAGGTACTGGAACTGGAGTCGGCGCTGGAGTGATTGGTACAGTGGTAGCATTCAACACAAAATCTTGCGCCGGACCACCGGCAAACACCCGAATATTAATTTTCGAAACAGCGGGTAAATTATCAACACGAAAGGTGGTACAAGGCGCGGAATTAAACCATTGGTAATTAGGTGATCCAACCGAAGAACCAACGGCCACTTCACAAGCGGTTCCAGTGGGTGCAGCCAAATTAATCATCGCTGTGCCATTTGCCAAAGTACTCGAGGATAACAAAGCCACATCAACAGCTTGAACTGGAGTTACTATAAAAGGTGAGATTAGCAGGGCAAAAATTCCAATTAAGCTGAACGTAAAACGATTGAAGCGAGAAAGCATAAAATATTTTTAACATTATAAAACATGCAAGTGAAATGTCTCTGAATTGATAGTTAATATATCCTAATTATGATTTTTTAGCAAAACTAAAAGACACCACTTTTGGTGATGTCTTTTAGTTCGGGAGCAATGGGTATGCTCCGTCCCCCTCTGTAAGATGTTGGTTTAAGTGATAGAACTTTGAGCCCATCGACCGAAGTCGTTCAAAGTTCTAGAGTTTTTTCGCTCATGGTCCTACTCGCTCGGATTGATCTCCTGAACGTGGAGGATCTGAAAGGGTAACCAGTGCCCAACCTGCATTCCAGTGAAGGAATACTTCTGTAGGGTGAGGACAAACTGGCCCCCATTGTCCGGAATGAGCGAAGTCAGACGCAAGACATTCTCCTCGCCCACCTCCACATATGACTCCCTGGTGTCGTCGATTGGCCCGCCCATGGATACCTCGATTTGGGCGTGGTCGAAGGCCGGAACCAATAGCTCACCAGCGAAGGTGAACTCAGCGACCCGTTCAGTGGTGCCGGGATTCAGCCACTTCCACTTGAACCCGTTGGCCAGGTTCATGCGGATCGTACATGAGTCAGGACAGAACACGGTGACATCACCGTGAATTGAGAATGGGTCGAACCAGTCGACCTCCTTCTCGACCGCCTCAGTGATGCCGTCGTGGTCGTTGTCGACCCCATCCGCCGGGGTGGCAGGCTCGTGTTCCTGGGGCGGACATGGCTCGTCGCTGTTGCCAGCGGCGAAGGCCGCGGCGGCGGCCGCGATGAGTTCCGGCGGCAGCGGGACCTTCACTTCCGGCACCGGAACCTTAATGTCCGGGGTGCAGGCGGCGACGAAGAGGGTGAAGAGGGCGATGATGAAGTTGATGGAAACGCGCATTGTCTTTGCTCCGTCTGAGAAATGATTCCGGGAAACTCCCCGGCGAGTACTAAACCAACATTGTAAAGAACTGACTTTTTTTAGCAACGAACGAATATAACACAAAAAAGAGCCTTTGTCAAGGCTCTTTCCTATTTTTTTGGCTTAAGTTAGCCAAATTAATGTTAAAATTTAGGATTAGCGAGTACCCGTGCGCATGCCAATGCGACCTTTATTTCCTAATCCGCCACCCTTACCACGTCCCATGATTGGACCGCGAGATAACTGACCAGGACGACGCAAAGGAAAAGCTGGAGCAACTTTTTTCACCAACTTTTGTAGGTCTTCATTTGTCGGGCTATTATTACTATCATCTACTATAGGATTATTTACATTACTGTCGTCGGCGGCGATATTATTATTAGAATTATTGATATCCATACATTTTAATTAAATGTAATTAAGCGACTTTTTTGATTTTTGGTTTCTTATTTTTTACAACTCTTTTCTTCCTTACAATTGCTTTACTTTTTGTAGCAGTATTTTCTTGGGTAACCACACTGTCTTTAAAAAATCGCATGATAGATTTTTTATTTCTCGTTCCACCACGTGGTGGCTGACTCCGCGGCACTCCACCCTGACTTCTGGTGACATTTCCCTTAAGATCTTTCTTAAAGAAATAATTGATTTTCACCTTATTAATTGGATCCATATTATATACTTTGAATTGATTTAACAATACCCATGATTACCTCTGAATCAGATGTGGTTTGAATTTTTAAAATTTTATTTTTTCCTAATTCGATTTCATATACATACAAAGGAATCAAATCAGTAACCGTTGTTTCATCCTCGTCAACTGGAAAAGAAAATAATTTTCCTTGCAAACCACTATTAGTCATAAAATCAGTCGAACTGGTAGTGCCAAATTTATTGAGCGCAGAAAATTTCAGTGTTTGTCCGTCAGTTTTATTTGATAACACAAAACTATCAGGTGAAAAAGTAGCTTCATACCGACGCGGATGCTCAACTTTAAAATCTGCAAAACCAGAAACAGTAGCCGTAGTTTTTTCATTCAAAGATTTTTCCTTTTCTTCAGCCAGTGCAGTCATAATTTCCGCGCGAATTTGAGCTGGTGTCATTTGCGGCGCAGTCATAGCCTGATCCTGTCTGCCACAACCCGCACCTACCATAATAATAAAAGCACCCAAACAAGCCACCCCAGCCATACTACTAAGAAATTGCGGACTAGTTCCACCAAAACCAACTGAACGTTCTGCTTCCCAAGCTGCGGTGCGGACCACAGATTCTTCTTCTTGAGTAACAACCAATGTTTTAATTCCACTTTTAACAGCTGACCACACGAGACGTGGTTGCGTAGCTAATAAAGTTCCAGACAAAGCCACTCGTGTGCGTTCTTTTCGTGCAGCTTTGGCAATGGCAGACAATGCATGTTCCACGGTTTTTTGATGCGTAGGCGTAATCGTAGTGCTTCGAGTACCGGTGGTGCTTTTAACCAAAGAATCAATATTAAAAACCAATTCATCTAAATGTTTGGCAAGTGCAGAAGTTAAAATGGCATGACCTGGCAAATCAGTAGCTAAACTAAAACGCCAACCTTTTTCACGGGTCAACCCATGCTTGCCTAGCACAGCAATCATTTCTTCTAATTCTACCGATGAACGACAATATGGCAACTGAATATCAATTCCTGTAAAACCAAATCGTTCACGGGCTTGGATAAGCGCGGCACATTCAGCGGCTAAAACTGGTTCATACTGTTTGGCCAAATATCGTTCTGCGCCGCGTGCATTTGATCTGAGGCGCAATGAATTTTCAGCCTGTTTACCACCTGGCCAATGTGTGAAAACGCGTGGCAAACTATTGCTAAAAGCCACAGTTAAACGCGCAGGATATTGTTCAGCCACAGCCAAAGCTAAAGCCTGACCCAATAATTCTGTATATACTTTTCCATTATTTTTCTTTTTTGAAAAATAATCTAATGGATGACGTGCCTGACTTTGACCAATTAATTCATCAATGGTCACTGACGCGCGAGTAGGACGGACTTCTGTTTTAATATTATGTTTAACCTGGATAAGAGGTTTAACTTCATAGGGCAAAGCACCACTATACACTGCACCTTCAGGCAAAGTAGTGACTGCCATAGTTACCATGGTTCCAGAGCGAAATTTTTTAGTCGCATTTTTTACTCCAGCAATAATTGGTACTAAAATATGTCGCGTTTTAGCAGAAATGCGCGCCGTATCAGGATCTTCTTCTAAAATAAAACCAGCAGCTTCCATAGCCGCAGCCTGAGAAATAGTGCTTAAATTTTTTGTAACAATAATATTACCTGAATGAGAGATTTTAAGCGCTTGACCAGGTCGTTCCACTAACACCGATCCCACAGCAATACCTTGACCAAAAAATTCTCCTGAACCTAAAACAGAACTAGTTCCACTAAGCATATATTCGTACAAAGATTCTTTGTCTTTGGCTTGATCAATTTCTAAATGCGTAATGGTTAGCGCGGTTTGAGTGTGATTAAAAATTCCTGAGACCTGAATTGAACGTCCAATCTTTTGTTCCAAAGCCATAATTGGCGCGAGCATTGTGCGCAAAACTTCTTCAGAAATAATTGGATTATTCCAATGATTAATTATGATTGCTTTTTTAGTTCCAAAAGCTGGTTTAAAAATAGTGTAATCATATGACTCGCCTTTGATCAAAATATTTAATTCTGCAATTGACGAATTGTGATATCCAGGGTGAACAGTGCGCACAGTTAACACTGGGTCTGTATTTTTTAATTCTTCTACTTGTGTAGCCACAATGGTTAACGGTAGATGGTGTTGAGACCAACCTCGTTGCAAACGCTGACGAATAAAGCGTTCACTATAAACAGCGGACAAACCTTGTTTAATTACTTTACTTAAATCATCAGAACCATTGGTACGCAATTTTGGAAGCCAATCACTAGAGCCAATTTCTGAATTTCCTAAATACACGGTCACTTCGGCGGCTTTATTTTTTTTCTTCAATTGCCACGAATCAGGTACATTTTGCCGTGAAATTAAACGTTGAATTGTTTGTGCCGCACTCGTAATTGCACGTGGATGATGCAGACTAAGTGGGGTAATAATTTTTTTAATCTTTTTATCTAAATTATTATTAGTCCAAAAATCTTGCACCAGTGTAGAAGAGATAACTAAACCTTGAGCACAAAGTGGGCTAACCAAATTACCAAGCTCTTTAACATTGTACGGAAGAGTTTTTTGAATTGAAGAATCAAGAGTAGAAATTTCTGAAATGGAAAAAATCTTCGTTTTGACCGAATCAGCAGATTCTAATTTTTTAGGCGCAAAAAATTTCATGGATATATTATACTGCTTTTATTTCCACAATGGAAATTTGTTGGTCATGCCCCAAAGCCACCACTGCCTGGTCCCCTGCTTTGGCCATATTTGTAGACAAAACGTATTCACGGGCCAGGGCCACCACAGTCTCTTCTGAGGCAGTGGAACCAAGCACAGGATATACTCCTGAAACCAGCGAAAGCTGACGAGCCACACGATCATTCTCTGTCACCACTACAATTGGCACTTGCGGGCGGAAATGACTAATGTGACGAGCTATCTCGCCATCATGTGTGGCGGTGATAATAATGATGGCCCCGGTTTCTTCAGCCGCGTGCCCAACTTCCGCCGCCAAACTATCAGTATTTTGGCGAGGATCAGGTGGAGTGAGGTCATCAAACGGTGAATTTTCTGTGTCAGTGATAATTTCCGCCATCATAGCCACGGTTTCTAAAGGAAATTGACCAGTGGCAGTCTCATTGGAGAGCATGACACAATCTGTTTCATCAATAACTGCATTGGCCACATCTGAAACCTCGGCACGTGTGGGCTGTGGACTGTTTTGCATGGAATCCAACATTTGCGTGGCCACGATCACGGGTTTTTGTGCCAAAAGCGCGGCTGCAATTAATTGCTTTTGTAAAACTGGAACATTAGCTGCAGAAGTTTCAATACCTAAATCTCCACGTGCCACCATAACTACATCTACCGCTTCAACAATGGCCTGCATGTTTGTAATAGCTTCAGGTCTTTCCATTTTCGCAATAATTTTGGTAGGAAATTCCACCTTACCCTCATGCGTAGAAATAATTTCACGGAGCTCTTGCACATCTTCTGGTTTACGCACAAATGATAAGGCAATGTAATCTACATTTTGTTTTAAACCAAATTCAGCATCAGCACGGTCTTTTGGCGTGAGAGAACTACTTGCTATAGTCGAGTCTGGAACATTAATACCTTTATGTGAAGATAATAAACCACCATGTAAAACCTGAGCCGTAATATGTGTGCCATTTATTTCCAAAATTTTTGTACTTACACGTCCATCATTTAATAACAAACGGTCTCCAGTCTTAACTGATTTATGTAATTCTTTAAAATCCACAGGGAAAACTCCATCGGCATATTCATCACGGCCAGTATCAAAAATTACTTCCTCGTTATCTTTAATCTCCACACCAACTTCAGGTAATTTTCCTAAACGAATTTTTGGACCTTGCAAATCTTGAATAATGGCCACATGTTTATTTAGTTTTGTTGCAGCAGCGCGAACCATTTGCATGAGAGCTGCATGGTCATCATAACTTCCATGGGAAAAATTTAAACGCACTGCATCCATGCCTTTTTGCATGAGCTCACTAATAACCGCTTCAGTATGCGTAGCTGGACCAAGAGTCGCAATGATTTTTGTGCGTTTCATACTATATTTGGGACTACTAAATACTCACTTAAATTTATTCTATTATTATTTATCACAACACCTTCGCTCTGTAATAAGGTAACCTTTTGATTGATTCCACCCACATATTCACCAATATCCCCATTACTTTTTACCACACGGTGGCAAGGCAAAATCACCAATTGCACATTTTGACGCATAACACTACCCACAGCCCGAAAGGCTTTTGGTTTACCCGCGGCCCTAGCCAATAACTGATAGGTTGTGACTTTTCCTCTTGGCACGGTCTGCAATGCCTGCCACACTTTATCACTAAATACTGACATATTTCATTTGACCTACGGCAAATATCGGTTTACCTTATTAAGGTTATTTTCCAATTGAATGCGAGGAGTTTCAATATTATCAACATACCATTGCTTAGCTTGTCGGTAATATGGAGGTAAAAAAAATGCGGCAGCAACAAATGGCGCCAGGAGTAACATTATTTTAATCAAGCCCCAAATTTGTCCAACAAACAAACGACGACGAATCTTTTTGACATCTTTATAAATAATTTCAGACCACTGCATGTTTTGGCGAATCAAAATCTCTAATTCATCTAATCGGTCTTCAACTTTTTTTCCAGTATTTTGGCCAAGTTTTTTGGGAGCTTCCAATGGTTGTTCAGGTGGCAAAACAGTCATATAATTATTTAGTACGACGAGATTTAGAATGCGCATCTTTTTCCAAAGACGATACTTCACTTTGAAAACCTTTTACATCCGTAAACGCTCGATAAATAGAAGCAAAACGAATGTACGCGACTTTATCAAATTTTCGTAAATGACGCATCACCATTTCACCCAAATCTTTACTGGTCACTTCGCGTTGTTTCTTTTTTTGGATATCACTTTCAATGGCATGGATGAGCTGGTCAAACTGGTCTTCAGTTACTGGACGTTTAGTAAGAGCCTGTTGAATTCCTTTTTCTAATTTGTTTCGTGAATATGCTTCACGTCTACCATTATTTTTTACCACCACAATATCTAATAATTCCATTTCTTCAATAGTGGAAAATCGATACGCGCATTTAGTACATTCGCGGCGACGGCGAATAGACGCACTATCTGAAGTGAGGCGCGAATCGACCACTTTGGTTTCATCATTGCGGCAAATAGGACATTTCATACGGGTAAATTATACCATTTGGTCCTTATGAAAACAATAAAACCCTCTAGCGAAGGTTTTATGTAAAAGTCTAATTATTGTCCCATTTTCTTGCGGATAAAGGCTGGAATTTCCAAGTCTTCGTCAGCTGCGTTTTGAGCATTTTGATTTGGATTATGATTCATTGGTGGCATTGGTGGCGTAGGTGGATTCATGAAACTATTACCTACTGGCTTGGAAGTAAAATGGGTGGGTTTTGGTGGCATAGTTCGAATTGGCATGGACTCATCCACAGTTTTTTTAATAAACTGAGGCTTGGCCACAAACTCAGCATCTAAGTCTAAGTCATCATCTATGTCATTTTCATGTTCACGTTCTTGTGCTTGCGTTTGTGTGTGAGGCAAAACTGGAATTTCACTAATTCGTTTTGAAAATAATGGCATGCGAAGTGGTGAACGACGGATACTCGTAGGAACTTCATTTGATTCGGGGGTGAAATGTTTTTCCCCACGGTGTTCAAAACCAGTCGCAATTACCGTAATACGAATATCCTCACCCATGGTTTCATCAATCACTGCCCCAAAAATAACTCGCGCGTCTTCATGTGCAGAGCTGGTAATAATTTTAGCAGCTTCAGCTACTTCTTGCATGGCGAGTGAAGATCCACCCGTAATAGTAAAGAGAATACCACGAGCACCATCAATCGCAATGTCGAGTAACGGACTAGAAATCGCAGACTTGGCTGCTTCAAGCGCGCGGGTTTCACCAGTACCAAGACCTATACCCATGAGCGCAGAACCAGTATCACTCATAATGGTGCGAACATCGGCAAAGTCTACATTGATTAAACCAGGAACAGTAATTAATTCAGAAATTCCTTGCACACCTTGGCGCAAAACATCATCAACAATCTTGAATGCTTCCATGAGTGAAGTTTTCTTGTCGATAATTTGTAAAATACGATCATTTTGAATAGTGATAATGGTATCAACATTGCGAGACAATTCTTCATGCGCACGCTCAGCAATGGCACGACGTTGCGGACCTTCAAAAGTAAATGGTTTGGTAACAACCGCAACAGTGAGAATTCCCATGTCACGCGCAATTTCGGCTACTACTGGTGCAGCACCTGAACCAGTTCCACCACCAAGACCACAAGTAATAAATACCATGTCAGTGTCTTTGAGCATTTCACGAATTTCATTTTGGGTTTCTTCGGCGCTACGCTTACCAACATCAGGATTCATACCAGCACCAAGTCCGCGGGTAACTGCTTTACCAATATGTAATTTGTGTGGCGCAGAATTATGGTGCAAAGCTTGAACATCAGTATTCATGACAATAAAATCAACACCACGAATTCCGCCTTTGACCATGCGATCAACAGCAGAACCACCAGAGCCACCGACTCCGATTACTTTAATTTTAGCAAATGTTTCTATTTCTGGTTTTACTTGGGGCATATGAACAATATTTGTATTCAATCAATCGATCTTTGAGTAAATTCTGTATATATTTTAGTTTCTTTTGCCTGACCTGTCAATAATTTTGTAATAAAAAAGAACCCCATTTTATTGAGATTCTATTAAGCCTTATTTTAAGCCAATTATGGCAATAAGTTTTTAAAAAATGATTTCACTCCGTCTGTTACTTTTCCTGATGCCACCTGCCAAGAAGCACGACCAGCAGGCGCATCTCCAGTGACTGAAGCTCCCCATTTTACAAGGCCGATAGCTGAAGCAAATGCCACATCTTGAACTTTGTCTGTAATGCTATGAACATTGAGTGGATACCCAAGCGCAGATGGTAATTGTAATTCTGCTTTAGCCAAATCAATTAATCCACCAAGTCTTGCTCCCCCACCTACAAAATATGCACCGGCTGGAAGCAAACCACTACGCCCAATTTTAGTAAGTTCAGCATCTACTTTTTCTAAAATTTCTGAAACGCGAGCTTCAATAATTTGTCCGACGTAATACCGTGACACTGTTTCATGTTCATTGGCACCAAGTGAGGCCAAATCAATCATATCTTTTTTAGAAAGACCTTGGGCCACGCATTGACCATATTCAATTTTTACGCGTTCAGCAATATCAATGGAAGTCTTGAGCCCAAGTGCCAAGTCATTGGTAATATGTCCGGCTCCCACTGGTAAAACCGCGGTATGTAAAATATCACCTTCTTCATAGACCACCAAGCTAGTGGTCGCTGAGCCAATATTAATCACTGCCGCCCCTAATTCTTTTTGACGACTCGTTAAAACTACGTCTCCGGCCGCCAAAACTGATAAAACAAAATCATCGATGCCTACTCCAGCCCGATAAATGGCTTTGGAAATATTTTTAATATGGGCAGTCACCCCGTATATAATTTTTGTGTCTACTTCAAGACGAATTCCGGTCATTCCTACCGGATCTTTAATACCAGTTTGTCCATCCACACTAAAACTACGTGGCAGTACATGCAAAATTTCATAATTGAGTGGCGTGGCTACAGTCTTGGAAGCTTCCAAAGCCCTACCTACATCTTCTTCAGTAATTTCTCCATCTCCACGGGCTACAGCCACCACACCTTTACTGTCTTGCGCAATAATATGAGTACCAGACAAGCCTACCCACACTTGTTCAATGGGTACGCCAGTGATTTTTTCCGCAGTTTCTATAGCATGAGCCAATGATGAAACCACTTCTTCAATACTGGTAATCACTCCTTTTTGTACACCTTCAGAAGGCACTTCTACAGCTCCAATGATTTGCAAAGTGCGGTCAATACCAGAACCACCTACCTGGCCCACTGCCACGCGAATATTTTGCGAGCCAATATCAATACCAGTAATGTATTCAGTGTTTTGTTTTGTTCTAACCATAGAATTATCTGCTAATTATACCACAGGTAGATTAGACCTGAAAGAGATGTGGCCAGAAAACCAAAATCCCACTGACTAAAGCTACCAAAGAAACAATTAAAACAGCCCCTGCCATAATATCTTTGACCCTGCCAATTTGTTCATCAAAACGAGGCTTAATAATATCAAGAGTTTTTTCCAAAGCTGTATTTACTAATTCCATGGCCAAAACTAAACCTGTAACCAAAGTAATTACCAACCACTCACCACGACTAAGCCGTACTATCAAACCCAAAGCCACAGCTAGAAAAGTAGCTAATAACTGCCACCGCACATTTGGTTCGGTTCTTGCTGCCCGCGTAAGACCACGAACCGCGTGTTGTAAACTATTTTTAAATGCCATATTATTTTTTTAAAACCGCACCCAGGTATCGCTCTTGTTTACCAAACATTATTTTAGCTTCCCCATCTTCCATGTGATCATATCCTAATATATGAAGAACACCGTGAACTAACATACGAGTAAATTCTTCAGAGGCACTGACTTCCCAAACCTTGGCCTGTCTGCGAATTTGAGCCGCGGAAATAAATATATCACCAAGGTCTTGTTCTTGTTTTCCAAACCACGAATCTTTTTTTTGCTTTCGTTCTCCCGCTCCAGCAAACTGAGCCGGAAAAGAAAGTACATCAGTGGTTTTCATTTTACCCCTATGAACACGATTTAAATCAAACATTTTTTTATCACCTATTACATGTACGCTAATTGTTCCATTTTTGTGTTCAGACTTAAGCGTATATTCTACGGCGCGAATAATATGTTGACGAGAAACGGGTAATGGCTTACGAATAGTGGAAAAAATCAAACATTCCATATTACAAAGCAGAACTCGTATTTACTTGTCCAGGAATTCGCAAACTTTCTATCATCATTTTGAGTGTGGTACGATAATTAATTGGTGCATTTACTAATGGGTGGTATAAAATAACTACCACTTGTCCGGGCATATCCACGTACAAGACCAAATTATCTTTACGCATGTAATAAGAAGTTTTAAACGCATTAGAAACAGTTTGTAAATCAGTAATTTGTTCATCTTTAGCCACGCGACCAAACCATCCAGAAAAATCTTCAGTATTATTTTTAGTAAAAATCCTCACTTCTACATAATCGCCATTACCAGCCGTAAAAAGCATGGTATTAGAACCAGCGTCCACACTACCTGCTTGCCAAGAAATTGGATAATACAAACGGTACACATCACGTGGATGTGTAAATTCTCGGACTAATCCAGACTCTGCTAAACGCACTGGGCTAATACCTTTTGGGTTATATAAATTGAGCACCTCTTGACCATCACTATATCCATCACTATCACTATCAAAAAGCGAAGAATCAGTATCAAAAATTTCTTCCTCCAAATCAGTTAAAGTATCAGAATCTGCATCAATGGCGTTTAATTGATTAATTGCCGGAAAATCTGGGGATAACTCAGACAAAACAAAGGCTGTGCTTGTTGTCGTAAAATTAGAAGTAGAAGTGGTAGTTAACACTTCAGTAGAAGTGACTGTGGATGTCACAGTTTCCACTGGTGTGATTTGAACAGGGGCAGGATCATTAGATTGCGGCATTTCTTTTGAAGTGGTTTCTGTGGCCGCAGGACCAACTCCCCCACCTAAATATTTCCAATACCCCCAAGCTGCGCCAGCTGAGACTATCAAAAAAATAATAATCATGACAAAGGCAATAAGTTTGGTATGACCAGAAGATGAAGAAGATGAACCAGCGCCACCGATAGAAGTAACACTGTTTGGTTTTACACTTTTACTAGCCGCGGCTCCACGAAGTCCAGCTTCTGGATCACTGCCACCATAAAAAATTTCTGGAATAGTCTGAACTGACCCAAGCGCGGGTTTTGGTGCAGCGGTTTTTGCAGCGCGCTTGAAAAACATAGACTAAGGTTTAGTTTCAGCACTTGGAGTGGTGGTTGGAGTATTGGAAGCAGTGCTAGTAGTGGTAACAGCAAATAACCTACCATCACCATTTGGATTATAACCATTTTTAATTTCCGCGGCATCCTCATAGGTATCACCGTCAGTATCTGCCTTGAGCGGGTTAGTTTTCCAGGTAAGGACTTCATCTCCATCGCTTAAAGTATCGCCATCAGAATCCCAAGCAAGCATATTAGTACCTTTTTCTTTTTCTACACTATCATCCAAACCATCACTGTCAGTATCCAAAACTGGTTCACCAAACAAAATTAAACTATCAGTAGAAGTATTATTATCTAATTCAATAGTAGTCGTAACTACGCTATCAGTGTTTTGATTATTTGATGGTGTAGTGGTTGGAATCAGAGCGGTGTTATTTGGCAGCACTTGAGTGTCTGGTGGATTAATATAAGTAAAATAAGCCCATGCAGAGCCACCACCAATAATAATGATTGAAAGCAAAACAATTACAGTAATTAAAGCTTTATGACCACCGAGTGGGGCAGCCAAAACACCATCAGAATTAGCATTTACAGGCATTGGCATAGGTTCCACAGACTCACGACGTGGAGGTGTAGCCATGGACACAGGCAAGGGTGCTGGTTCGGCCAAAGGAGGCATTTCTGGCTCCATCATGGGCTGTGGCATTGGCACAGATTCGATTTTTGGACGCAATACTCCTGCATCAAGCGCAGTAGG
The DNA here is from genome assembly GCA_964473715.1 of uncultured Gammaproteobacteria bacterium. Taxonomy (GTDB): domain Bacteria; phylum Patescibacteriota; class Patescibacteriia; order Magasanikbacterales; family UBA922; genus 2-12-FULL-41-16. Next base: position 103,266 of record CAYYQC010000001.1, read on the forward strand.
CGGCATGTTGATTGGGTCAGGCTGAGGCAAAGCAGGCTCTACATCAGCACCAGAAAACATGTCTTCTGGTTCACCCATGGGTAAATTATTTGGCACTGCACCGGCTGGAGGATTGTTCTGATTATCAAACATACGATTAATTACCTTTATAACGTTCAAGTTTTTTGCCCTGACTAGCGTCTTGCAAAAACTTAAGGGTAGTTGGTGATAAATTTGGCAAAGTCATTTTGGCTTTTACAAAAACAAAGCCATTGTTTTTGATAGCAGTAGTGGAGAAATTTCCATCTCCAACTGGATTAAATCCTTTTAAAATTTCTAAACCATCTCTAAAACCATCACCATCAGTATCAGCATTGGTGGGGTCTGTACCAAAACGCTCAAGCTCAATACTATCAGAGAGACCATCGCGGTCAGTATCAAAATCACTGGTACTAAGGCCAAGGGTATTTTCATCATTATCTTCAACACCATCTGAATCTCGATCATTTTCTAAAATTGGAGCAACGCCTTCAGGAAGATTTTGATCACCAGAGGCTTTGATAAAATTAGTTTGCAAAAATTGTTTTGTTTTAGTGTTTTCATTAGATAAATTTCTAAGAACTTCATCTAGAGCATTTTGCCAAGCTGCATCATCGGACATATTATTCAATTCTTCAATCACATTTTCTGCTTGCACAAAGTACGCACTTGCTTGAATAACCAAGTTATTAATAGCTTCGGGATCAGCATCTGACCATTTAGATTCACTTTTATTTACTTCAGCTACAAACTCTTCAGATTTTTGAGCTAATTTTTTAGCCTGATCAATAGCCTTTTCATCAGCCGAAGTAGTGGTGAGTAATTGTACAAATTTCAGATTATCTTCTGCAAACTTTAACCGAAGTGTAGCGTCCCTAGTAGCGTTAAATGAAAATAATAATTGAAAACGCTGACTTATACCACGGAAAAAAAATCCTACGTTACTTGGAATCTCAGCATTCACTGTGGCAGAGGTGTTAGTTTGCGCAGTCACAGCAGTTCGACTTGGTGCGGTTTGCGTAGTCACTACCTGAGCCTGGACACTGAGCGCCGGTTGAGAAATAACACCCAAAACCAAAGTGACAACGATAATAAGATTTTTTTTCATAAATATACTAAGAAAAACTTATGTCAATTATACCACATTAGTTAGGGCAAGTCACAGGCACTTTACCTGGCATATAGCTAAATAAGCCGGTTGAACATTTATGGAATAAACCATTCTGGTACAATTGACCATTACTAGTACCATTAGCCTCTTTTCCTTCAACTGGTTTAATTGTATATTTTCCACTTTCTTTTACCATATTAAAGACTTGCCAGTAACTATAAGCAGAGGCTGCTGACCCTGTAGGCAAATTAGCGTCCTTAATTTTAAAGGTATAATCTGGCTCATACACAGAGTACAGAGAAATATCACTGGCATTTAAACCATTCTTAGGCAGCGGTTTATTAGTATAAACCAATACTTCCAAAGAGCTATTTTTACTACTACCAATCGATGTTCCATTCAAACTATTTACAAAGAAAGTAAATGGTTTTCCACTCTGCAAATAATCATTGGTAACCAAGGTAAAGGTTTGGATAAATGTTTTTCCAGACACTGAAACTTGGTTTGGACTTGCGATAATACCGTAATTCGATTCACAAGTTTCTCCTTGAGTGGCAGACTGCGAAGGTGTCCAAAATGTTCCTGCGCGCATCATACTACTACAGAGCGCAGTTTGATTATAATTGTTCCACCAACCTTTCATAGCATAAATTCGATGATCTTGAATGCCTTTGGACCAAATATTTTCATCAAATTTATTAAAGTCTTCATTATACAAGGCACCATTAAATTCCGCGGTTTTATCTTGGTCAGTCCATTTTAAGACAATCCGGAAAGTATCTGGTGGCACAGATGGAGAAGTAATTAATTCTTGTACAACCGGCGCATTTGCCGACTGAGCGTTCACGGTGAATGGGAACAAAGTACCATTTATTTTTGCTGTTGGAGCAATAGTCATGTAACTATTATTGTTATTTTCCAAAACTTTACTTGGGTTAAACAACATTGAGTAACGATTAACACACATTTTATCTTGTTCTACTTGCAAGGCCTTGGTTGCATCAACCAAGCTCTTGAAACCAATTTGCGGCACATTAATTGTAGGATTTGCTAAATTATTTCCACCAATCAAAGCATAACTATCTGCACCCTGTTTGCGGTAAAAATAAAAATCATTTGTACCCGGCCACTCACTTCCCTTTGGACGCTCATTCCAAATTTTTTGAATTGGATTAAGGATATTAATAATTGGTATTACACCTTGAGCACTTGGTCCACAAGCCACACATTGTTGAACCAATAATGTGCAGTTACTCTTACATGAATAACTACCTTGGTCAGAACATATAGCTGGAACAGTATTATTGTTTTGCTTCATTACTATCTGTCCTGTAGTACTAAAATCACATTGTTCATTTTTATTTGCGTCAATAACACCATTACCACAAAATGCATTCTGATCAACAGTTAGAACCTTACAGCCATTACCACAATATGAACAAGAATCTTGGTTTGGCCCTGGTACACAGGCTTTATCATTATTTTCACCCGCGTCACATTCTTCACCAAGAATTTTTTCAGTAGTACCATTTCCACAAGATGGATTTGTCCCCGATGAAGAACCTGAATCATTAGGCGCATTATTTACGCTACAACTAGCATTTAATGGATTATCTGGACCTGGAGTAGGTACATTAATTCTCAAACATTTAAATTCAGTACCCTTAAGCGGAGCATAGGAATCATTAATTATCATTGGTGAACTTGGTGCGCCTTCAGCATATACTCTATGATTTGTAGAGCCAACCAGGGTTTGATATGTACTTGCCTTACGACAGTCAGAGTCAGTGGTGCAGCCAAAAATTTCGGTTTCATTACCCTGAGGTGACGCGTAAATAAATTTTGTGTTATAGGCACAAGCAAAGGCATCATCAGCTACTTTCTCAATTTTTTTAAGATCAGTTCTAATTTTAACAGCATATGGTTCAGAATTTTCAGTTACAGGAATACTTGTACATTCAAGTGCATTTTCACAACGTAAATCATACGTATCAAAACTACAATATTTTTCTAATTTACACACTGAGCTACAGGAATCACCATTTGTTGTATTCCCATCATCACAAGTTTCTCCATTAGCTGATTGTATAAATCCATCACCACAATATCCTCCATAATTACGGCAATCCCAAGCACATGATTTATTACGATCAACATTATATTTAGCGGTAAAGCCATCAATACCCGCTTCACAAAATTCCAAGGTTTTTTTGGCAGAGTCAATGAAATCTTTTTGATTATTTCCACAACGCGCTGCAGCTAAGCCAGTACAAATAGCATTACAATGACCATACGAGTCATTTAAAGCACCATCATCACACACTTCAGCACCCTCTACTTTTCCATTACCACAACTACCGGTTGAAGCACAGCTGCCGTATTGCCAGGTACACTGACTGTTACAAGTACGTTTTACTAATTGTCCTTCAGAGCAAGTTTGTGGAGTAACAGTTGGTACGGAGCATGAACTTAACCCAGCATAAAAGTTATTTGACTCAAGCACTTGGTTCGGAGTCTGACAGGTAAATAAATTATTAATATTTTGGTTCAAATCATTGGTTAGTTCAGCATAAGAGCGCACAAATCCGCCTGGCCCATAACTTACTTGTCCATCATAATGACGATATGATTCATTTATACTTCGACAATTATTATCAGTACTACAAGGGAATGTTTCGTATTCACCTTGTGCGTTTAAAATTGGATCATATTTAAGCACTGGGTTAAATTTATTAAATACGCAGAAATTTGCGCTGCTTGGTAAATGATAAACATTTGCAGTGTTAAAGCTGGTTGTATCACAAGTTAACTTATTACCGCTATCAGCAAAAAACTGTTTGAGAGGAGCAGCGGTAAGCGCTTGATAATTAGGCTTAACCGGTAAATATAAATTTTTTCCATTTGTTGGGTGGAATGAAAGCAAGGCGTGTGTAAAATTATAATTACCCGGAGCAGAATTAACCCCCTGTACAAAAGCATCACAATCAGCATTTGTGGAACACGATAAAAGTTTATATTTTGCTGCGACTGGATCGCTATCTTTTACCACTGCCAAAGCAGATCCAGCCACACCCACACAGGCACCCTTGGCATTTGTATCCAAAGTAAACTTGCCATTAATATACCGGCCAACGCTTCGGCCAATTCTTCCACAATCATCATCACTATTACAGGCTTTAGCCACTGCCCACTTGGAGCAATGGTCATAGGTTGTTTGTACATCAGTATCAGCAAGTTCCACAGTTCCTGGAGGGTCACACTGTTCTGCCTGATTTAAAATACCATCACCACATTTTTCCTGAAATGGATTATATGAACCAGTTGAACATCCTGACCAAGGCGCAGTAGTAAAGCGTTCCACATCCACATAATCCTTAGTAATTTGGTCAGTAGTTTTGAAGAATTCTAAAGGAGCATGCAATTTATAAGTATTGCCATTTTTAATGTATTCATATTCATACACACTCTTAAATTTAGGACAGAAATACGTGGTACTTGAAGCACTCCAACAGGTTTGTGGGTCATCTGCATTACAAGTTGTCCAACGATTAAGTGGGTCACTAAATGAACCTTTGGTCATTTCTTGCAAACGCCCCCAAGACTCACCCCATTTTGAAACAGTATAACCTGGCACAAATGAACCGCCCGCAAAAGTACCTTTAAAATCAGGGTTACTACCTTGGGTAGCAAAGAAAGTATCAATATTATCTTGAGCCACGCGTAAATCATTTAACCGTTTCCAATCGCGAAGGAATTTAGTACGCGCATTTGAACAAGTACCGATGGTACCATTCTTAGGTGTACCAGCCGCGTCACGACAATCAAAATCAGTTGTGCATTGTTCAGCATTAATAGCGTTTGGATTTGTACGGATATTACCACCCGCAATCAAACAGTGATTGTGATTAGAAAGATTAGTATTAAAATTCAAGCGTTGTAATAATTTGTTAAATACTTCACGGGTTTTACTATCTGCATTTGGATTAATACTAAACAAGTACACATAACTATTTACCGCGTTACTAGCAGAGGTTGATTCATAATTCAAAGCCTGAATATAATAATTATTTCCATCAGTTAGAGCTCCGTATTCTCCAATGACTTCGGAACGGAAACTTGCCACTGAACCAAATTTTTGGGTTTGACTAAACCATTCAGTGAGCGGCACATTGACTGGTCCAAAAATTTGAATACCGATAACATCACTATTTTTATCATTAAAGAATACTAATTTTTTGAGTGAATCAGAACTAAGTGGTCCACTTTCCAAACTCTGTTGACGTAAATATGGTAGATCATCAGCATCATTAGTGGCACTACCAGCATCAGCACAATAACCAGTTTCATAATTATAAACCGCATCACGGAATGGATAACCTGGATTAGCGGGCCATGGGCGTTTACAGAATAAAGCTTCAAGTTCAAAAGTATCATTGAAAACTTGTCCCAATTGATTATTTTCTGCACTCGTATCCGCTGTAACTTTGGCCATGGCTACGCCAGTAATTTTACCTGGTACATTTTTGGCACGAACATTTAAAACATCGGTTTTAGCAGTATCAGTTTGAGAGAAATCAAACACACTGTTTGGATTTGGCGCCCAAGTCCAGGTCCAAGCATAGCCAGGAGTAGAAACAATCTTTTGACCATTAGTGCTGGTGGCAAAAGCCGTGAATGTTTGTGTACTATTTGGCTCGTTAAACACATGAGCTGGAGGAGTTACTCCAACCTCTTTAATTTTACAGATATTATTACTGGTTTTAAAGAACCAGGCATCATTACGAGCTGAACTGCCCATAGCTTTCATAGGTACACCACCCATGTCTACAATTCCACCCACATCACCACGCAAAATCACCCCGTAAATAGTATTTGCATCCAAGGTCTTACCAATCTCTAAAGATACACGACTAATTGTATCTAAACCTGATGAAACTTCACTTTGCACAGAAACTGACACAGGAACTTCTCCATTACACCAAGTTTTGATAGATTTAAATTCCTGAGTACCAGAAACAGTGGTGGCACCAGCTTCTGTGGCCCAAATATTTTTTGTCCAATCAGTCAAACGACCCCAAAGCTTGGCCCAAAAACCTTTTACTTCTATTGGACTAGCCGCAATAATTTTATTAACAGTATCGGTAAAGTTTTGACCTTGCACAGCACTACAATCAAAGTTCGCGGCAGTATGGCCAGTTACTAAGAATACATTTTGGTTGATTGATTCCGCGCGCATTTCTCGATCAAAAGATACTTCCACTTTAGTATTTCGACAAACATTTTCTGACCCTGCAAAACCAGCGCCATCTACTGGATATTCGGCCAACGGTCGAGGACGTGGCACACAACAAGAATTACCACCTACACCCAAATTATTATCTGGATTACTTGGACAATTGTTATATGATTTATCAGTAGTCGCAAAATCGTATTCTTTGTATCCACATTGCAATTTATAATCTGCAACACCAGTAATATTTTTACTACCGTCTTTAGTAGAGGCAGTAACTTTAGTTTGTTGATATGTGGTACCAGCCACTGGATTGGCCTTACCTACAGCCTGAACAATTTGCGTTGGACCGACTAAATCATTAGGATTATTTTTATTAGTCTGATTAAGTTCACAACTTGGATTTTCTCCAGTTCCCACTTGACGATCACCACACACAGAAGGAGATGAATATGTAGATTTAGAACCAAGCAACGTACATTTATCACTACATCCAGGCGCGTTTTTAACACACGGTGGATTTGTAAGCGCACAAGCATCGATAAACTGACATGATTTATTACACATGGCCGAAGTGACGGTATCATTACCAACTTTTACACCTACTTCACAATCTTCATTTGGCTCTACCTTACCATTACCACAAATACTAACAGCCGCTTTACATGAAGGGTCGGTGCTAAAACCAATATTTGCCAAACACCATGAAGCAGCCGTTTGTGTACCTTGGTGTAAACACTGCGCAGAACAACCATTTTGTGAATTTGGGTCAGAAATGTCACAGGTTTCTTGACCTGCAGTAACTTCACCATCACCACACACAGCCACACCAGGTACATTGGTGGTTGTAGGTTTTGAACCGCGAAGTACACAGGTGTTGGTACAATAAGCATTATTATTTTTTACTTTTCCCGCTTCATTACCAGGATCACACTGCTCACCACGATTTGACTCAACCACGCCGTTACCACAAACTCCAGCTCCAGTTTTTTCTGCACGATAGGCATCATTATTACCTGGACGCAAACAATTCAAAGCACAACTAGTTCCTGGCACTTCACCTGCACCACCAATATCACAATCTTCACCAGCTTCAGGCAATCCACCATTACCACAAATTGGATTATTTTTAGCCGCTGAATCTGAAGCAATGGTACTGCCTTTTTTTACACAGGCCAAAGTACAAGCAGGGTTAACATTTGAATATTGCGCAGCTGGTAATTGAGAAATTTTAGCGACATTAACATTTTCAGTGCTCCAACTATATTGGTATGCCCACTTACTAAGGGCTTGCCCCACTTTACTGCATGCATTTGGCGCGCTATATGGCACCACAGTATATTTATCTTGTTGGCCGACAGTGGTAGCCGTTAAATCAAGTGGACTTACTTGCAAGAAACCAACACTACATGGTTTTGCATCAGCCCGTGTTTTAAACACCCATTGCGTTGGTGGCAATGGTTTGCCATATACAGTTGGGTTAACACGCGCAATAGATTTAATAGCCAGACTCGCGCCATTTAAACTAACTTTATAATATTGATTAGGATCTAGATTTGGACCAGACGCACTTAGATGTGCACGCAGTGTAAGTTGCGTAGAATTTTCCGTATCAATCGTATAGATAGAAGTTGGTTGTGTGTTAGCACAAGTAACACCATCCATACATTTAAATACTTGGAATCCAGAAGCATAGGTACTCGTCACCATTTGACGATTAAAATCCACACGGATACTCGCATTGTTACAAGATTCAATACAATTTGGTTCATAATATGTCACGGCTGGATCTGCCAAGTCAACAAACAAAGTACTCGTTGGACTCAAAGTAATTTTAGAGTTGGAATTTAAAAAGCTAGGTATTGATCCTGAAACCTGCATGCCAAAATAAATTGGACCCTTGGCATTAGCTGGATTCTTTTCTGCAGCTAAAATCACCAAAGCATTTCCTGAATTAGGAATAGCAGTTAAAGGAATTTCAAAAATAGGACGGTTTGGCGGAACCAAATCTACCCAATATAAAGAATTTTTTGCTTTATCCCCCACCAATATTACATTGTACTGACCATTGGCATCAGCCGTAACCGTAGTACAAAGATTTACACTTGAACCACTTCCACTATACGGATTCAAACAAACCTGATTATTAATAAATTTAATAATATATCCACTTGGTTTACCAGGAACAGAAGTGTCAACTTTTTGCACTAAAGTATTATTTGGGAACGTGCTTTTTTCTGGTTGTGTAAATTTGAGTTGTAAAGCAAAAGTATTTTGCAAAGATAACTGATTACTGACAGTTTGAGTCAAATTAGTTGGAGCAGTAGGGGCAAATCCAGCCTGACCCACAGTAATATTAGCGGCTTGTAAAATATTAGTACCACCAATGTCAGTAGAATTTAAATTAGGTCCAGATTCAATAACCGCTTCAGCTTTAATAACCGCAAAATCTGGAGAGGTATGAGCGCGCGCAGTAACAAGTGCGCGGATATTTTTGTATCCAGCAATTCCCGGCGCAGCGGCCACTGGTGACTTGAGTGCGGTGGCCAAATCAGACCCACTTTGACCTTCAGACGGTGACCAATTCCAAGCATAGGTATCTACTAACTGTGAAGAAACCACTGAACATTCTTGATTACCTTTACCCCAAACAAAATAATACAATGGATGCACTGGGATACTTGGTGGAATAAACACTTTACTACTATCAAATGGATATCGTGTGTCTTGGAGCACACCCAAATTACGCGCAGTGTATGTGCGCGGATTAATCGCAGCCCCAGTCAAAGTACATTCACTGGCATTTGTTTTAAAATTAAAACAATACGCAGTACCTTTTCCACAAGCACGACTCGGTAAAAGCGGAGTATTAATAGTTTGATTTACACCAAGTACAGTCGCATGTTCTAAAGAAGTAATTTTTTCTGATAATTCAATTTGGTACCAGGTATTTGATTCCAAATTATTTTTTGGCGGAGCCTCACGAATAATTAAAGTATTTGCACCAGTTTGATACGTAATATCCAAAGAATCTACTGCTGTTTTCTTTTCATCACAATCAATCCGATTACCTGGACCAGCTGCACAAGCAAATAATTTAATATTTTCTTTGGTTAAAGTATTTGGATCCATGCCCATGTTAAATCTAAGTGCAATAGTGGCATTCACACATGAGGCAGTGTTAGCCGCAGAAGTTTGTTTTACACGTGGAGTTGGCGAAGGGAAGTCAACATCATTACACTGTTCCACTACTTGTGGCTGATTAGCCAAAACACCTGTCATAAAACGCCAAGTATAACCAGCCGCGCGTGTTTCTCCGGCACAAGCTAAATTATTCTTTTTCCACTGACCTTCTTCTAGACCAGATTCACAACAGCGATACCCAGGTAAAGGAGTTTTATTACCAATACAACTTTCAACAGTATAATTTACAGCATTACTCCAACGACCACTTTCATTGTCAAAAACACGAATTGGTCCACTGGACATTGATACGCCATTTTCATCTACCGGTAAACGAGTGGAAAAACCAGTGCCGTTTGGAAATCCTGACACTACAGGTGCTTTTCCTTCTGGAGTATCGTGACTCAAATTATATAACCAACCATCAATACCAGAATTAGTATTTGGGTTAGGTACAGCTCCTTTTTTCCAATAAATAACATCAATCACACCAGGACCTGGCACATTCACACCATAAATAGAAATTGGTGCGCCATCTACTGGCAATGGTGCAGGACCTTTACTTGGCATAATCCGACACAAACCAACTCCTGGTGGACCAGGTTCAATAACTATTGTTTCTTGACCATTGGTTTTTTGCACTGGAGGACCAGACGTTTTGACCATGATATTAAAAATTTTTATCCCGCCATCAACAAAAAGCTTATCTTGAGGTGGAGGCAACTGAGCGATCACTTGTGTGTCTGTCCAAGTTTGACCACATTGACTACCAAGGTCAGTGACTTTTAGACTACGGCAGCTAAGGTCAGGAGTACCAGTATCACAAGTTTTAACCGTGTTAGCGCTAGAAGCAATAAAAATTTTGCCGATAGTGTTACCAAAGCCCTTACCCTGAATGGTAATAAGACTAAGTGGTGTACTAGTGGCTGGAGTAATCGAACTAATTTGGGGCACTGAAAGATTTACCACTGAACTAAGCACTTGAAATGGCACACCATTACTAGATTGTCCATTAATACGCGCATGCACTGGTACCAAACCAGCTTTCATATTAGCTGGTACCCGAGTACGAATTTCGGTATCGGTCCAATAATTATCAACGATTTCCCCCACCACACCACCTATCAAAGTACCATCAGTTTTTTTAGAAGCACCAAAGAGTAAGGCATTGCCATTTGCACCACCAAGACCATTACCTACGGCTTTCAAATTTACACCTGGTGGCGCAAAAGTATCATCGGCAAATAAATTATATTCTTTACCGTCTTGATTAACTTTAGTATCAGCAAAAACCGACACATCGCACAAACCTGGTTTTTTAACATTATTCACAGTAAACAAACCAGTTCCACCAGGACGAGTACCAAAATTATCAATTGAAGTATCTGTTTTACCAGCAGCAGTAGTAATTCGAATCGCGGCTTTAGTAGATACCGGCAAATTTGGTACAGCTACAATCACCCAGCGATCAGTCCAAGAACCTTTAGTTCCACAAGGCACTATCACGGCCTCAGTCCATGTATAATTTCCACCCGTACCTTCTACACCAAACTCCACTTTACCTTTGGTATTAGCAAAATTTTTACCCAAAACAGTTATCCAATTCCCAGGCGCACCATTTAATGGATCAATTCCAGTAATAATTGGCATGGCTCGACAAACTTTATCAATACATTGAAAACCATTAGCACAATCAGCATTTGAAGAACAACTATCCCCTTCTCCACCACCACAAGAACCACCGCTATCTACTCCAGTTTCATCTGCATCTTGAATATCATTGTCACAATGACCACCTTTCAGAGTAAATGAAAGACTGGCTGTGACTACATTATTATCAATATCATGACCAGTGAGAGCGACAATGTATTTTTGTCCAGCAACGAATTTTGTATCAAGCAAAAGTTTATAGCTGAATTCAAATAACTCAGAAGAACCCTGATTAACTCTAGGCGCAGTATACGCTGTGTAAATTGGTGAACCACCATTGGCCGCAGAAACCGCAATCTTAATAAGACTATTACCACCGAAGCTATTTTGTCTATCAAACATTTCCCCTCCCACTGAAAGCGTTTTGCCTTGGGCAAGGCTAATATTTTCTCCAGAAAAACCATTTAAATTAAGATTACTGAACAAAGGTTTAACGGTATCGTTAAAAGCCGTATCAGCGCGATAATGTGCAGTAATTGGGAAAGTATTTCCACCAAACTTATAATCAACCTCTAAACTTTTACCAGCTGTATCTTTTAAGTTTTTATTTACAGTCACAATATATGTGACATTTGGTTTAAATGGAATTGGGCTACCATTTGGCGCGTAATACACTTCTAAAACTTTATTATTCTCAATAATTGAGGTAGATACTGGCAAAGGACCCGTACCACCAACTTCTTGAACAAAAACTGATTGTGCTAAATTAACATCAGTGGCCAATGCATGACTAAAGAGTACACGAATCGCAATATTATTCATGCCGGTGGCAAGTGCTTCGTCTGTAACCAAATTACCCGGAGTAATACTCTTTACATAAAAGACCGTGTCTTCACATACGCTTAATTCCGGATATTTCTTACACTGGCTATCACAATCATTTGGCAATTCTGGATTACATTCTGGCCCATCAGATCCATCACCAGAATCATCACTAGAACCAGTACCACCACCGACAATTGCATCATTTAATTGCTTAAAGACAAATAAAACAATGGCCCAAGCAGATAAGATAATTACAAGACCAATGGTGGCATTGATAATATATTTTTTTCCTTCAGCAATTTTTTCTTCACTACCGTTTGACGTCATGTACAAAAAGCCACCGTACAAAATCAATCCAACAGTAATAATCCCAAGTAACCCAAGTGCAATATTAATAATCCGTCCAGCAATTTCACGAGGGTCATCAGCCGAAAGTTTTACCGTATTACCAATTTGCGCCACGCCAAAAGTGTCACCAGCATTTGGGTCAACCTGCGCTTGCGCCACAGTGGCCATGCCAAACAAAAAAATACTGAGAGCCAGGAAAATACTTATTTTTTTGAAGCGTGGACTCATACGTTAAGGAAGAGTGGATGGACTTACAGCTTTCATTTTTTCAATACAAGTGGCCACATCTGGCTGACTTAAATCATTCTCATTAATTCCAAAGACACAGGCTGAATCTTTGAGCGGATCAAATGAACCACTTAAATTTTTATTATTTGGCGCACAATTCTCATTTTGAGTCGGTACTCCATTTACGTCTTCAGCGTATATGCAGGTCGGTGAAGTGTTCTTTTGCCCAAGTACATGTACTGGTCCACGACCTGGATATAAACATTGCTGATTATCCCCTCTAGCAGTACTTGATACGTAAGTAAAATAGTAAAGATCAAGACCGCCAGTACCAAAAGTACGCGGATGTTTAATTTCTGAAATCGTTGAATCACCGACATCTTTTAAATCCATGTAATATGGAAAATCTTCCAAACGCACATTATCAATTCCCATACGATTGGCTGGATATTCTATTACTCCAGCGCCATTCATGACAGAATTGTACAGCATTATTCGACTAAAGTAAATTTGAATATCTTCAGTTCCTTTTACCCCTTCGCCCTCAAGCGGAGGCTTTACATTCGTGATATACGGAATGACCATGTCTTTGTCATTTTGCACCTTAAATGACCAATAAAAGTTATCAGGATTTTTTTCTTGAACTTCAATTTTTTTAGGGTCATTAGAACCCAATCTAAATGCATGGCGCCATGAGGGTTGAACTCCAGGGGCTGATTGCGCAATTACGCCATCAGATTTATTACCTGGACCATTATCAAGCGCATTGCCGGCCATGTCAGTCACACCGGTAAATGGCTGAGCCACAAATGAAGTCCCATTTTGATTTTGCAATTCTGCGGTACGAACCAAACCTTCATAATTAGCTGTACAAGCTTTATCGGCCACCCCACAACCTGGAGCAGGCAAACAATACATTGGTTCACCACAACTATTTTGGCCACAAGATTCACTAGAAATGAATTCTACTGAACGGTACCCATTGGAAATACGCCATTCACCTTTCACTTCGGTGCTACCAAAAATAATATTATTAAAATTACTATTTGGACCAACAGCACCTTGAGTTACACTTGGATCCACAGGTTCATTAAAATCAATCCGAATAACAATATTTCGTTTAATAGTACCACCATTTTTTGGAGAGGTGGACAATACATATGGCGGACTTAAATCTACCTTGGTACCTGTTTCAAAACTCCATGAATAAAATTTACTGGCAAAATTATTTGGAAAAATATCTGAACCATTTAAACGTTTAATTCCGGCAGTATTTGATGAGCCACCAATTAATTTAGCAGTGTACCAAACATTACTTACCTCATTACCAAGCAAAGTTAGGGGTTTAAACGTAAAGATAGTGGCTTTACGTGCTTCATCATAGGTTGTAATACCTACCATTTCTACATTACTTGTAGAGCTTGCTTTAAAAAATAATTGTACTGAACCGTTTTTAACACGATCACATTCATTACTAAGTGAAACCACCTTATCTCCATCAATATCAGTACAATCTCCATAATATGGAATAGGTTGTCCACTATTAGCCCCAGATGTATAAACTGCACAGGCACCAGCGGCAATTTTTACAGCTTTGCTTCCCCCATCAACCGGCCAACAAGTATTATTGGTATTTTCCACAATACTTTCTGGCAAAACTGGTTCAGCAAAAGTTACTGACAACGCAGTATTGCGGAATACATCCACTTGGTTAGGGCGAGGATAATGATCTTTAATAATCGCACCTAAACCACCAGTACCAGAATATGAGGCAAAAATTGGTTTTTCCGGATTATCATTATTTCCACTTTGATTTCCACTACTTAAACCAAATGCATCAGATAAAGATTTTAAAACAAATTGAACAATAGCAAACGCAGAAATAATTATTACAAATCCAATAAGTGCGTTTACCATCACTCGTTTTCCTTGTGCAACTTTTTCTTCATTACCCGCTGAAGTCATGATTAAAAATCCAGCGTAAAGCACTAATCCAAACGCAATAATCCCAAGCAAACCAAGAACAACACTAATTAATCGACCAGCAATGATCCGAATATCAGTATCACCTAGCCGAATGTTATTTTGAATTGGTTGCAATCCTAATGTGTCAGCATCAGTTTGTGCGTTTACAATTCCAGCGGCAAAAAAAATATTAAAAAAAACAAAGACTACTGCCAATCCGGTTATGCACCAGGCAATAGTCTTGTTTAGACGTAAATTCGGTCGAATCCAGGGAAGCATGAGCCAAGGATCCAAAATTTAAACTCTCCGGAGAGAGACCGGTGATTAGCCGGATAAACGAGCTAAGACGCGTTCACGAACTGTGGCGCCATCAGCCCTACCTTTTACTTTAGCCATGACTGCACCGACAACTTTACCGCTATTGGCACGGGTTTCTTGGTCAACCTCAGAGAGTACACCAGTAATGACCGCATCAATTTCTACGTCAGTTAGTTGTTGTGGCAGAAAACTTTGTAACAGTTCAATTTCAGTATTGGTTTTTGTTACCAGGTCAGTTCGTCCAGCAGTAGTAAAATCTGCAAGCGCATCTTTTAGTTGCTTAACGAGCCGCGCAATAAGCGCTTCCACCTGAGCATCTTGTAAGGTAATTCCGTGGTTGATTTCTTCATTTTTAATTGCTGCTAAAACATTTTGGATAGAATCCAATGTTTCTGCATTATGCTCTTTACGAGCAGTAAGGCGCAAAGCCTGCAACTGTTCAACCAAAGACATATTTATTATTTATTTCCAAATTTACCAGCTTTGGCAGCGCGACGAGCCATGAGTTCCAATTCTTTCTTGGAAAGCTTGCCTCGTTTGCGACGGTATTCAGTTTTAGCACGGGTTTCAATCCGAGTTAAAGCTGATTTACGGCGGCGAGTTTTGTTTGGTTTACCAGTGAAATGAGCACCTTTACGAGCTTCAAGTTGAATACCAGACATACTGACTTCTGTCTTGTAAGCGCGCATTAGAGCTTCAAATGACTTAGAACCTTTTTTTACTTCGATCATATTCACCTCCTGAGGGTGATTAAAAATAATACAGTTATACTACCCTAAAAAACCCAAAAGGTCAAATTAACTTTCTAAGATTTTTACTATAGCCTGGCGTACCTTTTTCTGGTCTACAATTTCCTGGATACCAGATTCCATGTTCCGAATCAAAACTGTACCGTCTTGAACTTCTTTTTGGCCCAAAATCAGGGTATGAGTAGCATTGTACTTATTGGCCAATTCTAATTGGACCTTGAGAGAGGACTTGGCCAAATTATGACGCACCACAATTCCACCCTGACGTAATTCTTCAATCAATTTAAGAACGCGACGGCGAGCCTGCTCTCCTAGATGCGCAAAGAATACTACTGGCTTACTTGGACCCGGAAGATCAGCGATAGTAGTTCCAGAGGCTAGAGCTGCGGCTTTGGCTGCGGCAATCCGCTCTACAGCGGCAGCAATCCGTTCCATACCCATGGCAAAACCAGCAGCAGGTGTAGACTGTCCACCAAGCTGCTCAATGAGGAGATCGTAACGACCACCACCACCAAGCGCACTTTGGGCAGTTTCATTTACACTATCTTCGTATAATTCAAAAACTGTGTGAGTATAATAATCCAAACCGCGCACTAAATTTGGGGTAAGTACATAAGGAATTCCCAGTTCATCCAAATACTCAAGCACACTCATGAAAAATGCTTTGGACGGTTCTGACAGCCAATCAACAATTTGAGGAGCTTCAGCCACTACAGTAGCACAACTTTCATTTTTACAATCTAAAACACGAAGTGGATTTTTGAGCAAACGTTTTTTACAATCCTCACATAAGTAACCACGCTTAGTACGGAAAAAACCAGTAAGTTCTACTAAATAATTTTGACGGTCATCTGGCGTACCCAGCGAATTAATACGAACTGTAGTTGATAAACCAAGATCACGTAAATAATTATACGCAACCGCAATTAATTCCGCGTCAATTACTGGTGCAGATTCACCAATTGTTTCACAATCAAATTGATGAAATTCACGATAGCGCCCAGCCTGTGGACGATCGTAACGGAAGAGTGGTCCAATACTCCACATTTTTACTGGTTGTGATTGAGTGTGCAGGCCGTGCATAACATAGGCACGAGCAACAGAGGCAGTCATTTCTGGACGCAAACAAATTTTACCACCATCACGATCTTCAAACGCATACATTTCTTTATCTACCACATCAGTACCACGACCAATTGAGCGCACAAACAAAGAAGTTTGTTCAACCGTTGGAGTTTCAAAATAATGAAAATCATAGGCAGTGGCAATGTCTGCGGCAGTACGCCACATGTGCAACCAACCATCACCTTCTGGAGGCAAAATGTCTTTCATACCACGCACAGTAGCCAATTGATTGGCAACTTTTTTTCCTGCGTCTTCGGATACTGGTTTAGCAGCTGGAACAGTTGTTGGTTTTTTAACAAATGGTTTAGGTGCAGTTTTTACTGCCGCGACTTTTGGTTGTGGTTTAGACATAGTCGCTTTATTATTTTTTACTACTTTTTTAGATGACATACGATTAATTAATAGAGCAACTTAGTAAGTGGGAGAACTAAAGGCTGACACTCTTGAAAATGGCCAACCACGCACCCATACTCGACCCACAATATCACTGCCATCAATAGCACCAAAGCGACGTGAATCAAAACTAGCATCACGATTATCTCCCATTACAAAGTATTGATCAGTGCCAAGCGTGAGAGTGACTGAACCCGCAGTTTCTTCAATTAAATATTCTTCGGGAAGTACTAATCCTTGAGGATTTTCCTCATTATAAATAATAACTTTATTGGATTCTACTTTTACTCGTTCCCCTGGCAAGCCAATAATTCTTTTGAGGAAAAAATCATTGGTTGGATGATATTCAAATACCACCACATCGCCCCGATGGGGTTCATGAAACCGGTAGCTAAGTTCATCAATAATCAAGTAATCACGCTCTTCAAAATTAGGTTCCATTGATTGGCCTTTAACATAAAATGGCTTGAATAAGAAATATCGCACCAAGCCAATGGCAATACCAGCTAAAATCGCAATTTTAAGGAGTTCTAGTAGTACTGAACCAACTTTGGCAATTTTACTTTGAGGATTCACATCTTCAACCTCTTCATTTTCATGGTCATCATGCTCATGAGTCATATCAACCACCAATTAAAAATAATATTCTAGACCAATAATACCCTATTTTTAAGCCAAAAGTCAATGGCCGGTTGCAGAGCTCTTTTAGGGGTGTTATGCTCTCCTAACTATGCCTTCATCCCCTATTTCCCAGATTATTAGTGATTTGCAAGCCGGAAAAATGGTAATTATTTTTGATGATAATCCTGGCCGTGAACTTGAAGCAGACCTGGTTATAGCCGCCTCCTTGGTCACGCCCGAAGCCATTCGATTTATGGCTCATTTAGGTGGTGGGATTATTTGCGTGACCATGCCAGCCGCTCGGCTAGATGAACTATGTATTCCACCCATGACTGATAAACCCACGGACCCTTTGGGAACAGGCTGGGCTCTGTCAGTCGATGCAATCGGGACTGGTACAGGAATATCAGCGCATGACCGTGCCACGACTATTAAAAAATTGACTGACCCAAACTCTTTGGCAGGTGATTTTATTCGACCAGGCCATGTATTTCCACTTCGCGCCAAAGCTGGCGGAGTTTTGGAACGTCCCGGTCACACAGAATCTTCAGTGGAATTAGTGAGATTAGCCGGATTTTTTCCTGCCGCGGTAATTTGCGAAATTATGTTACCAGACGGACACATGGCGCGTCACGCAGATACTATTGAATATGCGCGCAAACATAAAATTAATTTTTGCCAGATCAGCGAAATTATTGATTTTGTAAAAATTGTACATACGTAAACAATCTGTTATGCTTTGAAAGTTATTTATATATACCCTGTATGAAATTATCCGTAAATTTAACTCTAACTTTAGCCGCGACCATTATTCTTACTGGCGCAGGTTGCGCGCAAAATACTTCTAAACCAACAAGCACAGCCGTGGTTCCAGAAGGATATGCCACACATGATGTTGCAGGCCAACATTTTACCATTAGTTATCCTTCTAATTGGGAAGATAATCGTACAGACATTGAGGGTACCGATTATGAAGCATTATTCTACGCACCATATGAAAATGATGAGGATGTTTTTGCAGATAATTTTTCAGTAAATGAAATTGTAGCTCCAAAAAATAATCTCACCGTTAAGCAATACTTTGACACTAATATGGCAGCCATTGAATCAGAAGGTGGATACAAACATATTAGCACCACAGATATTACAACAGACGGTTATGCGGCCAAACGCTGGGAAGCCACCAAAGTATCAGAAAAATCAGGCGAACTTCATTTTGTGCAGGCTTATGCACTCACACCTGACAATGCTTATGTAGTCACCTGCACCATGTCAGAATCAAGCAAAGACTTATATATTGACTCATGTGATAAAATTATTGGCTCACTAAAATTTAGATAAAAAATATTGAATTATAAAACCCGCCTCATCAGCGGGTTTTATTTTTACACGAGAAGTTTAGCGAACTAACATGAGGTCATCAATTTCTTCTCCAAGCAAAGTATCACCGTAATCAATAGTCACTCTATGAATTGGTTTATTTGATTTTACACCAAGATAGGTGGTGACTGCAGAAGGGATATTATTCTTTTGGAACACACCAATAACTGCATTATATTCACCATACACAGTAATAATTGGACTTACTTGTTGACCATACTTATTGCCACCACCCAAGAAAAAACCAAAAGCTTTGACAGGAGTATTAAAGCCTATAATTAAAGGGTCGTTAGCACTAGTGTTTGGTGAGGTTGCATTATTAAATAATGAATATTCACCAGATGATGTATATTCACCACCACGATTAGCACTGGAAGTAAAAATCGCTGTACCCTTATTGGACCAAATAGTTACACCATAAGCGCTTGTATATTTGGTAATCACAGGACCAACCGCATCTTCAAAATTAATTTTAGATGGTTGCATACCAATCAAATTAGCCAAAGAAATTTCTGTGGTACTAGTCGCAACAGTGGCTGGTGGCGGAGTAACTGCGGCTGAAGTTTTAAATGAGAAGTATCGATATTCTGACCATGTACCATACAAATTATCACCCGTTACTTTATCTATATACACAGCCCGAGTACGTGCGCGAAATTCATTGTCTCCTGGGAGTGCAAAAGTAGTTACTTTCGCATAACCACTTTCTGGTTGCAAAGCACTAAATTTATATGCAGCACTAGACCATTTACTAGAGCCACAGTAATCACAGTAAATTTCCACTTCGTAATGACGCGCACCAGTTAACGGCACAATGGAAATTTCAGCAACCCGAGGATAGGCAGTTAGAACTTGATTTGTAGTTGGAGCAACAAAACTTGGAGTCAATGAAAGATTTGGACCAGTTACTACTGGTGCAGTTGTTTTAGCTGGAACAAAGAACCGTGTAACAATAACATCATCGACTTCTACCGGCATACCAGGAATACCTGAAACACCATCGTTATTACGCGCAAACGCATACAATAAAACCCACTTACCACGATAATAATCGGTCACAGTAAAAGTCTGAGTAGGGCTACTACTAAATGATGTTATCTTTGCCATTTCGCGTGTTCTTGCATCTGTGAAATCCACTTTAACAGAGCCATTTTCCACCCAAACAAAACCATAGGTAAGACCTCCACTCACTTTTGGAGTTAACACTAGTTTTAATTTTTCTACATTTTGACTAATACTAGCGTCATCTGGATTCCAAGGATAATTAAATCCGGAACCATAACTAACATAATTGGAATACCCAACTTCAGAATTATTTTCTGTTACTGAGAGTTTTAAAAGTAAATCAGTCTGATTCACAGAAGGATTAACAGCGGTTTTAGCAGGAACATATACACGTGCTACCGCAATATCATCCACTTCTACTGGCATACCTGGAACACCAGAAATACCATCATTATTACGAACAAACACTTGGATAAATACCCACTTACCACGATAATAATCAGTAAGTTGAATACTATTCTTTGGACTAGAATTGAAATTTACTAACTTGGCTGAATTTTTGGTCATTGCATCTGTAAAATCTACTTTGGCAGTACCATTGTCTGACCAAATAAATCCATAGGTTAAATTACCAGTCACTTTTGGAGTAACTATTAAATGCAAAGTATTCACATTTTGGGCAATGTTCGCTTCTTTTGGAGACCATGGGTATCCAGCACCTGAACCATAACTAACTTCAGTCATTAAACGATCTGTAGACAAATCCTCATTAACCCAAAATTTGGAAATTAAATCTGTTTGGCTACTACTTTGAACCGGAGTACCTGAACATGGTTTCCATGAAACATAGTACCGATTATTTGAACCACAGCTCATGGTGTATTCACGAAGACCATTGCCCGCGTCACGACATGAACTCGTTAATGTGGTTGGCGCGTCATTAGCAGTGCGCTTAATTTCAATATTTTTACCAACCTGTTTACATGAATATACATCTACAAAATTTCCACCAGTTTCCAAAGTTTGTGGATTTACTGGAGTAGTTGGCTCAGTTGATGTAGAAGTTGGAACTGGAACTAAAACGGGATTTTGTCCGCCAATCACCACACCGCCCTGACTTGGGTCAGCCAAAATTTCTGCAGGAGTAATAGTTTGATTACTAATCGATGCAGTTTGGAATAAACTTGAACTAATAATATGTACATCTCCGCTTAATGGCGCTGGCAATGTACCAACAATCTTTCTCAAAACACCATTGTCTACAAAATAATAATCTGGAAAATCAAGATCGGCCTGCACAACGATTAATCCATCAGCACCATCTAACAAGGAGAGAGTTTTTACTTCTGAACCCACCTGATAATTACTATCAGTAGCATCACTAATATTACGCACGAAAAGATTCCATTTTGGCCCGTATAAAGCTTGGGCAATCTGCTCATTGGCAATCTTACGTTTAGTATTGTTTGGTTCAATCAAAAATACACTTGGAGAAATTGCTGTTTTAACCAAACGTGAACCTGGGCGATAATTTACACCACCACCACTTGGATAATTATCTATACAAGACTGATCAATCGTAATAATATTAGAAAAATCACTAAACCAAGTACGATATACTTCTTCATTTGGAAAATACAAACGTCTACCATCAGTATTAACTAAATACACAGCCGAAAAACCCGAAACCTTAAAAAGGCTATTAGTTTTGAGCTGTGAACAATTGACTGCTTCTGCGTTTGGCGCTGAAACCAATAAAGTCATGGACAAGGTACTCACCGCTAAAACCGCAGTGACTGCTAGGCGAGCTTTGGTAAAAAGCTTATACATAGATACTTATTAAATAAAACGCTTATAAATTAAAGTTGCGTATACTGTACTCCACTTTAAATTAAAAGATAGCTTAACTGTGGACATCTTATTAGCTTAAAAAAATAATCCTGATATAGGATTATTTTTAGAATCGTGCCAATTCGGTTGTGTGGGCGTGGATGGAGTCGAACCATCGACCTTTACATTATCAGTGTAACGCTCTAACCAACTGAGCTACACGCCCGTCTTAAAGTTTCAAAAGGAAACTTTTGTGGACCAAAGAGGATTCGAACCTCTGACCTTCACAATGTCAATGTGACGCTCTAACCAACTGAGCTATTGGTCCTTGTCCTGCCCCACCCCCAATGGGAGGGCAGGTTTAGGACAAAAGAAAATTAGATATCAAGTCCGCCAATGTCATCAAGCGCACTAGTATCAACATCAGCCATATTGGTTGGCGCTGGTGCTACTGGAGCAGTACTTGTAGCAGTTTGTGGACGTTCTTCACGAGCAAAACGTGGACCACGGCCGCCTTCTGGTTCATTAATTTTCAAATTTACACTAGCATTATTCTTAGCACCTACTACGCGGAGTAAAGTACGAATCGCGCGAACAGTCTGTCCTTGGCGACCAATTACATATCCAATATC
>CAYYQC010000002.1:0-47451 GCA_964473715.1 uncultured Gammaproteobacteria bacterium
GGAATCGAACCACGGTCTAAAGCTTAGAAGGCTCTCGTTCTATCCGTTGAACTACGGGAACATGTATATTGGGCGTAGAATAGCCTAAAATTGGTCTAAAGTCAATCGTAGATTAATTATTCTTTGCGCTTTTTGCCATGGAATTTTTTGTGAATATTTAACAGTTCTTTATCCGTAATATGAGTATAAATTTGGGTGGTAGTGATGGAAGAATGACCGAGCATGGCTTGAACCGAACGAATGTCTGCGCCGTTTTGTAAAAGGTCAGTGGCGTATGAGTGCCGCAAAGTATGGGGAGTAACTGGTTTGGTAATGCCAGCCTGACGTGCGTATTTGTGAACAATTCGCTGAACTGAACGTTGAGTTAGTGGGATTTCTTCAGCTTCCATTTGTCTACCTTTGATAGTTACGTTTTTTCCAGCGCGTTTATCATGAGAAACAAATAAATAGGGATTTAGATCTCCGCGTACGGCCAGATATTTTTTAATCCAATATTTAGCTTGTTCAGACATAAAAACCACGCGGATTTTGCTACCTTTTCCACGAATGCTAAATTCATCAGTTTGTAAATTAATATTGTCGCGTTTGATACCAGTTAATTCTGAAACACGTAAACCAGTAGAAAAGAGTAGCTCAAGAATCGCTTTGTCGCGAAATTTTATTTTTACTTCAGTATTTTTTCCGTCTTCATTTTTGAGATCGCGGAGTGGTTGGGCCAAAATGCGATTTAAGTCACCAGCATCTAAAAAACTCACCTCGCGATCGGGCATTTTCATGAGTTCAATTTTTTCTGCGGCTAATGTTTTGATATCGCGGCGGCTCAAATATTTAAGAAAGGATCGAAGCGCGATTAAATGATAATTCTGGGTATTTTTTTTGAGTGGATCGCCATGCACGTCAATTAAACGATTGAGCCAAAGACGGTATTCACGAACTTTGTCAGCCGTAATATCATCTGGGGTTTTATCGCCCAACCAATCAACAAACCTACCCAAATAAAATTGATAATTTTGAATAGTGTTAAGACTCCGGTTTTTTTCAATTTCCAGATGTTCTAAATATTCACGCAAATGTTTGGAGGTAGAAGCCATAGTTCTTATATTGTACGACGCACTTATAAAATTTACAAGTTAGACAAAAATTAGTACACTGCATATATACAAATAATAAAATATGTCAGAATTTATAAGTCGAATTCCAGAAGATATAAGCCGTTTTGCCTCTCTGGTCGAAGCCAGTAAACGAGTGATTGGAAGAGAGCGTCGCGAATCAGGTATTAGAGACCGCACAGCACCGATTGAATCTGACGTAAAAGAGAAAATACCTCCACCTGACCCAGATGATATAACAGCTGAGCACAAAGAAAGAGCTAAAAGCCTGGAATTGAGATTTAAAAATTTACAAGAAATGTACAAAGAGGTTCCAGGTGAATTTTTTAGAGATACTACTGATGATTATTTGTTGGCGAGATTGGAGCCGGGCACCCCAGATTATGTGAAAGCTCATTTGACTGGAATAGATGGTCTTTTGGGAAGAGCTTTGTTTGAACCGAGGCTTCTAGATAATGTGGAGCGTGCCATGGTCCAATGGGAGAAATTAAATGGTACAGTACCAGTTGATTTTGTGAATGATGGCTTGTCAGTTGATGGCGAAGCTTTATTGAATTTGCGGGACTTTGTATCCAATTTAGTATCTACTAGTAGTCCTAATCCTAATTTGGACGAAAAGGTTGGTAAGATAATGAAAAAATTGAAAGCGCGTATCCCTGAGTTAATGGAGGTTATAAAAGAATTGGAATAGTTTAATGCTATGGCAGTTCATGGAAATTTTGGATTAGTTTTGCCTGACATTCGTTCGTGTCATAATGTGGGCGCACTATTTCGCACCGCTGATGCTTGTGGTGTGGATTTTTTATATTTAACTGGGTATACGGCCACACCACCAAAACCACAGATTGATAAAGTGGCTTTGGGTGCGGAAAAATGGATGCCGTGGAAACATTATAAAAATACTTTGCGTTTAGTTACATCACTTAAAGCTAAAGGTGTAAAAATTGTGGCTTTGGAAAAAAATGAACATAGCGTTGATCTTGGTACTGTAAAATTTAGTGGACCAATGGCTTTGGTGGTAGGAAATGAAGTGGATGGCGTTGACCCACGTATTTTGGCTCTAGCCGATATTGTGGTACATATTCCCATGTATGGTAAAAAGGAAAGTTTGAACGTTAGTGTAGCCGCTGGAATTGCCATGTATGAGATCAGTAAACACTTGTGCTATACTAAATGACATATGTCAGAATATACTTCACTGTTTCTTGAACGATTGTTTTTTAATTTGCCACCGCTGGTGTCAACAGAAGTTAAGGCTGAACTCCAAAATATTTTAGAAGAATTGGCACGTGAGCCAAGAGCAATTGTGGAAGTAGAAGATATTATTATTGGTTTTCAAAAAGAAATTTGGCCATATACACAGGCCTTTGAAGAAGTGGTACAAAGATATCTGGAAGAAATGGGTGAATCATTACTAATGCGTAAAGGCTCATATGAACTTCGTCACGCCTATGAAAAGTATCGACAGACTGGAACTTGGGCCGGTTTGTACAAAGGCGAAGGTGTGCATGCTTTTACTGTAGAAGAACGCACTGAACTACATGAAATTTTAGTTGATATTATGTGTGACGTACGTGAGTTTGCGCGCCAGGCCGCGCTTATGAATGATCGGGCAAATTATGTAAAAAGAGTGAGGTATTATCAAGAACGGTACATGGCTATTGAACATGAGCTTGGTCGGTTGAAGCAATTGGCAGACAGTGAAGAAAACATAGATTTGGCTCGTGAAATTCGCCAACATTCGCGTGATTTTGAACTTAGTATCGCGTCGCTCGGTCCAAGTTTTGATTTTGAGGCTATGTGTAATGCACACGCACATTTTGTAGGACGTAAAAAAGAGCTTTCGGCTAGAGGAATGCTAAGAAATTAAAACAGAGTGTTAAGATAACAGTCTTTATTTTAGGTCGCGTGAAGAAAGTAAACCGGTTTGTGCGCCAAAATGTTGAATAACACTAGAAGAGTTGAAGATGCCCCACATAAGGGCATCTTTTAATTTTTTATTTTTTATCAGCGCGGCCATAAAACCACTAGAAAATGCATCACCAGCACCAGTGGTAGAAATAGGTTTGATTGGCATTGGTGGGGCGAATAAAAATTCTTCAGCCGTAGCTGCGTATGCTCCGCATGGCCCATCGGTAATCGCCACAATTTCTGGACCCGCTTTTAGTAATTTTTCAGCCAGCAATTTAATATCTTTATCTTTCCCAACTAATTGTTCTGCTTCTTCGCGATTTACAATTAAAATATCAGTATAAAATAACATTTTTTGGACTTCTACTAATTTTTCTTTGAGTTGATACGAGCCAGGATTAAAGACTAATTTAGCCTCTGGATTTTTTTTGAGCCAAGTAATCAAGCTATTTTGAATGGTTTCAAAAGTAGGACCAAGAGAACTGTAATATATCCAATTATATTTAGCCTTTAATTTTAGAGCTTTGTATTTGTGCTCTGGATGATAGCCTAAAATTGTGCGTTCACCTTTGAAATTTAAAATTACGGAATATCGTGTTTGAGCTTTGGGGTCGCGTAATAATTCAACGGTTTGAATCTTGGCTTTTTTAAGAGTTTCTAAAATTACATTACCATTAGTATCTTTACCAATTTCAGAACGGACTGCTACGTTTAATCCTAATTTTGTTAGGCCTACAGCAACATTAACCGCATTGCCACCCGGCGCTTGTATTGATTCATGAATTGGAATTTTTTCTGCATATGAAAAACAAAGCCGGCAACTTTTTTTGCTTAGATCACATTCTACTGTGGCATCATGAATATTGAGAAAAGTGTCCAAAGTCGCGTCACCAATTGTAAGCACCCGTGGAACCATATTATTTTAATTTTTTTACTTCTGCCCATTTGGCCGGGTCATGTTTATGTAAGCCAAGGTAAATTTCTACAAATTCAAATATAGAAGCTGCTGCGATACCCGCCATGGCCGCGCTAAAAATCCAGTTATGGATAAATAATGCGTAAACCAAGAGGCAAGAAGCACCAATAACCATAACTAAATCTTGACGACGTTCAACATCAAGAAAAATTCCATATACAAGTAAAATAACCCCAATAACAGCCACAACATAAATTAGAGTCTCAGTTAGAGATGAGGTTGGAAGATAAGGGAACCAGGATTCTAGAAGCATAGAAAGTCAGAATAAAGTTAATTTTAGTATACCACTTCTATTTTTGCACGTCATTTTTCTTAAGTAAATAGAGCTTATTATTTGGATTTAAGCCAAAAACAGTACGCTCTTCAATAATTGAATATCCTGCTTCAGCTGAAGCACTAATTACTTGGTCGCGATTGATATTAATCATTAAAAATCTAATCCACCAAGGGCTCCCGGCTGGCCAGCGATATACTTTGGGAATTTGTGTGGCCAACCAATAATCATGATATCCAGTCCATTCATAGCCCGAGTCCAAAGTATCAATCTGCGCGCCGTATTTATTGATGGCTGTTTGAACTAGTTCAGCGCGCATTCGGCTCCAATTCATGTAAAATTGAGTTTGAGAAAGAGTGTAAAAAGCCATTATTCCTAAAAGTATCCAACTGGCCCATTGAATTTTTACACGAGGATTTTCTAGAGCGAGTAGTAATGCTCCAGCCAACACTAAGGCTATGAAATATCGATCAAAACCAGTAAAGATGAGAATAGGGCCAGTAAATATGAGCGCGAAAATCAAGAGAAAAGCATGGGTAGAAGTATAGAATGATTTATTTTTAATAACGTGCCATAAACTAACAAATAAAAATCCTAAACCAATGCCCGCGGCAGCAGAAGTTAATAACCAAACCCAGGTAGGAAATAAAGGTACATATTTACCAACCAAAGTATCAGTCATTGGACCTAGGCCTTGTTGGTTAATAGTATTTAACACATAAGGAAATAATTCTTTTTTGTGATAATACATCCAACTCACTAATCCTAATCCAAAAGAACCAAAAATTGTATAGAGCCAGACTGAAGTTTTTTTAATTAAACTAGTGGTAAGGGGTAAAAGAAAAAGTCCTACATATAAGGCCGTGTATATAGTCCACCAAATTGCGTGTTTAATTAATTCTTTTTTACTTTCAATCTCATGATACGTTACACCCTCGCCCAAAAGATTATGTGTTTTAAGCCAATGATAAATAGCTACTGCTACAAGCCCGGGGATAATAATAGCGGTCCAATATTTTATTTTTCTTTGTGGCGCGCGCACTAAAGTCATGAGACCCATGGCAGGTAATAATAAAATTGTGGTTTGGCGAATGAAAAAACCAATTACCGTTGAGATTGCACCTACCCAAAACCAAGCGACTCTATTTTTTTCTGAACCATGATAAAAAGCGGCTATGCCTAAAAATAAAAAGGCCAAGGCTGGCACATCACTCATGAAAGTAAATGACATGCTGTAAATAATTGGATTTAACCATAGTACAAGTGTAGCAAAAAAAGCCAATGATTCATTTTTGGTGTATTTTTTGAGCAGGAAAAATATACCAAAAACTAAGCCAGCCATTAATGCTAGCGTAGAAAAGCGAAGAAGGGTAAATGAGAATCCAAAAACTTTAATTAGTCCTGCCCCATATACTAGTTGCGCGTACAAAAGTGGGCCAGTATATGGATTTAGTCTGAATGAACCAGATTCTGCCCAGTGCTGAGCCATTTCTGCGTGCACCCAATCATCGTTGAGCGGAAATTCTCCAAAAGGTGAGATTACTAAAAACTGGACCAAGAAAAGTGTGGCAAGTAAAACTAGATACTTATTTTTCTTAAGCCAGTCCATTTTATTCCTCAAAAAGATTAATATATTCAATGGCTGCGAGGGCAGCAACGGCGCCTTGGCCTGCTGCAATAGAAATTTGTTTGTAAGGAATATTGGTCACATCTCCAGCCGCAAAAATTCCAGGCACTGAAGTTTCGCATTTTTGGGAAACAATTAATTCTTTTACGGGATTTTTGGCAATGTTGCCTGTAAAGTCGGTGTTGGGAATCATACCAATGTGGACCATAGCGCCGTCGGCAGTGAGTGTTTGGGTCGCGCCATTAGCGTCAGTATATTCAATGCCAGTGACATAATCGGTGCCAAGAATTTTGGTAGTAGCAGCACCGTAAATAATCTCTACGTTTGGTTGCTGTTTGATTTTATCAATTAAAATATTTTCGCCTTTGGGAAAACCACCCTTGCTTTCTTTGGTATTTGGATATTTGGAAAGCAAATATACTTTACTGGCGAGTGTAGCCATCATGAGGGCTGATTCCAGGGCCGAATTGCCTGAACCAATAGTTATGGTCACTTTCTTCTTGTACAGCGGACCGTCACAAACCGTACAGTAAGTTACACCCTTACCACGCAATTCTTCTTCACCAGAAATTCCCAATGTGCGTGGATGAATACCACTGCCAATAATAACAGTTTTGGTTTGGAAGTTTTCAATTTTTCCTGTTCCATCATCGGTAGTAACAACGTGATGTTTACCTTCTTGGGTAATGCTAGTGACCATGAGCCCATTTTTAATATTCGCATTGTATGAAGCTGCATGTTTGTGAAAATCTTGCGCGAGCTGAATACCGGTGGTGTGAATTTGGCCTGGCCAATTTTCTACTTCTCCAGAAAGTGCCACTTCACCGCCAATATCTTTGGTAATAATAATAAAATTTAAATTGCGGCGCGCAGCATAGACAGCAGCTGTGCAGCCAGCGGCAGCGGCACCAATAATAACAAGGTCGTACATAGTTTTAGATTAAGTTTTGCAATTTTACTATATTTTCTACTGGGTCACCAGCATCAGATTCGTCTTGGGAGGAAAATACGGCATGGCCGAGACAGACTGCGTTTACACCAGTATTCATAATATGTGGCAAAGTTTCTTCAGTCACGTCGCCATCCCATTCTAAATATAAATCTGGATATTTTTGGCGACAAGCATAAGCTTTTTCCAAAACTTGAGGAATTAATGTCTGTCCTTGCGCACCTGGAGCCACACCCATAAACATAACTGAATCCAAAGCCTCAACAAAAGGTTCAATTACTGTGAAAGGTGTTTCTGGATTTAAAACTAGACCTGCTTCCCAACCATATTCATGAATGGCTTCTGTGACAGCGGCTACATCTACGCCAGTTTCATAATGAAATAAAACCCGATTCATATTACAAACATCAGCCCATAGTGGTAGAACGGCGAGTGGGTCGGCAACCATGAGATGTAATTCGCACACCAATTGTTGTAAAACATTTTGTGTAATTTCTGGGCTGGCAAAAGTTTTATTTGAA
Source organism: uncultured Gammaproteobacteria bacterium (assembly GCA_964473715.1). Classification (GTDB taxonomy): domain Bacteria; phylum Patescibacteriota; class Patescibacteriia; order Magasanikbacterales; family UBA922; genus 2-12-FULL-41-16. Next base: position 7,368 of record CAYYQC010000002.1, read on the forward strand.
ACAAAAATTCCGTCTGCAATATCGATGTGCACTGAATCAATTGGTGCTACATTCATGATACTTAATTGATCTGTGAATTCTGCTTCATTGGTTGTAAAAATTGAAGGAATAATATCCATATTATAATCCAGTGTGTTCAGTAACTTTGGCTAAACGACGTACATGTCTTTCTTCATTACTAAATTTTGTATTAAGCCAATGTTTAACAATGGCCATGGCATATTCTTCACTGAGTGTGGTTGCTGCCAAACAAAGTATATTTGTATTATCATCTTCCATCATGGTTTCGGCCACAGCAGTGTTATACCCAATACCTGCTCTAATTCCGCGCACCTTGTTGGCAGCCACGCATACACCAATACCATTTTTGCAAATCAAAATTCCGCGCGCATCTTTTTCTAAAACTTTTTCAGTTAAAGGAAAAACATAATCTGGATAATCATCACCATCTACGTGTTCAGTAGGTCCTAAATCTTTTACATTTATATTTAATTCATTTTCCAAATATCTCACCAGTCGTTTTTTGAGCTGGTAACCACCATGGTCAGAGGCAATAAAAAGGGGGCCAGTATGCATATTTTTGTTTTAAATAAGTATTAGCAGTATAACATGGCTATCCACAATTTTTCCACATGTTATTGAGGTTTTAGTATTAGAAAAGTCTTGATTATCAAACTTTTTTACGATTAAATAATTATAAGGCAATTCCTCAGGAGGAAACATGCACGATATATTCATTGACCAGGTTCATACCAAGGCCAATCTCATGGCCTATGACCTGGAATTGGATTCTGTCCGTCATCCGGTTAGATTTTTCAAGGTGAATGATATTTTGCGTGCCGCAGGTGAATCTGTTTATGAAGAACAGGAAATTCCTCTGGCTGTCACCCAACCTATTCATCTCCATCCTACTTCCTGCCACTGTCGTTTCTGCGAAACCGGACTTTTTGATACGCGTCTGCAGAAGCGCCTGCCTTAAGCCGACACCCTCCGGTCGGCAAATTCTCTTTGGATAAACCAATAATTATTTAAAAACTATTTGGAAATAAAAAATCCCTCATTTGGGGGATTTTTTAATCTCTTTAGCTTTTAAAAATGTTTTTAAAAACTAAGGGAGGGACTTGGGCGGCGCGGCGGGCAGCTGCACACAAGGCCCAAGGTGGCGGGGTGAAAGAGCGCGGGGGTGTCAATCTACTTGAAGGCTGGCACGCCGAACGACGAGTCGTGGCGCTTTGGAGCCGTGCCAAAGCCGGTGATGTGGACGTGGATTTGCACGTTCAGATTGCCGAGAGTGGCAGTACCTCTCCTCTCACCAGGATTTGCCTGATTAATCGTGTTTTGGAGCATTTGCTCCACATGTTTCCATGCTTGGACTTTGCCGAAGTGAAGGGCGGCCAGGTCCAAGACGGACTTGTACCAGTCCGGGAGCATCATTGCAGTCCCAGCGGCCTCGTGTGTAGCGGCCTCCTCCTTGAGGCGACGGGTCATCTGGAAGAGCCAGGCGGCCAGCAGTCGTCCGTCTGAAGGCAACTGGTTGTTCAGCGGACGTGCGAATCGAGCGCGGTCAATGTGACTGAGTCTGTCTTTTGGCACGTCTTCGGGGCATGTGTATTCGCCCGTGCTCATGAGTCCTAGACACATTTCGTTGTCGATTTCGACTTCGAGCACCATGCCGTCTACAGCGTTGGCGTGTTTTGCCTCAACGCACATCCGTACGTAACCTGTCAGTTTTTCGGACCCCGTCCATCGTGGCATGTTGTCCACAGTCATGTTGTTGGTCGGGGCCGGAAGCATCTGTGGGGTAGGAGTGTGGTCCTTCTCCTCAGAAGATTCAGTGCCGGACTTCCGGCGGCGGTTGTTGACGTAGATGTAGATGCCGAGTCCTGCTGTGATGAGCAGAACCAGGATGAATAGAATTTTTCCGAGCATGATTGGAAACCTCCTGTTTCGCAAGGTGCCACAAAAAAGCCATTTTGTCAATGTTTAAACCAATTAAAAAAACCGTCTTTGATAAAACGGATTTTTTAATCTCTTTAGCTTTTAAAAATGTTTTTAAAAACTAAGGGAGGGACTTGGGCGGCGCGGCGGGCAGCTGCACACAAGGCCCAAGGTGGTGGGGTGAAAGAGCAAGGTTAGACATCAAGGTTTGGATCCGCGATGGTCTGTTTTGGAGGTTTTGGGATTTCGAAATCTGGAATCCATGGAATTATGTATCCGAGAACTCGAACTTCGGGGGTGACCAGTTGGCCTGACACGAACGATGCAAAAGCGTGCTCGACGAACGATTTGTACACATCGAAGTTTTTCTTGTTTGGATCAACTGCCTCGCGAGCGATCGACTGGAATTGCACGCATGCTTCACGTCCGTCAGAGTGCATGCCCCGGAAGAATTCCAGAGCACAGAGGAATGCGTTCCCAAGCGTGCGCTTTCCAACACGCGTATTCTGGAACTTAGTCCACGAGCTTCGAATTTCCTCAATGAACCACATTTTCATGACATGTTCACTATAACGACTGGTGCTGTAGCTGTATGGCACCATAACACTGGCTGTGTCCAGTCGTTTCTGAACTTCGGTTGGAATCTCTCCTGGGCGAGTAGTGAGAAGAAGACATCGTTCACCGAACTTGTCCGGTCGATCGCGGACAAGTATGAATCCCTCGATCTGAGGACGAGCGCAGGCTTCTTTATACAGTTCCTGACGTGTTTTGTGCGACATACGCACCTCCACTCAAAACAATGCGCGAGAAAAACGTTTTTGTCAATAGTTAAAGAGAAAATTTAATTAAAAAATCCCCATAAATATGGAGATTTTTTAATTACCTTAGTTTTCGTGATTACAAAAACTAAGGGAGACTTGGGCGGCGCGGCGAGCGAGCGCTGCACCAAGCCCAAGGGCGGGAGAAAGAACGAATGAACAAGGTCAATCCTTGTCTGGCGGATCGGGCGTCTTGCCTGTGGTCCACTGCCCACCATCATACATGATGGTTTCGGAGCGTCTGGGCGGCTGCTTTGCAGGTGGGGTGGTCTCCTCTGGTGTCGGACGACGACGCTCGATGATAAGCTTAACGGGAGTGGTATCCCCACTGAACGTGCTTACCCCAGTCATGGGACCTTCCTCAGCCAGGTCTTCTGGTGTGAGTGGAGGTGACTTATTTACAGCCGGCATGTCGAACCGAGTGGAACCATCAGTCTTCATTTCGAGATGAACCGTCTTGGCTCGACGTGTTGGTGTGGCGTTCGGTTCGTACGCTTCAGGAGAAACGATCACCGAGGACGAACCACCAGTCTTTTTCTCCAGAGTGCTGAATGTCTCTGGCAAGATAACTGTTTCCGCACGATGCGGCCTTCGCTTCGCGGTCACGTTTGTGAGCCCCGTCTTCTTCGGCGGAGTGGGAGCGGGTTCGTCCCAATTGTCATTGAAGATTCCTTCTTCTCCGTATGAATCAGGCTTCCGCCTGATTAGACTGCGGAACCAGTCCGCGATTGCGTGAAGTACTTTGGTCATGTGGACCCTCCAGATGATGTTTATCATATAATTGCTTAAAATTCAATAATTTAGTGCAGAATAATTTGACTTTTTAGCTAAATTTAATTATATTTTAATCAACAATTTTAAAAGCGTTATACCTGCTATCACCAGGAATCTCCCGACTTGTCGGGAAGCGCTAGAGGAAGATTGCGTGTAAAGCGCATAGAACCTCTCGGATAAGCCCGTCATGCTGTAATTAAGGCCACTTGGCAAAGTTGAGATGGTACCTCCCATTTGGGATCTCAACAGCGGTGGTTTTTTTGTTTTCAAATTTCAAACGTATATGCCATATAATGCCAGTCAAAATGAAGAAGAAGTTTTAAAATATTGGGAAACTAATAAAGTTTTTGAGCGTTCAGTAAATGAACGGTCAGATAATAAACCCTATGTTTTTTATGATGGCCCGCCATTTGCGACTGGACTTCCACATTATGGCCACATTGTGGCTTCACTCATGAAAGACGCCGTACCGCGCTATTGGACGATGCGTGGATACAAAGTGGAACGTGTCTGGGGTTGGGATTGTCATGGATTGCCAATTGAAAACATTGTAGAAAAAGAATTGGGTAGTAAAAGTAAAAAAGATATTGAAGCCATGGGTGTGGCTGAATTTAATGAACGTTGCCGCAGTAAAGTTTTGGGTTATGTTGAGGACTGGAAAAAAACCGTGCGTCGGTTGGGTCGCTGGGTTGATATGGAGCATGCGTACGTAACCATGAGTCGCGATTACATGGAATCGGTCTGGTGGGTGTTTAAACAATTATGGGATAAAGGTTTGGTGTATGAAGATTATCGCGCCATGCATATTTGTCCGCGCTGTGAAACAACTTTGTCGCAACAAGAAGTGAGTGAAGGATATAAAGATGTCAAAGATATTTCGGTGTATGTGAAGTTTAGGGTTAAGGACAATGAGCAGTCTAAGAAATTAAATTTACCTGATAATACTTTTGTTCTTGCTTGGACCACTACACCATGGACTTTGCCGGGAAATGTGGCGTTGGCCGTTGGGGCTGAAGTTTATTATGTATTGGTAAAATCTGATGATAATTATTTTGTTGTTGCCAAAACATTAGTAGAAAAAGTATTTGCCAATAAAGAGTTTGCAGTTGAAAAAGAATTTGTTGGCAGTGATTTAGTCGGTCTCGCCTACGAACCACTCTTTGATTATTATGCTAACGATGAAACACTAAAAAATCGAGAGAATGGTTGGAAAGTATATGCCGCGGATTTTGTCACTGATGACAGTGGCACCGGTATTGCGCACGAAGCGCCAGCCTTTGGTGCAGATGACTGGGAATTGGGCAAAAAAGTTGGTTTGCCTTTTGTGCAACATGTAGGTATGGACGGTCGATTTAAACCAGAAGTAACTGATTTTGCAGGCCTAGAAGTAAAACCAAAATCCGATGATGATAAAGTTCGACTTGGTACAGATATTGCGGTGTTGCGATATTTGCAAGAAAATAATTTGTTTTTTGCTAAAGAAAATTTGGTGCACTCGTATCCACATTGCTGGCGCTGTGATACTCCGCTTTTAAATTACGCCACATCATCATGGTTTGTAAAAGTAGCGGCAGTAAAAGATGAGGCTTTAAAGCAGGCTGAAAAAATAAATTGGTCGCCTGAACATATCAAAGAAGGTCGGTTTGGACAGTGGCTTGGAGGTGCGCGTGATTGGTCAATTTCGCGTCAGCGTTTTTGGGCCTCTGTAATGCCAATCTGGAAATGTGAAAGTTGTAAAGAATTCCGTGTATTTGGTTCAGCCGGAGAATTGGAAGAAGCTAGTGGACAAAAAATTGATGATTTGCACAAACATGTTGTGGATTTGGTGACGGTACAATGTAAATGCGGCGGAACAATGAAACGCGTGCCAGATGTGCTTGATACTTGGTTTGATTCTGGTTCAATGCCATACGCGCAAATGCATTATCCATTTGAAAATAAAGCCAAATTTGAAGCCAGTTTTCCGGCAGAATTTATTGCTGAAGGCCAAGATCAAACTCGTGCCTGGTTTTATTATTTACATGTGTTAGCAACAGGTTTATTTGAAAAACCAGCTTTTAAAAACGTAATTGTCAATGGAATTGTTCTGGCCGAAGATGGTAAAAAAATGAGTAAGAAATTACAAAATTATCCAGATCCAAATGTTCTATTGGAAAAATACGGCGCTGATGCACTACGGTATTATTTGATAACTTCACCAGTCATGCACGCAGAGAGTTTAAACTTTTCCGAAGATGGCGTGCGCGAGGCATATGGAAAAGTTGTGAATACACTGTGGAATGTGGTGGAATTCTATAAATTATTTGCTGCGGAAAATCCAGTTGTTTCAGTCGAGTCACAGAATGTTTTGGATCAATGGATTTTGGCAAAATTGCAAAACTTAATTGCTGACGTGACCCGTGAAATGGAAGTGTATAATTTGTCCGAAGCGTCTCGTCCTGTAGCTGAATTTATTGATGAACTTTCTACGTGGTATGTGCGTCGTTCACGTGATCGATTTAAAGGTGCAGATGAGGCAGATAAAGCGACGGCATTGGCAACACTCCGTGAAGTTTTGTTGACCCTCAGTAAAGTCATGGCACCATTTACACCGTTTGTTGCGGAAAAAGTATATCAGGAAATTTCTGGGTCAACCGAAAGTGTGCATTTGGAAATGTGGCCAGAACCTAATGAGAAATTAGTAAACTCAACAGTTTTAGAACAAATGGAAGTGGTTCGTAACGTTGTGGAAATGGGCTTATCATTACGTTCCGAGGCCGGTGTAAAAGTCCGTCAGGTGCTTGGTGAATTTTATTTTACTGGTACTGACCTTTCTCCAGAACTTTGCGTAATTGTGGCTGAAGAATTAAATATTAAAGAAGTAAAACTTGGTACTGCCGAAGGACAAAATTTTGTTACCAAAACCGAAGGTCCTCTTATTGTTTCACTTAATACTGAAATTACCAAAGCTTTGCAAAAAGAAGGTTTATCTCGTGAATTTATTCGTACCATTAATCAAGTGCGAAAAGATTCTGGCCTAACTATTCAAGATCGCATTTCTATTTTCTATCACACAGACTCAGAAGAACTAAAACAAGCCTTATATGACTATGAATCTGACATTTTGAGTGCCGTACTTGCAAATAGTCTTACTGCTGAAAATGTAGTAGGGGAAAGTAAAGAAGTGTCAGGATACGCAGTGACAATTAAAGTTCAGAAAGTTTAAGCTTTTGCTTTGGTTGAGTTTTGTGTTAGACAATGTTTATTGTCTACTGGACTTACTTTATTCTGGTATATACGCGTAATTTTCTGGATAGACAAAAACGTTTTGTGGAGAGGCGGTAAAATACCATTTATCTTTCCAACCATAGGCACCGGTAAAGCAATCGAGCGTAGTTGCTCCACAGTCAATAGCATTTTGAATATTTTTAATATTAGCGTAAGTGCTAAAACCCTTTAATTCACTGTCTGGATCAATGCCTGTGTTTACATACGCATAGGATCCTTGATACAAAAATGCTAAGGAAACTGCGATAACTTTGTCCCCATGATAAAAGGTGAGAAGTTCGGTCTGAAAATTTGGTAAGTTTACATGTGAGCGATAAATTTCTTTATGAAATGGGCGACAGATAAAAGAAGAATTATCACCAAACATTTTATTGGTAAACTCAAAAAGTAATTCCAGATCAGCCAAGTTATTTTTTACAAGGCTAAGTGGTTCTTGTTCAAAACGGCGGATTTTTTTACCAAGAGTCCGACGCGTTTCACCATGATCAGCGTATTTATCTGCAAAATAATCCTCATAGGTTTTATACCCTGTGAGTGGTAAAGTGTATTTATAATCTTTAAGTGGAAGCGCAGAACTAACTGGGTCAGTATTTTTAATATACTGTAAATACACAGGTTGGTTCAAGGTTTTAAGATGTGCGTAGAATTCTTCGGTCACCTCGGTTTGAGTTTCTGGTGAAAGTAACAGTCGATTATCTTCCATGTAATCTCCACCAAAAAATTCTAAGGCTTTACCGTCTTTGCTCAATTGCAAAGGCCATGCGCCAATTATTTTTCCACTATTTTCACCTACAATAAAATGTATGGGATTTTTTTGATATGTATTAAATGACATTCTATAATCCCAGGAATCAAAAATAGTTTCTTGTGGACAAAGTGCGCGCCATATTTTTTCCGCTTCAACTAATTCATTAACCACGCGAAAAGATAAGGACATATTACAGGAAATACGGGGTTTGTAATTGATTATTTTTATAACGGTTAATCGCGAGTTTTATAATCTCTTCCAATAGGTCAATATGCTCTAAGTTAGTGTGTTTGGCAGCGCGAACTACTGGTGAAGTTTTGCCAAGGGTTGGGTTGGTATTAAGTTCCAAAACATAAGGATTACCTTCACGATCAATGCGCAGTTCAACCCGACCATAATCACGACATTTCATGATTTTATATGTATCAATGGCGATTTCTGAAATCAAAGCCTCAAGTTTTGGATTTAAATTTTTAGCAGCCGATGAATATAAACTATCTTCTTTGTTTTTTACTGACTCAGTGAGAATCTTCCACTTATTTTTTGGGCCAATTGGGAATTTGGCGCGTGATAATGGGAATACTCGTAGGTCATTATAATCACTGCCTAAAATTGAAACACTATATTCATCACCTTCAATATATTCTTCTACTAAAGCAGGGTGACCAAGTTTTTCAATTACATAAGAAAGCTGGGCGTCTAATTCTTTTTTATTTTTTACCACTGAGGTCTGAGAAATACCAAATGAATGATCTGCGTCAGCTGGTTTAACTAAGAGAGGATACCGCAACTCAGGATTAATTGAGTCATTAATAGTGTAGGCATAATCAAAGGCTGGGGTTGGGATATCGTGAAAGCGGAAAAGTTTTTTCGCTCGAATTTTATCCCGTGACAAAGCCAGGTTTAGCGCGCTGGTACCAGTGTATGGAATATTCATGGCTTCAAAAATCGCGGCCACTTGAGGTTTGAGAAGTTCATTATTTTCAATACCAATGGCTGCATTGAACATAAGGTCAATTTCTGCCAATTGCAAAGCCAGGACTGTTTGTGACAGATTATTAAAATCAAAAATCGTGGTGCGGTAACCTTTTGCTTGGAGTAAATGATTAATTTCTTGCGCAGCGGTTACATGAGCACGGCCAGATTGTGTGTTTGGTAGATTTGCCGCAATCCCAATGCGCAGTTCGCGCTGATTGGCTAAAGACACTGTCCGTACTTTTTCTACTTTTGCGTTACGTGCCAACAATTTTTTATTATACACGGCCGCAGATAAAGAATTTTTACGACTGGTTTTACCAAGCGCAGATTCTTCATCATATGCCGCTACTTTGTAATGAATATACTTAAGAGCTTCACGTAAATTATCTTGCGCATCAAGCATGTTATCGCCACGAACTGTGATCCAGCCCAAACTACCATACCCTTCTGGCGGCCGCAAAACCTGATCACCAATTTCTTTGGATAAATAAATTTCTTCCAAATACTTTTGCTCATGTAGCAAAGGATCAATATCTAATTCAACTAAGATACCAGATTCTTGTGGTTGCAAATCCCAACCCACCACATAACGACGCGGTTCTTCGGGCTTTTCAATTTTTGTAAGGTAATCACCAATCGCAATACGCGCGCCTTCTTCCACAAAATCTATGCCCCAGGCTGATTTAATATATGAATAAATATAATCACCACCTAAGCGCATGTTTACTTCAAGTGGAACTGGACCATTTTTTGTGCTCTTGGCTTCATAATGAATACAGGCATCGGTAATCCCAAGTTTTTCCAAAGTTTCTTCGGCCATGTCAATGAGAGCTTTTTGAGATTCAGAAGGTAAACTAGAAGGAATGGCTTGTCCGCGATCTAAAAAAAATCGACCAAAGGTTTTGTCGTAGTTATCGGCAATTGAATAGAATTTAATTTTGCCATTCTGGAGTAATATATCTACGTCTACTTCATCGCCGTCAATATATTCTTCCACAAAAAGTTCAAACCCTTCGTTAAGTGCTGATTCAGTGTCTGAGCTGATTAACTCACGAATATAATCTACTGTGTCAGCCAAATCTTTTGGTTGGTCTACTTTTGTAACATACGCGCTGCTAGCACCAAAAGCTGGTTTAACCACCAAGGGGAATTTAAAATTTTTCAAAACATGCGCAATATCACGATCTGTTTTGATTAAATAATGTTTTGGAGTAGGTAGGCCAACATTATTACAAAATTCTCGAAATGCAAATTTATTCCGAATGCCTTTGGCAATGGAGTAAGGAATACCAATAAAACCAAATTGCTCTACAATTTTGGAAGTAAGTAAAACATCGTCTTCCCAAACAGTCATGACACCATCAATGTGAACCGAAGGGTGTGATTTAACAAAATTACGGAAAGCAGTAATAGATTCAGTGTGATTGGCTGTGTTAGCAATAATCCAGTGATCAACATAAGGATCGGCCCAATTTTTCTCACTATTAATCACTACTGTGGTAAAACCAATTTTTTTAAGGCGCTGCAAAACAAATTTTTTCTTCTGACTTCCAGTGTTTACTACGCAAATTGTTTTCCCCTTATACGGCAAATCATTGGCAGGTTTGTTAGACATATTGATATTAAATAAAAAAAGCTATCCTAAAATAGCTTTTACCCTGAGGGTGAAATTTGGCTTTGTTTAAATAAAATATTTGGATTCTCTGGATCAGTTGGGGGCATCATATATGATGATAATTTAGTATACTGCTGGTCCTGGGGGCTGTCAATCTGCGATTATTTTGAGGCTTTACAGTCCAGTGTAAAGTCTAGTACAATTCCTACAAATAAATATTAATTTTCATTCTATGAATGTTGCACAAATTTTCAATCTTGGTCTTAAAATGGGGATTGCTGCTGATCCAAGAGGTGAAAAAGGGGTAAAAAAATATCTTACTCAAATGGGTCGAGATTATGAAGAGCTTTCTCTCAAAGACCGGGAAGTGTACGACACCGAACGGCTTTCTAACCCATACATGGATAGCGCGGTGTTGTTTGATAACGGTAAAAAAGAAGTAAAACGGGTTATGGCTGGTATTGACCTAACTGAACCAGAAATATTATTGGCCAATGAAATGGACAGACAGGGCCGGGGAGTGGACCTGATGATTGCTCATCATCCAATTGGTAAGGCCAGGGCTCGTTTACCTGAAGTAATGACTATGGGCGTGGATGTATTTACTAGTTATGGAGTACCTGTACATTTGGCAGAAAAAACCATGGAAGAACGAGTAACTGAAATTGGTCGCTGGGTACATTCAGTTAATCATTATAAAGCAGTGGATATTGCGCGTTTGCTCAATATTAACTTTGCGATTACTCATACCATTACTGATAATTTAGTAGATAAATTCATGCGTGAATATTTAGCTGAGCGCAAACCTGAAACAGTTAAGGATATTTTGAGCGCGCTCTATGATTTACCTGAATATCAACATGCTCGGAGCATGGGTTTTGGACCAAAATTATTTGCAGGCTCACCAAAACATCGCGTAGGTAAATATGTTTTAGAAATGACTGGTGGTACCAATCCTTCAAGTAGGGTGTATGAAGAATTTTCTCGTTCAGGTATTAGCACGTTGGTTAGCATGCATATGCCAGATGATTCATTTAAAACAGCTAATCAGAATATGATGAATATTGTGGTGGCTGGGCATATGCCATCTGATTCTTTGGGCATGAACTTATTCTTGGATGAATTAGAAAAACAGGGAATTGAAATTGTGCCTGCTGGCGGATTGATTCGAGTGAGTCGCGTAAAAAAAGCCAATAAATCCGGGTCTAAAAAATCTTCCAAAAAATAATTATGATTGCTCTCCTGTCTGGAGTAGTTGTTGAAAAAACCACAACTAGTGTCTTGGTTGAAACTTCAGGCGGAGTTGGTTATGACGTTACCATGACGGCGGCTGACGCACTGTCGGTTGTTCTTGGTGAAAAATTACGTGTGTTTACTTATTTAAAAGTGTCTGATTCGGCTCAGGAGTTGTTTGGTTTTAAAACTACGGCCGCACGAGATTTTTTTAAAATTCTGTTAAGCGTTTCCGGAATTGGTCCAAAAAGCGCGCTGAATATTTTATCACTTGGTGAAATTACCAATATTCAAAGTGCAATTGCGCGTGGAGACGTAAAGTATCTCACCGCTGTGCAAGGCATGGGTAAAAAAACCGCAGAGCGTTTGGTGGTGGAATTAAAAAATAAATTTACTGTGCGTGGAAATTCTGGAGAATCACTTGTTGACGCAGTTGATTCAGGCCCACTTGGTGAGGTTGTTGAAGGTTTAGTGGCAATGGGCTATTCACAGGCCGAAGCGCGTGATGCTGTGCAGAGTTTGGATGCAACTGGAAAAAATAGTGAAGGACTTTTACGAGAAGCACTCAGATTATTGAGTAAATAAATTTTAAATAAAAAACGACCCGTGCATGGGCCGTTTTTTATTTATGTTTTCTACACTAATTCTTCTGGTAATTCATCTGGACTTTCTTGACCGGCCAAGAGTAGGGCGATATTCACCACAGTATCGCCTTCGGCTTTAAAGCGCATTACGCGTACGCCTTGGGTGGCGCGACCAAGTGAAGAAATTGTTTTGAGTGGGGTGCGAACGACTTGACCTTTCATTGAAATGAGAAGCAAGTCTTGATCCTCAGCATTATTAATAATTTTAGCACTAATTAATTTGCCAGTTTTATCAGTAATGTTCATGGTCTTTATACCACTGCCGCCGCGACCTTGCACTTTGTATTCACTAATTTCGGTGCGTTTACCCAAACCATTTTCAGAAATTACCAATAATTCTAAAACTTTTTTCTTAACTAATTCTGGAGAAACTACATCCATGCCAATTACTGAATCAGTAGATTTAAGACGCATACCACGCACACCAGCCGCGGTGCGGCCCATGGCGCGAATATCTGATTCATTAAATCGAATCGCTTGACCCTGTGAAGTGGCAATAATAATATCATCTTTACCACCAGAAGGGCGCACCCATTCAAGCATGTCATCGGAGTGTAATTTAAGCGCGATCAAACCAGAACGGCGTACGTTTTTGAAATCCTCAATTTCAGATTTTTTAATCGTACCTTTATTGGTTACCATGACCAAATATTTATATTGGCTCATGTCTGCCATGGAAAGGATAGAAGAAACATTTTCATTTGGTGCAAGTTGTAAGAAGTTTACCAAGGCTTGGCCTTTGGCAGTGCGAGAAGCCACAGGAATATCATAGGCGCGGAGTTGGAACACGCGGCCGCGATTGGTAAAGAAGAGGAGATTGTCATGAGTATTGGTGGAAATCAAATGTTCAATCACGTCTTCTTCTTTGGTGGTTAAACCAATTACACCTTTACCCCCACGACTTTGTGTACGGAAAGTATCTACTGGCATGCGTTTAATATATCCATCTTTAGTACCCATGATAATAGTTGGTTCATTTGGTACCAAATCTTCAATACTAAATTCTTTGACACCATGAGCCACAATTTGTGTGCGGCGTTCATCGGCATAATCTTTTTTAATGCCAGCCACTTCATCTTTTACAATTCCCAAAATTCTTTTTTCACTTTCCAAAATAGCTTTGAGTTCTTTAATAAGAGCCATTTTTTCAGCTAATTCATCTTCAATTTTCTTGCGTTCCAGGTTTGCTAATTGTTGCAAGCGCATTTCCAAAATCGCCACGGTTTGACGATCAGAAAAGCCAAATTTTTTCATGAGGTTTTCTTTGGCCTCATCTTTATCTTTGGATGCTCGAATAGTATTGATAACTTGATCAATTTTATCCAAAGCCATTTTTAAACCTTCCAAAATATGCGCGCGTTCTTCAGCTTTGGCTAAATCAAAAGCAGTACGACGACGAATCACTACTTGGCGATGCTTAATATATTCTTCAAGAATAGTTTTAAGATTTAAAACATGTGGTTCAATGCCGTCTACCAATGCAAGCATGTTCAAGTGAAAAGTGGTTTGCAAATCAGTCATTTGGAATAACCGATTCAAAACTTTTTTCGGATATGAATCTTTTTTCAGTTCAATCACAATGCGCACGCCATCTTTATTTGATTCATCGCGCAAATCTCGGATGCCTTCTAATTTCTTTTCTTGTACTAATTCCGCAATCTTTTCCAAAAGTGCGGATTTATTTACTTGGTATGGAACTTCAGTAACAATAATTTTAAATTGATCATTTTTACCTTCTTGAATTTCAGTTTTGGCGCGCACTACAATACCGCCGCGACCAGTGGCATACGCAGCCGCAATATCTTGTTTGTTATAAATAATACCGCCAGTTGGAAAATCCGGACCTTGCACGTATTGCATCAGGTCATCAACGGTAGCTTTGGAGTCACCAATTAAATGTGTAATCGCATCACAAAGTTCGCCTAAATTATGTGGCGGAATATTAGTGGCCATGCCCACCGCAATACCCATGCTACCGTTGAGCAAAAGATTTGGAAGCTTACTTGGTAATACGCGTGGTTCCTTGTGTGAGCCATCGTAAGTAGGTGTAAAATCAACAGTATTTTTTTCAATATCAAAAAGTAATTCTTCGGCCACAGCATGTAATTTGGCTTCAGTATAACGCATGGCCGCAGCTGAATCTCCGTCCATGGAACCAAAGTTTCCTTGTCCAAAAACTAATTGGTGGCGCATATTAAAGTCTTGCGCCATACGAACCATGGAATCATAAATTGCTCTGTCACCATGAGGATGGTATTTGGCCATCACTTCACCAACTACGTGCGCCGATTTACGAAATTTAGAAGTATGCTTAAGGCCAATATGCCACATGGCGTACAAAATACGACGGTGTACTGGTTTTAAACCATCGCGAACATCTGGTAAAGCACGAGAGACAATAACGCTCATGGCATAATCCAAATATGAGGTTCGCATTTCGTCAACCAAATTAATTGGTTCAACTTTACCAATATTATCTACAAACAATTTGTCTTGGCTATCGGTTTTTTTCATACAGCGTTAGGGATTTTTTTTAGGTTGAACTGCTTCTCTAAGGGCTTCTTCAACTTGTGCTTGGGTAAATGGATCAACTGGGTCTGCGGCATCACCTGCCTCAAGTTTTTCTCGCACTATTCTATCATTATTCTTAATAGTTTCAAGCACTGAGTTAAAATCCGCCGCACCTTGGTCAAGAATTTCATTCTCTGTAGTGGTGTTAGACCATAGGCCTGAGACTAAACTTCGTGCATTGAAAATCCAAATTGATACAATTGCTACTGTGAAACCCATTACTATATATAAGAGTTTCAAACGATTGCCGCGAGGCACTGGTTTGGGAACAGTACGAAGTTCTGCCTCGGTTTTTGTTTCTGAAATTTGTACATCCTCGTACGCATGACTAAACATGTCAGTGTGAATTTCTTTTACCTGCTTTTGTACAGCTTTTACCTGGGCAGGATCAACAGTCCTAGGTTTATGGTCAAAATAACCTTCTTTGGCTAAGAGGCCGGGAATATCACGGGTAATCGCTGCAACTGTTTGCGCATCAAACGGAGTTTCAGTATGGATGTGACCACGTTTTTTGGCCGGCATAGATTCAAATTTATTCTTTAGCCAAGACAATAACACTAGTATCTTCAGTAGGGAGATCTTTTTTCTTAATAATTACTTTGGTTTCTGCGCCATCTTTGGCAGGGACACCCATGGCTTTACAAAACTGAGCTACCGGTGCAGCTTTAGGGTCATTATCACTTTGGTGGGCAATCGGGATGATTACCCGAGCTTCTAATTCATTTACAGCTTTGACTGCGTCTTCTGCATCATAGGTATTAACACCGCCTACTGGGACAAAAAGCACGTCTACGTCTGATAAAACCTCTCGTTGTTTCTGGTTTAAGGACTTATTTACTAAGCCAAGGTGGGCCAAGCTTACACCTTCAGCATCAAGGCGAATCATGGTTTGTCCTTCGGCCCCAGCCACAGAAGTAATCAATACCCCCTTAATATCACATTCGCCTGGAGTGTCTAGGATAAAAGGTTCACCTGAAAGGGTAATAGAATCGCCGGATCCACGGGTAAAAAGGGCCACCTGAGGTGATAAACTGCGTGGAGCAGTTCCTTCAGCTGGTTTATAAGGATCAATCACAATTACTACTTCTTCATCAAAGGGTTTGGCCACGATTTTTACTGTGGTCCCGCCGAGCCAGGAAATATGCATATTTATATTTAGATTCAAAACATGCCCTCATTTTATCACCCTTGCCAAAATAAAACAATTGTGCTATATTTAGCCCACTTTATTTAATTTTGTCTCCCCAAAAGGGAGCCGCTTGGGCCTTCGGCTCAGGCTAAAAGGAGAAGATATATGGCACAAGACACAAGTACATCAAATTTTGGTGATTTGTTAAAAGATTTTTTTAGTAAGATTCCAGGTAATGGTGATCTTGTTAAAGGTAAAGTAATTTCCATTGACCGCGGCGAAGTTCGTATTGATATCGCTGGCATCATGGTTGGTGTGGTTCGTGGAGATGAACTCTTTGCTGAATCAAAACAATTTGGTGATGTAAAAGTTGGTGATGATGTAGAAGCCACTGTTGTTGGTGGTGAAAATGAATATGGTGAACTTGAACTTTCATTCCGCGTTGCTGGCCACCAAATGGTGTGGGAACGGATGGCTGAACTCAAGAAAGGTAATACTTCACTCATGGCTAAAGTTGTTTCTGCTAATAAAGGTGGTTTAATGCTCACTGTAGAAGGTGTGTCTGGTTTCTTGCCAGTTTCACAACTTAACCCAGATCATTACCCACGCGTTCCAGGTGGTGATAAGAATCGTATCTTGGATCACCTCCGCCAATTTATTGGTAAAGACCTTACTGTTCAAGTATTTGATGTAAACCCAGAAGAAGAAAAATTGATTTTGTCTGAAAAAACTCTTTGGGAAAATGAACAGAAATCTATTCTCGACCTTTACAAAGTTGGTGATTCAGTTTCTGGTACGATCTCTGCTCTTACTCCATTTGGTGCATTCATGAAATTTGGTGAAGGCCTTGAAGGTTTGGTGCATATTTCTGAAATCGTGTGGCAACGCATTGACCACCCTAAGGATATCCTTAAAGTTGGTGATGAAGTTAAAGCTCAAATTATTGATCTTAATAAATCAAAAATTTACCTTTCACTCAAGCGTTTGGTTGACGATCCTTGGAAAGCTGTAAAAGATCGTTATGCTGTTGGCCAAATTGTATCTGGTATCGTTCACAAGGTTGAACCTTTTGGTCTTATGGTTAAACTTGATGACCAAATCCATGGTTTGGCTCATATCTCAGACTTGTCTGATAAGCCAGTTTCTGATCCAAAGAAATTCCTTGAAACTTTCCCACTTGGTGAACCTAAGAACTTTGAAATTATTTCCATGGAACCGGCCGAACACCGCCTTGGTCTTAAACTTGAAGGCGTAGCTGGTGCCAAGCGTACTCGTAAGAGTAAGGGCGATGGTAAAGAAGATTCTAAGGAAGAAAAAGCTGAAGTTTCAGAAGAAGCCGCAGCGTAAAGCTTGATTTAAACCGTGAAATAGCGTATAGTACATCAACTATACGCTATTTTTTTATATGAAAAATTTACTAAAAAACTTTGCTGTTATCATCCTTGTGTTGTTTGTCGCTGGTGCAATTTTCAATGTGATTAGTTTTGCCCAAACTAAACCAGAAGTCGTTGGTGTAAATCGTTTGGTTACTGAAATTAATAATGACCAAGTAAAGATTGTAGAAGTAAGTGGAGATACTATTGCGGTGACTCTTAAGGACGAAAAGGCAAGACCGCTCGAAATTAAAAAAGAATTGAATCAATCTTTTTCTGAATTAATGGATAATTTGGGAGTTGACCAAGCCAAACTCCGTACTCTTGATATTCAAGTTAAAGATGAAAGCGGTTTTAAATATTGGGCCGCGGTTTTATTCCCTTATATATTATTGGCCGCATTACTCATGGCTGTATTGTATTTTGTTAGTCGCCAATTACAGGGCGTAAATAATCGGGCCATGATGTTTGGTCAAAGCACTGCCAAACAAGTAAAACCAGATGAAAAAAACGGTAAAAAAACTTTTGCCGATGTGGCTGGTGCTATTGAAGCCAAAAATGAACTCATGGAAGTGGTTGATTTTCTCAAAGACCCAAAAAAGTTTGCAGCGGTTGGTGCTAAAATTCCACGTGGTGTTCTCTTGATGGGTTCACCTGGTACTGGTAAAACATTGCTTGCCAAAGCTGTGGCTGGTGAAGCTGGTGTACCATTTTTCCACATGAGCGGTTCTGAATTTGTGGAAATGTTTGTGGGTGTGGGTGCTAGTCGTGTTCGTGACTTATTTCAGAAAGCCAAAAAAGAAGCGCCGGCTATTATCTTTATTGATGAAATTGATGCCGTGGGACGTAAGCGTGGTTCTGGTCTGGGTGGTTCTCATGATGAACGCGAACAAACACTCAATCAAATCTTAGTAGAAATGGATGGGTTTGAGCCAAACTCTGGAGTAATTATTGTGGGTGCTACCAATCGTCCTGATGTTCTTGACCCAGCCTTACTCCGCCCAGGTCGTTTTGATCGTCGGGTGGTTATTGACATGCCAGATATTGAAGATCGTGAGGCAATTTTAAAAGTGCATGCTATTGGCAAACCTTTGGCCGCTTCTGTTTCACTTCGCCAAGTAGCTGAACGTACTCCAGGTTTTGCGGGTGCAGATTTGGATAATCTTTTAAATGAAGCCGCCATTAAAGTTGTTCGTGATGGTCGTAATGAAATTGGGCAGGATGATATTTTGCAAAGTATTGAAAAAGTATTGCTTGGACCAGAAAAGCGTTCACGAGTAATGACTAAAAAAGATAAAGAAATGACTGCGTATCATGAAGGTGGTCATGCGTTGGTAGGACACTTTTTGGAACATTCAGATCCTGTGCGCAAAGTTTCGATTATTGGTCGTGGTATGGCTGGTGGTTACACGCTCAGCATGCCGCAAACTGATACACACTATCGTACACTTGCTAAATTCCGCGATGATTTGGCCATGATGCTTGGTGGTTATGTAGCTGAACAAATGATTTATGGAACTAATCAATTAACCACTGGTCCATCAAGTGATTTGAAAAAAGCCACTTCTACTGCCACGGCCATGATTATGCAATATGGTATGAGTGACAAACTTGGTCCTCGCCAATATGGAGATAATGAAGGTTTAATTTTCTTGGCCGAAGAAATTCATAGTAAGAAAAATTACTCAGATAAAACCGCAGAACTAATTGATTCAGAAATTAATCGTTTGCTTGAAGAAGCCAAAGTGCGTGCTACCGAGGTGCTTACTAAGCACCGCGCTGAACTCGACAAATTAGTCCAAGTACTTTTGGAAAAAGAAACTGTAGAACAAGAAGAATTTGCCGCGGTCATGGGTGGCCCTGCCAAAAAAGCAGAAGATGCTGGTCCAGCGGTGGATATTGTTGGTTAAAGAAAATATTTGTTTGGGAAACTAGGACTACAATCCTAGTTTTTCTTTTTCTAGGATTTTTAAATTGGGAATACCAGAAAAATCCTTGGTATTAAAAGTCATTAAATCATAATTAAGATTGAGCGCAGTGGCAGCAATCATCAGATCGGCTCGTTTACGTCGATTTGGCCTAGTTCTGGCTAGTAGCCCAGCTTTTTCACTAATTGCATGGTCAAAGGAAATTACTTTAAAACATTCGATAGTAGCTTTCAAATCTTTTTCCTCAGAATCAGACATTCCAGGCATGGCATATAATTCGCAAATACTAACAGTAGATACACCTAACCAGTTAGTCTCTTTTTGTAATTCAAATAAAAGTGCTGGACCTTTTTTGAGAACATCAATAATAACATTAGTATCAACTAAAATTCCAAATGACATATATTTTCCTTTCCACCCAAGAAGATAATTCACTTAACCCCAAAGAGATTTACGAGCTTTAGCTAGATTTTCTTCAGTAAATTTATAACCAAAAGTTTTGTGAATTTTCCAAACAGATTTAATAAGCGCATCAAAATCAGTACCAGCAGGTTTTTTCTGGGCTCTTTTTTTAGATTTAGATTTTGCAACAATTTTTTTCATATAATATGTGAATATTATCACAAAAAACGTGCTCAGTCAATGTAAAATATTTTCGCTAAATTTAGAAAAAATAATTATTTTAAAAATAAAAAATCACACAATATATAAAATTATGTGAATAACATGTTAACAAATACAGCTCCTTTGATTACAAATAATTATAATCACAGGAGCCGCGGAGAGATGAACGTTGCGACCCGATGTCAGACCAGCGCGCGAAGCGCTGAAATCTGAACAGTCGAATCCGTTCATCTCTCCGAAACCCTTTACTGCGGCGGTTGTGCGTCGAACGCGATCACGACGTCCTCGCCGCTGCCCGTGAGGACGAGCGGCACTGCGTAGTCGCACCCGTTCCGGGCCTGGAATCGCTCGTTCGCGATCGTCTCCTTTTCGAAGCCCGAGAGATTCTCCCAGTCCGTACCCCAGATTTCGAACCAGCAGCCGGTGACGTTCTCGTAGACGAATGTCCCGCCGACCGCGAAGAGTTGTGAAGTCTTCGGGGGGAACGGGTTGTTGATTCCGCTGCTGCACTGGATCTCGATGATCTGTGCCTCGTCCGAGACGTTGGTCAGGGTGACGTGGGTCTGCGTATAGAACGAGGGGACACAGACCAGGAGCTCGGTGAAAACGCATTTGCCGATATCGGAGTCGCAGACGTCATCCGTGCCCCAGTCACCGTCGTTGCAGATGATCGGGAGGTTGCTACACCCGCCAGTGCCAGGGCTGCTCCAGGCGTTGTCGTTGGTGCACGGATTCCCGTCATCACAGAGTGCCTTGCACTCGGCGTTGTCGGGATCGGCCTCGTAGACGCATTCGCCGTCACCGAAGCAGCTGTCCTTTGTGCACCAATCGTTGTCATTGCAGATGCCCAACGACGTGTGCTGGCAGAAGCCGGCCCAGTTGCACATGTCGATGTTGCAGCCGTTGCCGTCCTCACACTGCTCGTTCGTCGTGCACTTGACGTCACCTTCGGTTGAGTCCGTGGCATCACTGCCGTAGGACGAGTCGGTCATGTCCGTGGAGTCGGTCGTGTCGACCTCCTCGCTTGCGACGGGCCCGTCCGTGCCGTCAGTGGTGTCCGTCGAGTCCGTCGAATCGGTGACCGCGGTCCCGTCCGTGGCATTGCTGCCGTCGGTGGAATCCGTGGTCTCGTCCGAGTCCACGCTGTCCGTCGCGTCGGAGCCGTCCGTGTAGTCGATCGCATCGGTTGCGTCGGTCGGGTCGAACCCGTCCGTCGAGTCGGTGCTGTCCGAAGACTGGACGTTATTGGTTGCGACAGTCGTGGGATCAGCTTCGTGACAGGCAACGAGAACGAGACAAAGGAAAAGAAAACGCATGGGAACTCTCCTCGATATGGACGCTATGAAATGCGCCCGTTGGTGGTTTTTGTCAGCCAGCTACCTGATCTGACGGTTTTGCAGTAAAGGGTTATGCCCTTCCTGTTTCTAACCACAAGATTTATGGGTAGAATAGGGAGGGCATTTTTGTAAAGAGCAACCGGAGAGTATAGCAGAAAATAGGCCTTTTGTCAATATTTTAGCTTAAATAAGCAAAAATTTGGCTAAAATACCATAAAATACTAGACAACCAGAAAATCAGGCAAATAAAAAACTAGGGTAAATCCCTAGTTTTTTAGGCTCTTCTAACTACAATTTTTATAATTAGAAGAGCCGCGGAGAGATGAACGTTGCGACCCGATGTCAGACGTGCGCTCGTTGCGCCGCGTCTGAACAATCGAATCCGTTCATCTCTCCGGTACCCTCTACTGCCCGACCGTTACGGCGCCGTGTTGAACGACACCACGCACGCGCCCCAGGCATCGGTGGTTACCGAGATGGGGACCTCCTGGCCACAGGCGTTGAGTCCGACCATCGCTTGTTTGCAAGCCGCGAGCTTTTGAGCCTGTGTTGTCATGGCGCCCCAGTTGACGGGGATGCCATTCAGGTTCTTGAGCCAGCAGTAGAAGCCGGACGCCGATTGGTCGTAGAGATCGGTGCCGACCGTGCCCGTGTATGTGGACTCGGAAGACTGACCGATGTCGGTGAATCTGCCCTGACAAGAGAAGCTGACCAGAGGACGAATTCCCGCGCCAGCGGTCTTGCTGGAGAGCGAACATGAAACCGGCGGGACGCATCCCGAGATCGTCGCGAAGACGCATCCCGAAGCGGGGTTGCAGGAGTCGGTCGTGCACGCGTTGTTGTCGTTGCACACGACCGCCGTGCCGCCGCACACCTTGTTCGCACACACGTCGTTGGACGTGCACGCGCTGCCGTCGTTACATGTCGCGGTGTTCGCGGCATTTACGCAGGCGCCCGTCGCTCCGTCGCAGGAGTCCGTGGTACACGGCTTCCCGTCGTCGCAGCTCTTGGTCGTATTGACGCATGCCCCGCTGGCGTCGCACGAGTCGGTGGTACAGGCGTTGTTGTCGTTGCAGGTCTTGCCCGCATTGACGCAGTCGCCGGTGACCGAATCGCACGAATCCGTGGTACAGGAATTGCCGTCATCGCAGTTCTTGGCCGTGCTTGCGCAGGCCCCCGTGCTCGCGACGCACGAGTCGATGGTGCAGAGTGCTCCATCGTTGCAGGTCTTCGCCGTGTTGAGGCATCCGCCCGTTGCTCCGTTGCAGGAGTCGTTGGTACAGGCGTTCCCGTCATCGCACGACTTGAGCGTGTTGGAGCATTTGAAGGGGGCTTCGAGACAGGTATCGACGGTGCATGGATTGTTGTCCGCGCAGAACGTGTCGGCGTAGTTCGCACCGGCTACGCACATCCCGCTCGAGCAGAACTCGTTGTAGGTGCAGTTGAGCCCGTCGTCGCACGCGAGGCCTTCGTTGGTTGAGGTGTTTTCGCACTCCTGGGTTGTGGGGTTGAAGGTGTCGAGTGTGCATGGGTTGCCGTCCTGGCAGTCCACATCCGCGTCTTCTAGGCACATGAACGCCGCGTCGTCGCAGCCGTTCGGGCAGAACCGAGTCTCGGTCCAAACGCGATCGCAGTATCCGTCGGGCATACACCCTTCGGTCCACGACATCTCGCTGGCGTAGGAGCACTGGGTCTGGACCTGCGTCTCGCACTGATCGTCAGTGTCGCAGGGTGTGCAGTTCCACCGCTCGTAGCTGACACAAAGGCCAGAGTACGAGCAGTAGTCGACGGTGCAGCCGTCGCCGTCCTCGCACTCGCTGTCGAACTTGCACGTGGGCGGCGTGTGGACGCAGGCCTTCGCCGGGTCCTTGTCGGCCGTGAACCCATCGAGGGTGGTTGGGTCTCCGTCGTCGCAGGAGAATTTCTCGAACTCACATCGTCCGAGTTTGTATGGGGTTTTGGTGAATCCCACGCAAGTCCAGGACTTGTAGTGGTTGGCGAGGCCGACTCGGACGCGACAGTCCGTGTTACTACGGCACGCGTAGGTCGTCTTCTCGACGACCACCTTTGCCGGAGTCACACTCACTTGTGCACTGGCCGTCATGGCCAGGCACATGGCCGCGAAAGCGACCAAAATATTGCGAAACATTGTGGATTTCTCCCTTGTCTTGCGCAGTGGCATTTTGCGCGTCATTGTTGTTGTGTTTTTTGCGGGGTTAGCCGCAGTAGAGGGTTATGCCATCCCTCTTTTCTAACTACAAGAATTATAGGCAGAAAAGGGGGATAGCACTATTGTAAAGAGCAACGGGCGAGTATAGCAGAAAGTGAGTTTTTTGTCAACAGTTAGCCTTATTTCTCGATTCTGCTAAAAATGTGCTATACTCTTTGCATACCTGTTATTTTTTCTTCTTTATGGCCGACCCAACCTACCGAGATGCGCTTAAGCATAGCTGGCGCTTAACTAAATCGCACCATAATTTATGGCCATTTGGGTTATTTGCCGTGATGCTTGGTCAATTTGGTTTATTTGAATTAGTAACTAAATTGTGGACTGCCTCATCTACTCCATCATTAATTGAGTGGTGGACAGCACTCGGTGATATTTTTTCCAAAGATTCTTGGCACTTGTTACAAGCGGGTTTTTCTGATGGTACAGCTCAATGGATTTGGGCATTTTGGCTTGCGCTCATGCTCATTGGTATAGGAATTACTTTTGTATTTGTTGCTACTGTTTGTCAGGGTGCATTGGTGTACGCATCAGCCAAATACATGTCATTTAGATTACGGCTACCAAATGAAGGGGCAGCTTGGCACGCAGGTGTAAAACATTTTTGGAAAATATTTGGATTAAATATATTACGCAAAGTTGTGATTTCCACAACCGCGGCTATGGCCATTACTGCACTAGCAAAAATTTCTGTAAGTGCCGGACATACCATATTATTTTGGGTTGCATTTATAGCAGCTTTATTTATTGGAATGATTGCATCCATCATGCTCATGTATGCCATTGGTTACGTAATGGTAGAAGAATATGGATTTTGGGCCAGTGTAAAATCTGCATGGTTATTGCTTTGGAAGCACCCATTAGTTTCATTAGAAACTGGCTTAATAACATTGGGATTAAATGCGATATTATTAGCCTTTACATTATTTGCCGTGTTATATCTCTTTTTATTACCAAGTATTTTAGGCACATATTTATTAACATGGCTCCCAATCCCAGTGCTCGGTACTATTATTAGTATTGTTAGTTATGGATTCTTTTTAGCCGTAATCATGTTTGTGGGCGCAGTATTTACCGTGTGGACTATTTCCATTTGGACCTATTTGTTTGCTAAAATGCATCAGGGTGCAATGCGCAGTTCAATTTCACGACTTCTCAAAAGATAGGATATGGGTTTTGGTTCAATCAATGATTTATTAAAAAAAGATCCTGCCCAAAAAAGCCAGGCAGATTTTAATGATCCTGGACAAAAATTCAGTCAAAAAATGGCGGTGATAGCGCGTGAAGGAAATGAAACCGAAGCTAGTGATCGGGCCATGGCCCTAGGTTTTCCATATATTAATCTAGAACATTTTCCCATTGGCCAAGAAGCCCTCAAACAAATTCCACGCGATATCGCCACTAGTTTGCAAACAATTTGTTTTTTTCTTACCCCAGATGAAGTCCGTTTGGCTACCGTTAACCCCATGTTAGAAGGCGTGCAAGATTTATTTGAATCAACCAAAGATCGCAATCACGCAGATGGAAAAATGTATGTAATATCAGAAGAAAGTTTTAAACATACTTTGGCTTTGTATGATAATTTGCCAGTATTAAAAGCCTTAACCAAAGATATTGAAATTACAGAAGAAGCACTTGCTACTTTTCAATCCAATGTCACGGATTTTTCTTCATTTCAAACATTAATTTCAAATCTCGCGACCACAGATTTAGTGGTGGCAATTTTAGGTGCAGCTCTTAAGCTCGATGCCTCAGATGTACATATTGAAAATGAAGCTGAACGTTTGGTGGTGCGTTTTCGTTTGGATGGTGTGTTACATGATGCGGGAAATTTACCAAAAGCCGCGGCTAAACAATTAGTTTCTCGTTTTAAACTTAATGCCAGTTTGAAAATTAATATCATGGATACACCGCAAGATGGTCGGTTTACCATTAAATTAAAAGCGTACGATGTGGATGTGCGTGTTTCTACCATTCCAACAGTGTATGGTGAGAGTGTAGTAATGCGTTTGCTTCGCCAAACTGGTCAATCAATTACTTTGGATGATTTGGGTATTCGCGGACGGTCACTAGAAATTTTAAAAACAGAAATCACTCGGCCAAATGGCATGATTATTGTGACTGGTCCTACCGGATCTGGTAAATCTACGACTTTGTACGCAGTGCTAACTATTTTAAATAAACCAGGGGTAAAAATTATTACGCTCGAAGACCCGGTTGAATATCGCGTGGCTGGAGTTAATCAAAGTCAGATTGACCATACTAAAGATTATACATTTGCCAAAGGTTTGCGTTCCATTCTCCGTCAAGATCCAGATGTAGTAATGGTGGGAGAAATTCGTGACTTAGAAACTGCGGATACAGCTGTGCAGGCAGCACTTACTGGTCACTTACTACTTTCAACAATTCATACAAATAGTGCAGCCGGAGCCATTCCTCGCTTTTTGGCCATGGGCGTAAAACCATTTTTGCTTGCGCCTGCATTAAATTGTGTGATTGGTCAGCGTTTGGTGCGTAAACTTTGTACAGAATGTCGTGCCCCAATTGCTTTGGCAGATTATGACCCTGCAACCAAAGAAAAGATTGAAAATATTATTAATAATTTACCTGCAGAATTAAAAGCTGAGGCTGCGAACAAACAAATGTATAAAGCTGTGGGTTGTGATGCTTGTAATAAAGTAGGATATAAAGGCCGAGTGTCTGTCTGTGAAATATTTGTGATTTCTGACACGATTGAAAAATTATTATCCGCTGGAACGGTTTCAGAAGTAGATATTGCGGCAGCAGCGCGCGCTGAAGGTATGCTTTTTATGGTAGAAGATGGTATACTAAAAGTATTAGACGGCATTACCACTGCCGAAGAAGTGTTTAGAGTAACTGAATAATTTTTTTGTTTATGGTTCATACTACCCGCGCTACTCCATCTGGTTACGGACAACCAGTGCGCTTTTATAAAGCTGTGGCTATTACTTTTTTAGTACTTACGATTGGGCTTTTGGCCATGATTGCTTTTATGTCTGCTAAACGAGCAGATATAACTATTGTGACAAAACCAGAAGCCGTTGATGTATCATTTGTTTTGCCAGTGGGTGGAAGTGTAGAAGGTGCAATTACAGGGACAGTGACTAGTACAATTATTACTATTGAAAAATCATTTACTCCAAAGAATACTACTACCACTGCGGGTGCAGCCACTGGCGGTTCTGTGACTCTCACTAATACTTCAGCAGAACCACAACC
Source organism: uncultured Gammaproteobacteria bacterium (assembly GCA_964473715.1). Classification (GTDB taxonomy): domain Bacteria; phylum Patescibacteriota; class Patescibacteriia; order Magasanikbacterales; family UBA922; genus 2-12-FULL-41-16. Next base: position 33,812 of record CAYYQC010000002.1, read on the forward strand.
GCTCATTGCAACGACTCGCTTACTTTCTACCACAAATGTTTTGTATCGGATGCGTAGCAGCGCCACAGTGCCAGCCAATGGCTCTGTGACTGTAGATGTGTATCCAGATAAACCAGGTGCAGATAGTAATTTGTCACCAACTGATTTTATTATTCCTGGGTTAGGTGCTGATAGACAAAAAGAAGTATTTGGCAAAAGTACTTCCAATCTTTCAGGCACAGGGGAACGCAAAGTAGGTATTATTACTGATGAAGATTTTAAAGCCGCGAGTGCAGGGTTTGCTGAATCAATCAAAGAACAGGCTACTACCATGGCTAAACAAAAATTTAATAATCCGTCTGCCACGGGATATGTAGTACAATTTACGTCTGATTCAACTAGCAAAGTGGGGGATCAGGTGGATAGTTTTGTTATGAAAGGCCGAGCGACTGTGGCTTTGGCAGATTTTAAAGTAGAAGATATCAATCGTGTGGCAGCTGACATGCTTAATAAGAAAATTGTAGATAATAGCGAAGTATTGCAAACCGCAGCAGCAGTGCCAACCATTACTTTTGAGTCATACGATTCTGCCAAAGGCACACTTTCACTCCGCATTACTCATACAGGTACGGTAAATTTAGATCCAAATGGTGCAACTTTACAAAAAACCGTGTTCTTTGGGAAATCAGAAGATGAAGTGCGCCGATATGTAATGTCACTTGATCATGTAGAAGGTGTGGAATTTAAATTCAAACCACTTTGGAATACAACTGTGCCGCAAGTGGCTGACCATGTAAAGATCACTTTAACCCAAGTAGAATAATTATTTACCATTTTAATTTTGAGGTATGTCTGTCCGCAGAACCGCCAAACCGGTCCGTCGTCGTACTGTAAAATCAGTGCACCAAGAAGAAATGCCAGAGTCACAAGTTCAAGAAATTCGTCACCACCATAATATTGTAGACCTAAAAGTCGCCATTGCTTTGGCTTTTGTGGTTGTGTCTAGTATGGTGATTACTGTGTATGCCAAATCTCCAACTGGTAGTTTGGCTGCATCTACCTCAACTCCAAGTGTGGTACCAACAAGTACCGGCCGTTTGTTAGTTGCGGCTAAAACTGATTTTGAAACAGTATCCAAAATCATGACTCCAACTACATCTACTCCAGTAACTGTGGCAAAATGGACAGTGGCTGCTGAACTTGAGCCTGTAGCATTGCAACGAGTGCGATTTAATGTAATTAATGGTGATTATTCTGTACGCACTACAGCAAGTGAGTTTGGACAACTTTCATTATACGATAATTATAGCAGCGAAGCCTTGGCCACTGCGCCGTTTGTGGGTGGTACGGATAACGGATACGTGGAATTTAATGTAAAAAACTTTGTAATTCAACCAGGTCAACCACGAGTTTTGACACTCAAAAGTACGATTAATGGTTCTGGAATCATGAAAGAAAATTCCATGGTTCGCTTTGGTGTTACTTTGGCAGCATCTAAAAGCTGGCAAGCGGTGGGTGTAAATTCGGGTAAGTATTTGGAAACCAAAAGTATTAGATTTGGTGTTGCAAGTTATGGTGCCGCTGTTTTGAGCTCTCTACATTTGTATCATAACGCAGTACCGGTGGTGTACCCACAAACCTTTGGTTTTGGAGCCAAACTAGAAAAAAGTCCAGAGGCAAAAGTATTTGCATTTTTAGTGAATGGTACTGGTGATCGTGAATTACGACTCTCTAAAATGTTGGTAAATATTTCTGTTAATGGAATGAATAATTCTGGATACTCTTCTTCGACTGGTTCAATCACTAAATTTGCCTTACATGAAGTGACTGGTAATGGTCAACTTGGTCCACAATTGGCTGTTGCTTCTGGTTGTTTGGTGTCACCAAAAACAGGTGGTGCTCAAATGGGTAGTATGGTTATATCAGGATATGGTACCTGCGCGATTGGAAATATCTACGTAACTTTTGATAAGAACAATGATGTAAATGGTGCGCTTGATTCTTTAACTGTACCTGTTGGTTCATCTCGACGGTTTATGGTAGTTGCCAACACAACAAATAGTTTCACTGGTAAAATGAGTGGAGCGGTTACTGTATCAGGTAAAATTGCTGGTACCACTGGCACTTTCCCATCGTCTGATCCTAAAAAACCATTTTGGAGTGGTGGCGGTATTTTCTATCACTACACACCAGTTGGCGGAAGTGAAAATGTAGCAGCCTATAATCAGACAGACACATATCCAGTTGTTGGATATCCATTGTCATTGTCAATGTAATTTGACAGAAACGATAAATTAGATTAAGGTGTAGATGCACATTTGTACAGGCCTACCAACCCTGGAGTGCATACAAATTTATCCAAGCAAAAGCACGGGTGGAACCGTCAATAAGTCTTTATTGACCCCGGCACTATTTCCTCAAAAGGGGATTGGTGTCGGGGTCTTTTTATTTAAGCGGCCGCGCTTCAAACGTCGTTGCGCGGCACGATTTCGACAAATCGTATGGAAAATGAACAGTTATCACAGTTGCGTCACTCAGCTGCCCACTTGTTGGCTGCGGCTGTAGAAGCGATTTATCCAGAAGCCAAACGGACACTTGGTCCGCCAATTGACACTGGGTTTTATTATGATTTTGATAATCTCAAAATTACCGACCATGACCTAACGGCCATTGAAAACAAAATGCGCGAATTGGTTAAAAGTTGGACTGAATTTTCTCGCCAAGAAGTTTCTAAAGCAGAAGCTTTGGAAGTGTTTAAAACCAATGAGTATAAACAAGAATTAATTAATGAATTTGCGGGTGAAGGTTCTCAGCTTACTTTTTATACTTCTGGTGCTTTTACTGATCTGTGTCGCGGCGGCCATACCGAAAATCCAAGTAAAGAATTGAAAAATTTTAAATTACTGAGTGTCGCGGGTGCGTATTGGCGGGGTAATGAAAAAAATAAAATGCTTACCCGCATTTACGGGACAGCTTTTTTTACTAAAGAAGAATTAGCTGCGTATTTGTTGCAGATTGAAGAAGCCAAAAAACGTGACCATCGCAAACTTGGTCAAGAATTAGATTTATTTGTTTTCTCAGAATTAGTTGGGCCGGGTCTACCACTCTTTACGCCGCGCGGCACTATTATTCGTGATGAACTGGGTGGCTATAGTCAGGAATTGCAAAAAGCCGCCGGTTACCAACGCGTGGCGATTCCGCATATTACCAAAGTAGATTTGTACAAAACTTCTGGACATTATGATAAGTATCCAGAACGGTTCAACGTGAGTAGTGTGGAAAGTGATAGTGAGTTCATGATGAAACCAATGAATTGTCCACATCATACTCAGATTTTTGCCAGTCGTGGACGTTCATATCGTGATTTGCCAATTCGGTACATGGAAAATACCGTGGTATATCGCGATGAAAAAGCGGGGGAATTACATGGATTATCACGCGTACGAGCTGCGACTCAAGATGATGCGCACGTGTTTTGCCGCATTGACCAAATTGAAGCCGAATTTAAAGCCATCATGCAAATGATTAAAACCATGTATGATGTGTTTGGTTTAAAATGGCGGGCACGGTTAAGTTTCCGTGATGAATCAGATAAATATCTTGGTGATCCGGCCTTGTGGAATAAAGCGCAAACTACTATCGAAAATGTGGCCAAAGAATTGGGCTTGGATTATTTTATTGGTTTAGGTGAAGCCGCTTTTTACGGACCAAAAATTGATATTATGGCTACTGATGCGATTGGTCGGGAATGGCAATTGGCCACTGAACAATTGGACTTTGTGCAGCCAGAACGGTTTGGTTTGGAATATACGGCTGAAGATGGCACCAAACAACGTCCAGTCATGATCCACAAGGCCCTCTTGGGCTCACTGGAGCGCTTTATGAGTGTTTATATTGAACACACGGCTGGAAGCTTCCCAACTTGGCTTGCGCCTGTACAGGTGCTGTTAGCGCCCGTTTCCGGTGAGAAGCACGCGCCGGGTGCCGAAGAATTAGCGATCAAGTGGCGCGCTTTGGGAATGCGCGTGGAAGTGGACGCGGCCAACGAAACCATTGGTAAAAAAGTACGTAATGCCGCAGCCATGAAAGTGCCGTACATTATTGTACTGGGTGATCGTGAATTGGCTGGTGAAGAACTGAGTGTGCGGGTGCGTGGTAGTGAAACACCGGTGGCTATTTCGGCGGAAAAATTTGTCGAAGAAATAATGAGACAGATTAAAACTCGTGATAGTGAAGTAAAATTATAATCACGAGATTTTGGCTTGTGTCGAAGTGATAATTAGCCAATTTTAAAACCGCTCTTGAGAATCAAGAGCGGTTTTAGTTTAAGCAACTTTTTTAAGTGGCGGTTCTTCTGTGTCATCTTTTTTACCCCTGCCTTTAAATCGATCTGTGAATCGTTTTACTGTACCGATTTTTGGCTCTATGATAATCGTACTGTTTCTTTGTGAAACAGACTGACTGCTTTTGGTGCTTTTAAGAACGGGTGATGGAGTTAATTGATCTGGTCTTAATTGAATATCCTTGACTGCTTCAACTGAAGTAAGGGTTTTGGTAGTATGTACATTTGGGGTCACGTTTGTTGGATTTTTTTGTTTATTTCTTTTGGCTTCAAATCTTTTATTCTGTTCTTCAATAGTGATTGAAGTAGTTAAACTTTCTTTAGTTTCTGATGCTAGTGTTATTAAACTATCCACCTTTGAACTAATTGTTTTAATAAGAGATGTTAATTCATTTTTCTCTAATTTTGATTTTGCAGTTTGACGTTTAGTTTGTAAGTCTTCAATAAGGGCTTCTCCTTGTAAGATAGCTTGTTTATGAATCTTGGAAAAAACATCAAAATCTGTATCAAATTGTGCTTGTTTGATTGCTTGTTCTTTGTTCCAAAGTGTATCATGGAAAACTTCTCCTTTGTCAATTGTTATTTCTTTGACTCGTTTACGATTGGTTTTAAGATTGGCAATTTGACTACCCGTATATAACATTCGTTCTCCAGCTTCCACAGCTTTATCAAAAATCGGAAGTTCTGGTTCAGAATCTCTATCTTTTTCTTTGCCTTTTGGTAATTCGACCTGTTTTAATTTTACTCCGTTACTTATATCCATGTTTCCATCGCTCTTATCCTTAGAAGTTTCGTTTCTAGATTCAGATTTTAATTCTCCTTTTAATCTTTCATCCACTGCTTTTTGTGTTCGCTCTGATTTTTTAAATGGTGTTTCTGGTGCCTCGGGGCTGGTCGGAGCACGCATGGTTGATGTGTCAGGAGTTGGCTCCACAAAAATGTCTTCCTCGTCATCTTTCTGAGGAATTTCGACTGACTTGGTGTCTAATTTAATTTTGGTTTCACGACTATATTTTTTTGCCTGTTTGATTGTTTCTTCTGGAATACCTAGCGCACGTGCCACTTTATCTTGGGCAGCTTCTAAACGTTCTGCGGAAGTTGGTTCTGGTTTAGCATTTTCATCTTTTAAACTAAGTGAAAATTTATTTTTTCTCTCTGGACCTTTGATTGTTAAGTTTTCAATTGGGGGTGTATTTAAATTTTCGTCATTGGTACGATCGCGGTCTTGTAAAACCGGTGCTTTGTTTGGGTCAAATTCTACAGGTTGGCTCGCTGGATAAAAAGTGCGAGGGCTGGTTTTGCCTAAATCAGTTGGGCGTGTAAGTTTTGGTAAGGATTCAAGTTCTTTTTTACTACCAGGGTCTTGATATTCAAAAGGATTAATTTTTGGATTTGATGCTGTTCTCCGATTTAGTGAAGTAGGTTTTCTAAAGTTTGTGCTTTTGAATCGTGAATCTACAGATTTTGCTGATGTGACTTGTTCTGGTTTAGGCGTTGTCTCGGTTACCAAAGCTTTGTCGTCTGTTGGCTCCTCTGATGATGTTTGGTATCCAATGTTAATCGACCGGCGTTTTTGTAATTTGCTGAAATCTTCTTCGTCTTGGAGCGCGGCTTGGTTACTTTTAGTCTCTAGTTGAGGAGTAATTATGTTACCTCTTTCAACGAAAGTATTGTCTCGTTTCGATTCTGTAACTTTATTTGAAGTGGGTGTGTATGAAATCGTAGATTCGGTATGCTCATTTAATCCTTCAATTTTTTCTTTTGCTAGTGCGTGTGCTCCAACTGCGGATGCGCCTAAACCAATAGCCGTTCCAATGATTAATTTTGCAGGGGTTACTTGAGCATGTTGTTTTGGAACTATTGGCATGATACTCTGCACTTTATCGTGTAATTCATTGCGCAGTCTTTGTAAATTACCTAAAATTTTGTACCAACTTGAATTACTAATGACTTCAGCTTTCTTCTTCTTGGTAAAGAAATTTAATTTATCGATTAAAGATAATAACACTATTTCACCTCGATCATTGATAGTAAAGCCTTTTTCTTTTTCGATTCGAGTAATAACTTTTTGAACAATCTTTTCAAAATTTTGCACGTTACTAGCGTTGTTTGGATTGTTTTTAAATTCATCCAAAATAAGCGCATCTGTGGCAGTGTTAACTCCCTCCGTGCTAAGTCCTATTTTGGTTAAACTCTGACGAATTATTTGCTCTAATCCTGATTGTGCTTCGATTGAAGTTGAGTTGTTTCTGTTTTTATTTTCATTGTTCTCAACTAACTCATATTCCAAATCTTGGCCGTCTAAAGGTGTTCCTTCTCTTGTTATTTTTAATAAATAATTAAGATCAATTATTAATTTTTTAACATCAGAATTATTTAGCCGTTCTGAAAGATTTTTGGGTAATTTAAGATTTTTATCGGCATCAACAGTAAATCCTTCGTGAGTTAAATTTACTAAAGTGTGTGCTTGGGCTAATTCAGCTGTTTGGCGTATGATCCTGCTTGCGTTGTTTGAATTTATTTCATCATGATTAATTTCTAAGGTCCATCTAACTATTTTTTCCTCAAAATCTGAAGGTAGTTTGAATTTTTCAAGAGACCTGAATAACAAAGCACCTTCGCGATGTTCTTTTTCCTCTGCTGTTTCTTTGACTGCAGGTACAGTTATTTCTGGGATAGTTGCTGTTGCAAATTCTGAAGCCGGTTTAATTTCTGGTTGAGTTGGTTTTTCTAAATTTGATAGTTTTTGCTTATGATCGCTGTCAGCTAAAGTCTCATAAGCAATCATTAAATCTTGAAAACGTTCAATAAGTATAGGATTATTTCCATGTTCTAAAACATTTTGGTCTGTGGTTTCGAAATCAATCTTAGATTCTGGGGTTATGATGACTCCAGAATCTTCAAGTGAGGCTTTGGTTGTGTTACACATTTCTAAAATTGTGTCTTGGGTGACTTGGTTTGCATTTTCTAAAGTAACATTAAAAAGATTAGTCGCAATAGCAGCAATTTTATTTTTAAGTTCATGAGAAATTCGTACACTCGCGAGATTGCTTATGATTAAAGATTTTTGAGCTTCAAGATCCAGCTCTGGTTCGTCATTGAATTCAATTGACTTGGGTTGTGTATCATTTTCAATACTTGTCGAAGTATCGCGCATATGAAACGGTTTAAAATTCTAAAAACAGTATACCAAAATGGCTGTAATAAGCAAAATATTTTAAACTATGCCGCTTTTCGAAAAGGCTTGGCAATACTTCTGGTAATTTTTTTAAACAATTCGATTATTTTTCCAGATTTTTGAGAGTTTTTTTCCACTGTTGGAAATTTTCCATTAATATTTTTTTCTATTGTGGGCCTGGAAGCAGCTTTTGGTGCTACAGTATGTGATAAGAAATCTGGAATTTCTCCAGCTGACACTGTTGGCGCCGCTGGTTTTGCTAATTTAACTGGTTTCTCTATTTTTTCTTCTGGTATTTCTTTGGCAATGGGTAAATAAGAAGCGCTGGTATCGATTGCGGCCAATTCTTTGTCAGTAAGTGTGGCAAATCTTTCATGCGTTTGATTGGTGGTGTTAGCAAATCGGGCCATTTGCTCAGATTCTAATTCAAATAAATCAGTCTCTAAATCTTTTAATATGGCTAAGGTTTGAAAATATTCAATTTTTGAGGGTCGGGCAGAAGGGTTTAAGTTTTCTGGTCTAAATGACTTTAAAAATTCATTTAATTTTATTTTTTCTCTTTCGTACGTGTTTAATTTTGCTTGAATTTCTGCTTTAATCATTTCATCTGAACCTGAAATATCAATGGGGAACTCAAAATCCGCTATTTCTTGTTTTTTTTGCTTAATTTCCTCTGGGTTTTTGCTGGCTAGGATTTTTTGATTAAGTTCAAGTAGTTTTTTTATTTTAAATAATTTTAGGGAAGAATCATCGCATCTTTTGGAAATTAATAATTTTTCCTTTATATTAAAAGCAGTGGTGTCGGCCAGAGCTACTTTGTATTGGGAAATATCATTTTTAAGTTCGTTAGCCCATCGTTCGGAGCGAGCCACTTTGCGGCTGTACTCGTATTCAAGATATCCTGGAGTATTGATTTCTTTTAAAAAAGCCGTGCGTAGGCTGGGTTCCATGCGAGAAGGGCTGCCAGGCGTTACATCTTCATTGTTTAAAGTATTTTTCAAATTACTGTCACTATAATCAAAATCTTCCCAGCTGTCATTTGTTTGAAAATGATGATTGTTAGAGCCTCGTTCCATACTTAAGATATATATAGATATGATAAAACAACCCTTGAATTAAATCAATTTGTAAGCTACAATTGGGGTGATTTTTATCTTCATGAACCAGCCTCTCCCTAAACTTGTCGTGATTTTGGGTCCCACTGCCAGTGGCAAAACTGGCTGGGGGATTGAAATAGCCAAAAAATTCGATGGTGATATTATTTCTGCTGATTCCCGGCAAATTTATCAACGAATGACTGTGGGTACGGCCAAGCCCCTCGGTGAATGGCGCTGGGATGGTTTTGGTCGGTCATTTTTTGTCCAAGGCATTCGTCATCGGTTAATAGATTTTTTAAACCCAGGAAAGACTTTTTCTGCCGCTGAATTTCGTGACCAGGCTCTTAAATATACTAAAATCGCGCAAAAAGACGGACGCTTGCCCATGGTGGTGGGTGGTACGGGTCTATACATTTCTACTTTAGTGGATAATTTTATAATTCCACGCGTGGCCGCGAATCCCAAATTGCGTCATAGTTTGGAAGAAAAGAGTTTGCCAGAATTGGTGGCGCTTTTAGAAACCATGGACCCCAAAAGTGCGGCTGCTATTGACCGGCAAAATCGTCGTCGCGTGATTCGAGCTTTGGAAGTGTGTATTATGAGTGGTGAACTTTTTTCTGAACAACGTAAAATGGGGGTGCCACTTTTTGATGTGTTACAAATTGGAATTGAGGTTGATCGTGAAGAATTGCGTAAGCGGATTGAGACCCGGATTGATTATATGATTGAACACGGGCTTGTTCAGGAAATTGAAGGCTTGCTTCGTCAAAAATATTCTTGGGCTCTCACCAGTATGAATGGTATTGGGTATCGGCAATTTAAAGGATATTTTGAAGGCACAGAAACTTTGGAAAGTGCTATTCATCAGCTCAAGGCTGATAGTTGGCAATATGCACGACGACAGCTCACCTGGTTTCGACGTGATACTCGTATTCATTGGGTAAAAACCATTACTGAAGCGCAGTTGTTAGTTGAAGATTTTCTAAAAAAGAGTAATACTGGGGTGAGTAAGTCTGAAATGAGTAATTAGTATGCTAGATCCTAAAGCACCAAAACTTAGTCAGCTTCCAATGAGTCAGAGAATAGGTAAATCTTTGCGTCCACTTTTAACCACTTCAAAGCGGGGAATGTCTACTGGAACTTTTTATAAAACCATGAAGGATAAGTTTGCAAGTGTAATGCCTGATAAAATGGCCAAAGCCGCGGCTTTGCGTTACGCGGTTGGCACAGACACAGGTTTAACTGATAAAAAAGAAAAACTAGCTATTAAACAATTAGGCAAGGCTGACTTACTGGCTGGCAAATATAAGGCAGGTACTAATTATAAATTAGGAATGGCCATGCATGATTATCATGCGGCTGTGGCTGCAAATACGCAGCCAAAAACTGAAGCCAAAGTAGAAGAATTAGACAAAGCTACTGACCCAAAGATTACCAATGCCAGAGCGCGTAAAGCAGAATTGGATGCTAAGATTTTTGAAGCACGCAAAGCGCGTGTGGATGAACAAAATAAAGATATTACCACTTCAATTAGTCGTGTGGTGAAAAGTTCTGAAACAAAAGCAGAGTCTAAGGCTCCGCCAATGCAATTGGATTAGAGAATAATTTACTTTTGTTTTAAGTGGGCATGCCAGCCTGCTTTTTTATATTCAATCGCCATAGCCAATGGGTCTGCAGCTTGAATAATGCCGCGGCCCACAATAATAAGATCGCTACCGCCTTTGATCGCAATTTCCGGAGTAAGATATTGCTGACCTTTGCCATCTGTACCTGCTTCTAATTTTACACCTGGGGTCATAACCAGGAAATTTTCAGAGCCAGGAAATGCACCGCGGGCAATAAATCCAGTTACATATTCAGAAAGCTCGGTTGCCATGGCTGCGCTTTTTTGTTTATAAGTTTCATCAGTTAAATTACCGGCGACAGAAAGTTCAGCGAGTAATAATAGACCACAATCATTGGCCTTAGTACGTTCGGCCAAAGCTTGAATTGATGGTAAGCCAACAACCGGGTGAACATTAATTAAATCCGCCCATTTGGAAATCTCAAATACACTATTTTCATATTGCATGATCATGGTGTTGCCAATGTCGGCCAGTTTGCGATCTTCAAAAATTAGGAAATTATGTTTCTGGCTAAGGGCTTTTAATTTTTCTCCCAAACCTGGGGTCCAGTCCTCAGTAATTTCTAAATGAGTTTTGAGTACGGCAATGTGTGGGCCAATGGTTTCTGCTAAATTCAATAATTCCGCGCTCGTGTGTACGTCTGCAGCTAAGCATAAGTTAGTTTTTTTGGCTTCGGCAATTTCTAGGAGTTTTTTAGCGATTGGATTTTGGCAGAGTAATGATTTTTGCGAATAATCCATACTGTTTAGTTTTCACTAAATTTTACCGAATTGTTATATTTTTTGTCCCAATCAGTTGGGTCTTCGCTCCACTGTCGAATTTCCTGTATTTCTTCTGGTCTAATATAATTTTTTTCTTCAGCAACATCAATCAGTGCATGGAAATTACTAAGTGTATAAAGAGGAATATTACTCATGGTAAAGGCTTCGAGTGCCTCTTTCATTTCATACGTAAAAATAGCTACCACGGCTGTGACCTTAGCGCCAAATTCTTTCTGACAAGCTTCGGCTGCTCGAAGTGAGCTACCGCCAGTTGAAATTAAATCTTCAACAATTAAAATACGTGCGCCTTGCTGCATGGTTCCTTCAATCAACTTGTCAGTACCATAGCCTTTGCTAGCTTTTTTAATATAAACCATTGGTTTATCAAGTGCATAAGCAATGAATGAAGCCCAAGGAACTGCGGCTGAGGCTGTGCCGCCCACCACATCAAATTCAAGATTTTTTTCTTTAATCAAAGCAGTGAGCGCATCAACAATAATTTTCCTTTCTTTGGGGTAAGAAATAACCAGACGGTTGTCACAATACATTGGCCTTTTTTGACCCGAACTCCAAGTGTAGGGAGGGTTGGTCCGAACGCCCACAGCTTTTAAATCAAGCAATAAATTTGCGATTTCTTTGGCTTGGTTCATATTATTTTGGATTATGAAATTTTTGGGCAAGGAATGGATCCCACATCATGCCCGTGGCGCTCATAGCGAGGTCGGCGCCAGCATCCAGAAGGTCTTGGAAATGTTGCGGTTCAGTGACTCCGCCAACGCCAATGAGTGCTAGATCAAGTTTTTCTTCATCAATTATTTTGCGTGCATCACGCACAAATTGTATGGCTAATTCACGAATTGGTGAACCGCACACACCACTAGTTGGGCGATCGGGTGATAAAGCTGGCTCGCCAGTTTCAGTTTGTACTTTCATAGCCACACTATTTAAACCGCTAATTCCTCGGACTCCAGCGGCAGCGGCAGCAATAAATACTTGACGCATGATTTGTGGTTCGCGGAAAAAGCCAATTTTTAAAATTAATGGAGTACTTCCTAGGGCTTCAACTAATTTCCAGCCCAAGTCTTTTACAGTTTCCGGATTAGTATACAAACTGCCTTCGCCAGTACATACATTGGGACACGAAAAATTGGCTTCTACAATTTCACCCCCGAATTCTTTGGCCATTGTAACTGCCTCTACAAAATCAGCGGTAAAATCTGCTCCTGGTCGCGGTGTGCCAACGGCTGAGACAATTAATAACTGACCGGGTTTTAAAGCGGCTTTGGCGCGGGCAATATCAGTACGCAAAAAATCCGGATCTTGCGACGGCATACCAAACGAATTGGTAATTCCCATTGTTTCGTGATCGGCAACAATAAGCGGTGTGTCCAAATTTTGCGTCGTAATGTTGGCGTCAACAAACGTAATGTTTGGTAACGGGTGACACGGATATTTTTGGGTGCGAATGGTTTTATATACAATCACATCAAAACCTAATTCTGCGGCTAAACTAACCCACTTGGCATTCATGGCTGGACCAGCGGGGACGCCAATTCTAGAGGCAATTTTATGCCCGAGAAAATTTACCCACGTTGACTCTGGTGGAAATTCACGTGCTAGAATGGCACCATCAAAAAATGGACCTTTGGTAAAGTTCTCCTCAAAACTAAGTTGGTGATTATACAGTGCTGGCATATTATTTAACCAAATGTTCTTGCTCGAGTAACCAAACTAAAATGGCTTTTTGCATGTGCATTCGGTTTTCCGCTTGGTCAAAGATTACGGCATTTGGGTGATCAATCGCATCGCGACTAATTTCATAACCCACATGACACGGCATGCAGTGCATGATTTTGGCTTGGGGTGCCACAGTATTAATTAATTCAGCGTTTAATTGATAAGGCTTAAGCATTTCTAAACGACGGTCATATTCAGCTTGGGCGCTTGGTTTTACGGCGCCATTTTCAAAAAATTCCATATTCATCCAAGTGTCAGTGTGCACAAAATCTGCGCCTGTTACTGCTTCGCGCGGGTCTTTGGTGCGAGTCACTTTGCCGGTCGCTTCAGCCATGGCATTTAATTCTGCGTCCACACTACTTTGGTCGATGTCACCAGCTGCAATCGCGACTTCAATTCCTAATTTTGCGCACATGAGCATGAGCGTGTTGGAAACATTATTTTCAATTCCCAGCCAGGCAATTTTTTTAATATTTTCCACACCACCAGCTTTTTCCGCCATAGTTAAAAGATCACTGAGTGCTTGAGCAGGATGATATTTTTCACTGCAGGCATCAATTACTGGCACGCGGTTAAAGCTCGCCGCTTTTTCTACATCAGCCACTTTCATAGCCCGGAACATTAAGGCTGAACCAAAGCGCATTACGGCCTGAATTTCATCACCAAAATCAGTGAGAGAAAATTGGGTAGTTTTGGCATCTAAAAAAATGCCATGTCCGCCCAGTTCAGTCATGCCCGCTTCAAAAGAGAGGCGAGTGCGAGTGGATGATTTTTGAAAAAACATGACCAAAGTTTTGTTAGCCAAATAATTAGTCATTTCGCCAGCATTTCGTTTAGCCTTTATTTTCATGGCTAAATCGAGGAGCGTTAAAATATCTTCGCGTGATTGTTCTTTGAGAGAAATGAGGTGGCGCATATTTA
>CAYYQC010000003.1:0-44816 GCA_964473715.1 uncultured Gammaproteobacteria bacterium
AGGTACCGTTCCTACCACACCGTACACCCCCTCACCCACTAGACTGACTGGTGCTGGGGTAAGCCAAGTACTTGGTAATTCAAATCGATACTTTCCATTTTTTTCTACAAATTTTTGAATTTGTTTATTTTCGTCTTTATTAGTAACAACTGGATTGGCCGGCACTTCAGTATTTGAAACATCTGACGAAGTATCGTTTAAGGGTACAGACAACGGTCGATCATGAACAGGTTGTCCATCTACAGAGGCACAGCCAACACCTAAAAATAACATGGCCAGAAAAGTTACAGCGCTTACAGATTGTATCGAGTAATGTAGGTTTTTCATAAAAAATTTATCTAAAATTATTTCTTAAACAATTTATGTAGCTCTTGATAATACAATGGTTGACCTGGGGTATATTGATATTCAGCGGCTGAAACATATTTGCGTGGGGTATTACCATTTTTATCTTTGATATCCAATTCTGCGCCCGCATTCACCAACGTTTTTACCATATCAAATTGTTCTTTACTTAAAAAACTATTTTTAAGTACTACATGTAAAGCTGTTTCACCGTTATAATCCTGAGCATTGGGATCAGCCTTGGCTTTTAACAATAGTAAAATATTTTCGGTTTTATCTTCAGAAAAAGAATTAGCGGCATAATGCAAAGCTGTTTTTCTCTGTGAATCAACCAAATCCGTGCGAGCACCATTGTCTAATAAGGTTTGTACGGCTTCAGCAGAATTGGCTTCAACCGCTTGCATCAATACCGTTTGACCACCACCCGAACCTTTATATAATTCACGCGTTTGTGCATTAATATCATATCCTTGCTCAACCAAAACTGGCATCAAAGTGAAATAATCACTTCTCACCGTTGTGTCAAAAGCATTATAAGACATTACTTGACCAAAATCATTATTATGAACGCTCAGCGCACTAATTTCCGTAATAGATTTTTTTTCGTAAATCGCGTTTAAAAAATTACCACCAGTATTCTCCGCGGCCATTGAGTTTCCGTAACTTATAATTCCCCAAAAAACTAAGCCTAACGCCGCCATCACAGCGACAATGAGCAGAGGCGCTTTGCCCGGATGGCTTTTAAGCCAACCACTATTTTTCAATACTTTTTCAATTACATATGAAACTAGCCCGACCCCTCCAAGCAAAAATAACCACAACAATAAATCCTGCCAATTTTCTGGAGCATAAGTAAACGACCGATTTCCCGCCGGTCCAGTCCACAAGCCAAAATCGGTTTTGAATATTTTATTTACACCAAACAAAATTACCACTAAACCACAGGTAAAGGCCATTAACCGCGCCAATAGATAAAAAAATGATTGTAAAATTTTCATAAAATTACCAGTACTTTATATCAAGGAATAAAGCAAAGCAATTGAAGCAGTGCTCATAATCGCGGTAATTGACCAACCCAAAATATTGGCAGTACGCGAATTTTTATGTTCACCCATGATGTTTTTATTATTACTAATGCGTAAAATTAAAATCATTAAAATTGGTGAAACAGTGCCATTTAAAATAGCTGTGTAATATAACATTCTAAATGGTGGAATACTGGTAAAATTAATAAGTAAACCCAGTAAAGTAGCAATAGTAATTATGCCATAAAAACCATGGGCTTGAGAAAATTTTCGGTACAAACCTTCTTTCCATTTAAAAGCTTCACTCACTGCGTACGATGCTGAACCAGCTAGCACTGGCACAGCTAAGAGGCCTGTGCCAATAATACCAATCGCAAATAAAACTTGTGCCCATTTACCAGCAATTGGTTCCAAAGCAGCAGCGGCTTGCGCAGCGGTGTCAATGTGCGTAATGCCTTGTGGTAATAAAGTTGCCGCGGCCGCAATCATAATAAATATTGCTACAATATTAGAGAAGATCATGCCGCGAATTGTATCGCCACGCATGGTTTTAAAATCCGCAGTCTTAACCTTTGGCACGCCTTGCCCAAAGGTTTTTAATTTTTTTTCAGCTACCAATTCTTCTACCTCTTCCCCAGCTTGCCAAAAAAATAAATACGGTGAAATAGTGGTTCCAAGTAAGGCAACAACATTAAATAAATACTCTTTAGTAAATTGAATATGCGGTTTGATTAAGTTTTTTGCTGCTTCAAGCCAATTAATATTAATAAAAAACGCCACTCCAAGATACGCAAATAAAGTAAGCGCAAAATATTTTAAATATTTTACATACACTTTGTAGGAAACAAACACTTCAAGAATTAAAGTAAAAATTGTGACACCAATAATTAACACGGGAAATGATAGTGGAACCAAAAGTTCCATGGCCGAGGCCATAGCTCCCAGATCGGCACCAATATTCACCGCGTTGGCCACCACCAAAAGGGTAACAATAAACACTAATAATTTTTTAGAATAATTTTCACGAATAACTCCGGACAAACCTTTGCCTGTCACCATTCCAATCTTACCGCACATTTCTTGAATAGCTACCAAAAAAGGCGTTACCAAGACCATGGTCCACAATTGTGTCAAACCAAATTGAGCACCAGTTTGGGTATAGGTGGCAATGCCACTTGGATCATCATCTGACGCACCAGTAATAAAGCCAGGACCAAGTTTTTTTAGCCAATTTTTAGTTTTTGATTTCATAATCAGTATAAAAAATATCTAGCCAAATTATACTCCATTTATTGACAAAAACCCATTTTTCCATTATTTTGTAGGCAGCCAAACTTTGGAGGAGTTGTGCGCCAGTATCATTTTAGTCTGATTCGTGCACTTATTTCTGGGTTGGTAGTTGTCCTGCTGTCTACGGCAGCCGGATACTATCTGAGTAGGCACTTTCAGCCCAAAGCACACATACAACGATCGGTGCCCAGGGAGAAGGCCCCGCTCAAGTACCGCCCCGTCACCACCCCGCCTTTTATTGATGAGCAGCGAAAATTCGCGCTTGTCTAGCAGGCGCCCGCTCTTTTCCACCCCGTCGCCTGCATCCCACAGTAGTTACTGACTCTTGTGGAACCCAGGTGACGTAAAAAAATCCCCTTAAAATGGGGATTTTTTAATGTTATATTTTAAAAACTAAAATATGAAAACAAAATAATTCCCACAAGGGCCAAGATAAGGGCCAATACTTTTACCACTATATTTTTTTGTTCCGTACTTTCTTGCAAAGCTCGTGGCCAAAGTTTAGCAATACAAAGGGAAATAAAAAATACATACAGAGCCTGCACACCTTCAAGAGATAATACCAGAGCGGCTTGTCCATCTTTGAGTGCCCATTGACCAAGCGCGGTTCCTAAATAATCTACAGAAATAGTAGCCAGTAACCAAAAACCAATTCCTGGAGTGATACGTTTGGTTTCAGCAACAAACTCAGTACGAAATTTTTTAGATGCAAAGAAAAAAAATACTGATACACCACGAATAAAATTAATATAAATAAAAACAAAGGGAATCGAAACATTTTGGCCAACCATCCGAATAATAATTGAATATAAACTAAACTCAATACAAAACGCAATAATCCACCACAAACCTGGTGAAAAAAACTTTTGATCGCGCGTAAAATTTATCGACCCAAGTATTGAAGCAATAAATAAAACTGTCATGGCCATAAATTGACCCTGATTTGGCAGTTCTTTTAAAAAAATCCAACCAAATAATAAACTAAACACTGGAATTAAATTCCACCAAATATTAATGCGACTAATTTCTGATATCTCCACGGCTTTTAAATACCATAAAAACCCAATCGTATACATAAACCCACACAAAGTCAGCCACAGTAGCACGGTATGACCAGGATAAGAAAAATCAATCCACGGTAAAGCAAAAATAGTAAGCGCACCAAGCCAAGACATCCAGACCAAAAACACGCGAATATTCTTCACGCGATTACTAATAATATATTTATCAATAATATTACTTGTACCCCAACTAAGGTGAGATAAAATACCAGTTACAATCCAATTCATATTACGGGCTTAAAAAATCTTGATCTTCTAGCTCAGGAGGCAAATACGTCTGGTCTACAGGTCCTTTAAAATCTGGGTTATATTTATACTCTTTTCCATAGCCAATTTCTTTCATAAATTTTGTAGGCGCATTGCGCAAATGAATTGGTACGCCCAAATGCGAAGTTTGGCGCGCGGCTTCAGCCGCTTTGTTATAACCAGTATATAATAAATTAGATTTTTTAGATTTTGCGCAATACACTACCGCCTGCGCCAAATGAACTGAGCATTCAGGCATTCCAATTTTGTGACAAGCGTCATAGGTTGCATTAGCTTGAATCATGGCTTCACTATTGGCCATCCCAATATCTTCACTAGCAAAACGCAAAACTCTGCGCGCAACATATAATGGATCCGCACCAGCTTCTAACATTCGTGCTAGCCAATATAATGATGCGTTTGCATCTGAACCGCGCATCGATTTATGAAGCGCAGAAATTAAATTGTAAAATTCCTCGCCGTTTTTATCAAAAACTAAATGCGTGCGCTGCAATGCTTCTTTAATATCTTCTTTAGTAATTTTGCCTTTATTATTTTTAGATTTTACTGCTAAATCCAAACCATTCAAAGCTTGGCGCGCATCACCACCAGAGAGTTCAGCAAGCATTTCTAAAATATCATCTTCTACTTTTACTTTTAGATTTCCCAATCCATTTTCTGTATCAATTAAAGCCCGGTTTAAAATTTGCACCAATTGATTGGGCTCCAAAGATTTTAAAATAAAAACACGTGAACGAGATAACAGCGCAGAAATAATTTCAAAAGAAGGATTTTCGGTAGTTGCACCAATTAAAATTACAATCCCCTTTTCTACATAGGGTAACAGCGCGTCTTGTTGCGCTTTATTCCACCGGTGAATTTCATCAATGAATAAAACTGTGCGTTGACCATTAACTTCCAATCGTTCTTTAGCTTCACCAATAATTTTTAATAAATCTGCTTTACCACTAGCCACACCAGAAAGCTCTGCAAACTCCGCTTTAGTTTCCCGCGCAATAATGTGCGCCAATGTGGTTTTGCCAGTTCCAGGCGGACCCCAAAAAATTAGCGATGCCAAATCATCATTTTCAATTAATTTTCGGAGCAGCTTTCCTTCACCCACAATATCAGCTTGGCCAACAAAATCCGACAAAGTCTGGGGGCGCAGGCGTTC
This sequence comes from uncultured Gammaproteobacteria bacterium, assembly GCA_964473715.1. GTDB lineage: Bacteria > Patescibacteriota > Patescibacteriia > Magasanikbacterales > UBA922 > 2-12-FULL-41-16. Next base: position 5,142 of record CAYYQC010000003.1, read on the forward strand.
GGCTAAGGGCGGATTAAGAGGTTGAACCATATTTGCGAGGTTATTTAAGTAATGGTACCATAGTGTCACTACTTCGTGAATTATGAAATTACCCCCAAATACCATTATCGCGGCCGGCGTGGTCATCATTGAAAATGGCCAGGTTTTGCTTAATAAAGAAATAAAATTTGATGGCCTCAAGAGTCCTTTTTGGATGTTTCCAGGCGGGACCATGGATGAGGGCGATGTAAATTTAGAAGCCTGCGCGATACGCGAAGCCAAGGAAGAAGTTGGAATTGAAGTGGAACTCATTCGTCCACTTCGCACTTTATATGTACAGCGTCCTGATCGCGATGGTTCAGCGATTTTAGTTCATTATGAAGCCAAACGTTTAACTGAAGTAATTCCTGGTCCAGAAACTTATGCTTGCGACTGGTTTCCGGTCAAAGAATTGCCGCTTGATTGCGCGCCAAATGTGTATGAAATTATGAAAGATTTACTATGATTTTTGAATCTTTAGAATTTAAATAAAAAAGATACAAATAAATCTTCTTTTTTAATTTCAAAAATATGTCCCTCAATACTCAAGACCCCGACATTTTCAATCTCATCCAAAAAGAAGTTGCCCGTCAAAGCGAAGGTTTAGAAATGATTCCTTCAGAAAATCACACTTCTGGCGCCGTATTAGAAGCCCTGGGTTCTCGCCTCACTGACAAATATTCCGAAGGGTACCCTGGCATGCGCTATTATGGTGGCTGTGAAAATGTGGATGCCGTTGAAAATTTAGCCCGTGACCGCGCCAAAGAATTGTTTGGCGCCACGCACGCCAATGTCCAACCCCACTCTGGTTGTCCAGCCAATATCGCCGTATATTTTGCCTTACTTGATCCAGGCGACACTTTAATGGGTTTGGATTTATATCACGGCGGACACATGACCCATGGACTCAAATTAAATTTTTCTGGTCGTTTTTATAACAGCGTATTGTACACGTGTAAACCGGATGGTTTGATTGATGTTGATAAAATGCGCGCCATGGCCCATGAATTTAAACCAAAAATTTTAGTGACTGGTGGCTCTGCCTATTCCCGCCAATACGATTGGGCCACTTATAAAGAAATTGCCGATGAAGTCGGCGCCTTTATGCTTGCAGACATGAGTCATGTGGCTGGTTTGGTAGCAGGTGGCGTTCACCCAAATCCAGTGGGTATTGCGGATGTGGTTACCACTACTACTCACAAGACTTTACGCGGACCACGCGGTGCCATGATTTTATGTAATGGTTTACCAAGCACTCCAACTAAGAAAGTAGAGCGTACTCGGGAAAATTTGCCATCCCTCATTGATCGCGCGATTATTCCAGGATTACAAGGCGGCCCACACAATCACCAAACAGCGGCCATTGCGGTCGCCCTCAAAGAAGCAATGCAACCAGAATTCAAAGTGTATGCCGCGCAAATTATTGCTAACGCTAAAACTCTGGCTGCCGAATTAATGCGTCGCGGCTTCCAAATTGTAACTGGTGGCACTGACACACATTTGATGTTAGTGGATTTAACCAACAAAAACATTCCGGGAAAAATAGCAGAAAGTGCTTTGGCCAAAGCAGGCATTACCGTTAATAAAAACACGGTCCCATTTGACCCTCGCTCCCCATTTGATCCGTCAGGTATTCGTTTGGGTACACCCGCTCTCACCACCCGTGGTATGAAAGAAGCCGAAATGGTAATTATTGCTGGTTTTATTGATCGTGCCCTCGCTCATGTAGAAAATGAAAGTGAACTAGGAAAAATCCATGCCGAAGTCACAGAGATGTGTAAAAGTTTTCCATTACCAGTCTAATATTTCTTTTGTGCGAGTTACTAGTGAACAAGAGACTATTGAATTAGCCCGTGAAATCGCACCCAAATTAAAAGGTGGCGATATTTTAGCTTTGTCTGGAGATCTGGGCGCTGGCAAAACTACGTTTACCAAAGGATTGGCAATGGCTTTGGGAATTACTAAAAATGTCACCAGCCCGACTTTTGCGATCATGAATGTCTATGAATTGCCTGAAATAAAAAATGGCATTAAAACATTGGTACATATTGATGCGTATCGTCTAGAAACTTCTGATGAAATCCTTACTATTGGCGTGCAAGATTATTTGAGTCAACCAGATATTTTAACAGTGATTGAATGGCCAGAAAAAATCCAGCCCATGCTGGATAATTATAAAATGATTGAATTAAAATTTTCTCTTGAAAATAGTGCACGCGCGATTTCTGGCCCACTTATTTAATTCCAAACCACCAATTATAGAGTTTAAGCGCTAGCCATTCTTTAGTGCGATTTAACCAACCACGTTTTTCCCACTTCTTGTCCACTGGCTCAGCTTCTTTAATCCACCCTTCCAAAATAACTTTAAGCTGATTAACAAATCCACGATCTTTACTGCTAATATTAGCTTCATGATTGTAAAAAAAACTAGTTTGATCAATATTACTACTACCAATCATGGCCCAATTGTTATCTACCACAATCCCCTTGCCGTGCATCATGTGCGGGGTAATGTGAACATTTACACCCATCGTACGCATAAGCGCAAACCAAGCAAAAGCTGCGTAAGTAGCCACGCGTAAATCGGTACGAAATGGAATTAACAAGTCCAAACGCACTCCCCGTTTTTTTGCATCATACAAAGCAGCCAAAAATTCTCGATCTGGAAAATAATAGGGTGAAAATAAAATCACCCGTTCGCGAGCACGATTTAAAGCGCGAACGTAATTATCTTTTACCTTTGAGTTGCTAACATTAGGCTCATCGGTAATTAAGTCAAACTGACTTTTCATTACCCGATATTGATATTTTAAATATGGTCTCACTGCCTCACGATCACCTCCGCAAATAATGTACGACTTAGCAAAAGAACGCAATAACGATCGAACAATTTTTCCCTCTACACGTACATGAATGTCACGCCAATTTTTCATGAAATGACGCACATTCACTCCACCAATAAAACCAATTTTTTCGTCAATAATTAAAATTTTGCGATGAGTGCGTGATGAAAATAGTCCCCACCAAATTAAATGACGACGCTTACGATCTTCAAATCGGCGTACATCTACGCCTGCGGCTCTAAGCTCGGTGAATTTTTTATTAGACAAAGACAGACTTCCCCAATAATCTACAATTAATTTCACATCCACGCCAGCGCGCGCTTTTTCTTCTAAAACATCAAAAAATTTATTTCCACTTTCATCGTCCACCATCATGTACACTTCCCAATAAATAGATTTTTGCGCACCACCAATAGCATTGAGCATTGATTCCCAAGATTCTTTGGTAGTGGAATAAATCGTGTAATTGGATTTCTTCATAGCAGATGTACACTACCAAATTTCCCCCTTAAAAGCAAAAAACCACTTAAATTTCCTTCTTGCAAAAGAAACTTAAGTGGCACCTCCTTTCGTTTTGATTGTGCCGCGGTGACTCAGAATCTATCATCGTAGTAGTATTCCGTCCAGCACTCATCGCACACTTCCTCGCGCGAGTGCCTCTGGCAAATAGCCCTCTCGCCACATTTGATGCACATCCCCTTGATCCTGCGCTCATGCTCGACCGTTCTCTGCTCCTGAATTTTCTTCCGGTTTAGTACCTCCAAGAAAGACCGTGTCGGCGGGGCCGGGAATCTAGGTCGAGGGCGGGATCGTGAAATGTCAACGTAGATTTCACTGATGATCCAGCAGAAAACACATACACCCAAGAACCCGAGGAAGTAGATGAGGGGCTCAGGAATTTGAGGAAAATCCATGCAGACCTCCTAAAGATCTTCATGACTATACCAAAATAAAAAATTCTGTCAATCATAAAACCCCTTTTTACAGGGGTTTTATTGTTTTTAAAAAAATTTATTTAATCGCCGCTTTAATAAACTCGCGGAATAATGGGTGCGGGCGCATTGGGCGAGATTTAAATTCTGGATGAGATTGTGTACCCACAAAATATGGATGGTTTTTTAACTCAATCATTTCTACTAGATTTGTTTCTGGATTTAAGCCAACAATTTCAAGACCTGCCTTATCCATCATTTCGCGGTAATCATTATTAAATTCATACCGGTGACGATGGCGTTCAGAAACTAAATCTTGACCATATGCAGCCCGAGTTTTACTGCCTTTTTTCAGCACACAATCATAAGCACCCAATCGCATGGTTCCACCATAACGATGAGCACTAACATTTTTAGCCTGAGCAGGATTAATGTGAATAATCGGGTCTGGAGTTTTTGGATTTACTTCTACGGTATGTGCTTGTTTTTTGCCCAAAACATTGCGTGCAAATTCAACGGATGCTAATTGCATACCATAACAAATTCCCAAATATGGCATTTTATTTTCACGCACATATTTAATGGCGGTAATAATACCCTCAATTCCGCGCGTACCAAATCCACCTGGCACAATGAGTCCATCAAAAGCAGCCAATTTTTTCACTGATTTTGGATCGCGTTCAAATTCTTCTGAATCAATCCAAGTAAGCACCGGCTTCATGTTATGAAACCAGGCTGCGTGCTTAATGGCTTCAATTACAGAGTGATATGAGTCTGCCAAAGTAAAGTCCCCAGTGGCAAAATATTTTCCCACCACGGCCACTTTGACTTCTTTTTTCGAATGTTCAATTTTATTTACAAAATCTTTCCACGGTTTCAAATTGGTTACCCTTGGTTTTACTCCTAAAATTTTGAGTAATTTATTGCCCAATTGTTGACTCTCGAGTACCATCGGAATTTGATAAATCGAAGAAACATCCGGCGCAGAAATACAATGCTCTGGTTTTACTCCACAAAATACGGCTAATTTTTCCAAACGCGGTTGATCAAGTTCGTGCTGACCACGGGCAATAATTACATCCGCATTAATTCCAGTACTATTCAAAGCTCGAGCAGCGTGTTGGGTTGGTTTAGTTTTCATTTCACCCAAATGTGATGGGGTTGGTAAATAAGAAACCAAAACAAAAGCAACGTCAGTAGGAGTTTCTAATTTCATCATCCGCGCCGCTTCTAAGAACAAAATATTTTCATATTCTCCCACGGTACCGCCCACTTCAATAATCGTAATATCGGCCTTATGCGCAATTGAAGCAGTTTTAATACGCCGAATAATCTCTTCTGGGATATGAGGAACCACCTGTACACACCGCCCCTTATATTTCATGGCTCGTTCATTATCAATCACGGTTTGGTACACCCGACCAGTCGTCATGTAATCATTAGAGCTTAAATTTACATCCAAAAACCGTTCATAATTACCCATGTCTTGGTCAGTCTCATCACGATCATCAGTTACAAATACTTCGCCATGCTCAATTGGATTCATGGTTCCAGCATCCACATTAATATACGGGTCAGCTTTAAGCGCGGTCACAGACAAACCTTTGGCTTTAAAAATGGCACCAAGCGAAGCTGTAGTCACCCCTTTACCCACACCTGATAAAACCCCACCGACTACGAATATAAATTTTGATGATTTCTTTGCCATATTATTTTAAAAATACTTCGACAGTATATCATGAAAAATTGAATTAAAAAACTCCGCTTTGGGCGGAGCTGCGGAGACTAAGTATCGGACACTGTCACTGTTAATTCAGCTTCTAGACCGTGAGGAAAATTGACCACAAATTGGTGCTCCCCAGTCTGTTTAATTGGCTTAGGGGTAACAATATGTTTAGGATCAACTTCTGCGCCAATTTGACTTTTAATTGCTTCAGCTAAGCGCGCACCTCCCACTGAGGCGTATAATTTACCATCAGTGGTGGCTTTTTCCACGACCAAGACTTCTTGGCCATCAAGCTGTGCAGCCTGACGCTGAAATGCTTTTAATTCCATTTCAGCTTCTTTGAGCTTTCGAGACTCCATGGCTTTTTGTTCATTAACTGCCCCAGGAGTGGCAGGCTTGGCCAAATTCCCCTTAAAAAGAAAATTCCGCGCAAAACCATCGGAAACCTCTTTGATTTCCCCTTTTTTGGCAGTGCCTTTAACATCGGCCAAGAATATTACTTTCATATGAATTTATAATAGCAGGGGGTTGAAAAATTGGCAAGAACATGATAGATTACCCATTATTCTGCTAGAATCTTATGAAATCAGGCTTTGCCATTTTAATCGGACGCTCAAACGTGGGTAAATCCACTCTCATGAATACTTTGGTAGGCACTAAGATTGCCGCTACTAGTTTTCGCGCACAAATGACCCGAGACATTATTCACGGGGTAGTAAATACAGATGAAGGTCAGGCGGTTTTTGTGGATACTCCAGGTATTTTTAAAGATAAAAAAAGTTCTCTCACCGCCAAACTCATTAATAAAGCTCAGGAGGCATTGGACGGGGTGGATGTAATTATTTATGTAGTCGACCCAAGCCGGGAAATTGGTTCTGAAGAACGGTATACTTTTGGTTTAATCCGCCACTTACAAACTCCTAAAATTTTAGTAATTAATAAGAGCGATTTGCCTATTGATGAACGCAAATATCAGGCAGATTATGAAGCACTTGGAAAAGATTTTAGCGCAGTCTACGCATTATCAGCACTACGTGGCAGTCATATTGACCCACTTAAACAAAAAATTGTTAGTCTTTTGCCTGTCGGTGACCCAATTTATCCCGAAGGCCAGCTAACCAATATTCATAATTTCTTTTGGGTAGCAGAATTGATTCGTGAAAAAGTTTTTTCTGTTTTAGACAAAGAAGTTCCATACTCTATTACGGTACGCACTGATGATATTGTGCAAAAAGATGGCGTCACTGTAATTACAGCCAAAATTTTAACTGATGAGGAACGCTATAAACGAATTATTATTGGCGAACGCGGCAGCCGGATTAAAGAAATTGGTCAAATGTCACGCCGTGAATTAGAGCAAGCCCTTGGTACTAAAATTTTCTTAGAGCTTGAAGTTGAGGTAGATAAACATTGGGTTGAAGCAATGGAATAATGCGTATCTTGTGCGCAAGCTGGGGAAAAATTGTGGAAAAATCTTCTAAATTAGTAGAAAATCTGGTTTTGACAGTGTTCAAAAAATCACGTACAGTACCATATGCGCTAGATTAATTTTTGCATATGTCGAAACACACAAAGCAGGTTACAGGAGAAGTTACGCTCACAGCAATTAGCGATCTTTTAAATCAAAAATTAGCAGAGAAACTAGATCAAAAATTTGACGAGAAATTAAGTCCCATTATTGAGACACTAAGCGAACTTAAATCAGATGTCACAGATCTTAAAGAAGACATGAGCATTGTCAAAGAATTTTTAACTACAGAGGTCATGACCAAAACCGATGGACGCCAGATTATGGCTATTGTTAATCGCCACACCAAGGAAATTAAACAATTACAAGCAATTGCAAACTACTAATTATGCTCACTCCCAATCCAGGGAAGAATTTAGATATTACTGTAAACGGAACTGTTTACGAAAGGTATCCAGTCAAAACTCCAGTCATTAAAAAAGATGACAACCTAATTGCTATTATCCGTGAATGTGCAGGGCAGTATTTACAACCACATGATTGGCTTTTTGTAAGTGAAAAAATTGTAGCCATTTCTCAGGGACGGTCTTATCATATTGATGATATTAAAGTTTCAAAGTTAGCCCGATTTCTTTCTACCAAAGTTTACCAATCCCCTTATGGGATTGGCCTTGGCAGTCCATGGACCATGCAATTGGCTTTAACTGAAGTGGGATATTTGCGAATTTTCCTGGGTATTTTTGTACACCTGTTGTTCAAGCCTTTTGGTATCAAAGGGATGTTTTATCGCGTAGTAGGACGCACGGTAGCGGCAATTGATGGGCCCTGTGACTACACCATCCCCCCATATAACAAGTATGCCAAACTAGGACCAAAAGACCCGCACAAAGTGGCTACACAAATGAAAGTTGCCTTTGGCCACGAAGTCGCCATTATTGATGCCAACGACCTTGGAGTCAACATTCTCGGCATCTCCACCAAAGAAGTGCCTACTGAAACCCTAGCCGCAATTTTCAAAGATAATCCACTTGGGCAAACCAATGAACAGACTCCTGTTTGTATTGTGCGAAAGAAATAAAGCCTAATTAAAATTTATTTTTTAGACCCTTTTTAGGGTCTTCTTTATTGACTAAAGTAATTTTTTATTTACTTTCTTTTATTAGTAAGGGCCATTTCTATCGCAGTTAGCCCCCAACTATATCCATGATTATTTTTTCCAGTAGCACGCGCTTTGGCTTGTTTTTCATTTAAACAAGTAAGGACTCCAAAAACTACAGGCTTCTCAGCATCAAGACTTACTCGCATCAAACCATTAGATACAGCGTCAGCAATATACTCAAAATGCATGGTTTCGCCTTTGATTAAACAACCAAGAGCAATGACGACATCAACTTTTTCTTCTTTAAATAATTTTTGTGCTGCCCTTGGTAGTTCAAAAGAACCAGGTACGTCAAGCACTGCAAAATTTTTACCAGGACTAAGCATTCCAGCATCTTTCAAAGCCTGAACCACTCCTCGCATTAGTGATTCAGTAATTTCTGTATTCCACCTGGCCAACGCAACACCAACTTTTATATTTTTACCTTTTAATTTAAAATCAGGAAATTCTATTTTATTTTTTGACATATTATTTTTTTAATAAATTCTTAATATACTTTCCCAAAATATCTACTTCTATATTTATTTTTTGGCCAGTAGAAATATTTTTCCAAATTGTGCGTTTTAAAGTTTCAGAAATGAGCGAAACAGTAAGCGTTTTAGAAGATATACGTGCAACTGTTAAGCTTATTCCATCTAAAGTAATTGAACCGTGCAAAACTACATAAGAATGCAATTCATTGGGAATCTCAATTTCCACCAAAGTGTTTACTCCATCAACTATCACTTTTTTTATTGTTCCCACACCATCCACATGACCTTGCACCATATGTCCACCCAGTTCATCCCCAACCCTGAGTGCTGGTTCAATATTCACCAAATCATTTTTCTTGAGCGTACCCAAATTACTTTTACGTAAAGTTTCAGGCATTACTTCAAAAGCCAGACCTTTGGCACTTCGCTTAACCAAAGTCAAACAAACACCATTAATTGCAATACTGCCACCAAGTTTAGTTTTCTTTAACACCGGGTGTGCTGCAAGTAATAATAACTTACCATTATCAATAATTTTAGTTGTACCCTGAATAATTCCAGTAAACATATTATTTTTTCTGAGCAAAATATTCACGAACCATTTCCACATCTGCCGCAATTTTTTCTTTTAATTCTTCCACAGTGTCGTATTGTTCCATTTCACTTAATCGTTGCACAGGATCAATAGTAATATGTACATCATAAAAATCAGGTCCTTGGTAATCCATTAAAAAAACTTCAATTTTTGAATATTTATCATGAATGGCCAAGGCTGATTGATATTTTTCTCCACCCAAAGTAACTATGGCCGCGTAAATACCAGGCCGAAAGTATTTGGCCGCTTTAGTAGGCGCAATATTGGCAGTGGGATAGCCGAGCTGACGACCAAAGCCGTCACCATGAATTACGCTACCAGAAAGCATATTATTCAGCAATCATTTTAAGTGCTTGGGCCAAACCCAAATCAGTAATGTCGGCTGGGTTTGTACCCGACTGTTTAAACATTGGGTCAACAATAAAATCAGGTTGAATACCCACCCCATCAATTTCCCGACTATTTGGGGTAAGCCACTTAGCAATGGTTAATTTCAACGCAGAACCATCTGGCAAAGGTTCAACGTCTTGAACAGAACCTTTACCATAGGTTTTAGCTCCTACCAACCGAGCTAATTTATAATCTTGCAAAGCACCAGAAACAATTTCCGCGGCTGAAGCAGTTCCTTCATCTACCAAAATCACAGTTGGAACTTGTGCAAAAACCGCATTCCCCTTTCCTTTGATATCGTGCATGCTGGAATCAGCTGAACGTTCTCGCACCACCACTTTGTCACCAGTCCAAGCGCTAGCTACCAAGACTGATTCATCTAATATTCCACCTGGGTTGCTGCGCATATCCAAAACAATGCCGCGTGGTTGTACCATTACTCGTTTAATATCCCGCACCACGGCATCAAATTCTTCACTCGTTTTTTCATTAAAATACCCCAAACGAATATAAGCAATACCATTATCTTTTTGCTCCCATTTTACACTTGGCACAGTAATGGCCGCGCGTTCAATGATTAATTCACGAGTTTTGGTATCTCCAGGAGTTAATAACATTAACTTAACAGTAGTCCCTTGTTTACCACGAATTTTACTAATAGCTTCAGTTAATGATAATTGTGAAGTTTCTGTGCCATCAATGGCCAAAATTGCGTCTTGAGCTTTGATTCCAGCTTTTTCAGCTGGTGAGCCAACAATTGGCGCCACCACAATTAATTGTTCTTTTTTAACTCCCACTTCCATGCCTACACCTTCAAATTCGCCAGACAAATCACGAGCAAATTCTTCTGCTTCAGCTGGTGGAAAATACGCAGAATACGGATCATTTAAACCACGCACCAATCCTTCAAGAGAGCCATAATATAGTTTTACTTCATCCACCGGCTGCCCGACATGTTTCTTTTTAATTTTTTCCCAAATATCCCAATATTGGTCAAAACTAACAGCTGATGAACGTGTCCGACTGCGCAGGTCAATGACTTTGGTAATTTCAACTGTTTTACCATTTGTTCCTAAAATTTCTTGTTTAACTAAATGAGAAGTTCCTAAAAACCATCCTACAAAAAATCCCACGACGATTAAAGAGATAATTTTTAACCACCCAAAACGCTGATGATGTGGTGTAAGAATGGACATAATTATAATACACGCTTAATAGATGCGCCCAAGGCTGATAAAGTTTTTTCAATGCTTGGGTAACCACGATCAATATGTTCAATGGCTTCAACGGTAGTGGTACCTTTGGCCACTAATCCCGCGGCCACAAAGGCCATGCCAGCACGTAAATCAGGCGCGTACAAGTGGGCTGCTTTGAGAGGAGTAGGACCATTTACCACCACTCGATGTGGATCAGCAATCACAATATTAGCCCCCATGCCATTTAAGAAATCAGCAAAAAACATTCGTCCGGGGTACATTTTTTCAAAAAACAACATTGAACCTTTGACCTGTGTGGCCAAGATAATCATTAGACTCATCATGTCACTAGGAAAACAAGGCCAGGGCTGTGAAAATACACCTTTGGTGCGTGCCCAAACAGTATCAGTAATTGTTTTGGCTTGTTTTTTAGAAACAATCAACGCTTCACCTTGGTACGTCCAAGTAACACCAAGTTTGGCAAAAAAATATTCCAAAGGTTTCATGATATCTTGAGGAACAGGTTTAATTGTTAAAGAACCACCAGTAATTACGGCTAGAACAATCATGGTACCGATGTAAACAAAATCCGGTGGAGTAGCGGCAGTAGTACCGTGTAATGTTTTTACCCCTTCAATTACCAACCGGTTACTTCCTGACCCAGAAATTTTTGCCCCCATGCTAATTAACATTTTGGTGAGTGCGGCAACATGCGGTTCAGAAGCTGCGTTATCAATGGTTGTAATTCCAGGGGTCAAAACCGCGGCCATGAGAATATTTTCTGTGGCTGTGACACTAGGCTCATACAAAAAAACCGAAGCACCTGCCAGTTTGCCACTCAGGGTAAATGAAGTATCAGGATTAATTTTCACTTTGGCACCCAATTGTTTAAAGCCATCAAAATGAGCATTCATTTCTCGTGGACCAATTTTATCACCGCCAGGTGGAGGTGCGGTTACTGAACCACGACGTGCAAGTAATGGACCCAAAAGTACGGTTGACGCCCGCAATTTTTGGGCTAAAACTGGGTTTAAAATACTTTTTTTAACTCCTTTGGCAGTAATACTCAAAATACCTTTTTTTTCTTGATATTCAACCGCTGCGCCCAAATCTTGTAAAATCTCAATAACTACTTTTACATCACTAATTGCCGGTACTGAAGTGAGAATTACGGTTTCATCGGTTAACAAAGCGGCCGCCATCATCTTCAAAATCGCATTTTTATTGCCGATTGGGGTAATTTCCCCTGACAAAGGTCGGCCACCTTCGATTACCAGTTTTGCCATAGTATAGACAGACAGTTTAAAACTAGTATAATCATACTGAATTAAGTCGTTTTTGGCAATTATTTCCTATGTCTCCCTTTACCCCCGTAAATGACCCTCTCAAAATCCACCTTACTCGTCCATGGCGCGTAGCCATCATGCTTTTTTTAATTACCAGTTTTTTTGTTTTAGCACCAACCTTAATCTTATACACTTCTGGATTTAGATATAACTCTAAAACCGGGGAATTTAAAACTACTGGTGTAATTAGCATAGATGTAGAGCCTCAAGACGTAGCTGTTTATGTAAATAATAATTATGTTGGAAATAAACAGCCATTACGATTAGACGGCTTAGTTCCAGGTGATTATCAAGTGCGAATTAGTAAAAGTGGATACCATGATTTTAATACTGTTATTACTTTGCGTTCACATGAAACCAGTTATGTAAAAGGCGTGACATTGTGGAAAAAATCCCCCACTCTTTTGCAACAAAAAATTACCACTGGCTCAACCATTGAAGTAGGCATTAATCCTAATTCCCCAACTGATTATTTTTTTATTACCCAAACCGAAGCTACTAATACGTTACATATTGTATCTGATACAAAAACCGCACCACGAACCAGTAGCTTTTCATTAACACGCACGTCATCAACAAATTCTGGATTTACTTGTGCACCAAGTAAGAGTCATTGTGCATGGTGGTCAGAACCGGAAAAGAAAATGAAACTAATTTCTTTGGATGATACCAGTTCTGTTTTATCATTCCCCACCATTGATTCGATTTGGCAATGGTCAGGAAATAAATCAACACTTGGATTTTTAGAAAGTAAGAGTGGTATACAAGCTGTAAACCGTGACTATATTTTAAACCCCATTGATTACACCACTTCAGGAGTATGGTTTGTAGATAAACAAAATACTTTGTGGACAACTAACCAATTAATTTTACAAGGCACCATTGGTAATAATCCTTTATCAGTCACCTTGCCAAATAAAGCAACGAAAATTATTGATGCCAACCATTCCTTTGCTTTAATAAAAATGTTAGAAAATATTGAAGTTGTCATTGATCTAGATTCAGCACCCACTCATGAAACCATTCGTGCTCAAGGCGTATCTCATCACGAGAGCATGCAACAATGGCTGGTTTGGTCACCATGGGAAATCACCAGTGTTAATGATACCAATGGACATAATGGTATTTTGTATCGCAGCGCCGAACCAATGACTCAAATTTTAGGTCTTGAACCAACTGGATCAATTTTAATTGTACATGCTAAAAAAATCATGGCCTTTAATCCTGGTTATTTTACTACTCAAGAATTAGCCACTTTTGATTCAATAAGCGCAGTACATGTTGATGAAAAAAGCCGGACAATTATTATTGCCGGCTCTAAAAATAATGAAGAAGGAATTTACACGCTTACCTATTAGAGTTCCAGAATTGATTTATCTCCCAAAATCAGCGTGGATGGACGTGACTTTCTATGGCGGATAATTACTTTTTTACCAATCAAACTTCCAGACACTTCATCAGGATAATCAATCACACAATTATCTAAAATAATACTATTGGTAATAGTGGCATCATGCACTTCTGTCCCCTGCCCAATGGTTACATGTGGTCCAATCACGCAATTTTTTAAAACACAATTTTCACCAATAATTACAGGGCCAATTATCCGCACATTTCCTGCAGTCGTAGTACCGCCACCCACTTGCACAACACCTTCTACTACCAAATCTTTTCCCACAGTAACCGGTAATGGGCGCGCCTCAATCTGTTCAAGGAGTAATTGATTGGCTACTAATAATTCTTCGGTTTTACCAGTATCTTTCCACCAGCCAGTAATTTCTTTATAACCAACTTTCTTTTTATTTTTTAGAAATTCAGAATGAATACTGGAAATTTCATATTCACCGCGCGGACTTTTTTGAATCTTTTTAAAGGTTTCAAAAAAAACTTTTGGACCATATAAATAAATTCCTGTAACAGCCAAGTTATTCGGCGGTAACTCAGGTTTTTCCACTACGTCAATCAATGTCCCCTTATCATCAAAATACGGAATACCAAAGCGCTGTGGGTCAGGAACCTGTGAAAGAGCAAGCATACAATCATAATTTCCTTCTTCAAACTCCTTAAAAATTGGCTCCAAACTACCAAGCAAAACATTATCAGATAAGAAAAACATGAACGGTTCATCGCCAATAAAATCTTTGGCCAGATTGACCGCATGTGCAATTCCTTGTGGACCGCCAGTTTGCTCAAAAAATTTAATTTTAATTCCCCAATGTCCACCATCACCAATGTATTGCTGCAATTCAGTTTCGCCAGGATTAGTGTTAATGAAAATTTCAGTTACTCCTGCGGCCACGGCTTTTTCAATCGCATGAAAAATCATGGGCTTGTTGGCCAAAGGTAGAAGATGTTTATTGATTGTCGTTGTGACAGGATGGAGACGAGTTGCTCGCCCACCGCCAGTCAGAATGGCTTTTTTAATTTTCATACGATTTATCGAAATCGCGTCGCGTAACGTCCTTTGAAACGCGACGGTATTTTAGTAATTTACCAACGAACAATTAATTTCACTAATGCATGATAAATGGCCAAAATTGGGTTACCTACTTTATTTACCAACCAATTATCAGTCATTTTATCTTGAAAATAAATACCCGAAACAGCAGGCGCTAATAATTCACGATCACTGATCTTCTTGAGTGATTGAATATGGGCCCGTTTTTTAAGCCAAAAACGCCAACTATCAGCTTTAAGCCAATATTGATAGACTTTTTTGCGCTCACTCCACCAGCCACCTTTGAGGGCAAAGGCAATGAGAGCCAATTCCATGGCTACCAGCATTGGAAATAAAACCGCCAAAGTTGCCCAATTAAAATACATCAAGAGTACCGCAAATCGGTTCCGTTCCATCCAATAAAACTTAGAAATACTGCGACTAAACTGATATTTATGATAAAAAACAGAATCACGAATCATGACACTTTTATATCCTACAATACGCAAACGGAATGACCATTCTAAATCTTCATGATACATCCAAAAATCTGGGTCCCAAGCCCCATATTCTTTAATTAAATCCGCACGCATCATGAGAGCCGCTCCACTAGTATATGCCACTTCTTTTACCGCAGGTAAACTAAGTGAAGCTACTGGCACCCGATAATCATTACAAAAACCAAAACCTAAGTAATTATAGGCATTGCCTGTACTATTTACGAGTTCAGTTTCAGGATGAAGAAGCATGAGTGATTGCGCTGCGCCAATACTTTTATCTTTTTCCATGGCCTCAATAATTGGTTCCAAAGAATTGGCAGCCATGAACCCATCATTATTATGAAAAAACACATAATCAAAACCATTTTCCAAAGCCCATTTTACACCAGCATTATTACCTAAACCAAAACCTAGGTTTGAACTTTGTGGCAATAGAGTAACGTGTGGAATTTCTTTGCCCGAAAGTGGCATTACATTTTCTTCCAAATATTGTACAGAAGGACCAAGTTCTGGGTGAGGATTATCCACAATTACAAATTCCACGCGGTCACGAGGATAGGTTAGTCTTTTTAGTGAAGACACAATATCATCCATGTAGGGTTCACAGTGAAATGATAGGTAAATGATGGCAATTTTTGGTTTCATATTATAAAGTATAGCGACCTCTCCATTTCCAAATATATTTTAGCCAACTAGACAAATGAATGCGTGCGGTTTTATTTTTCACTAAAGCGCGAAAAATACCAGGAACCTTTGCTGAATCTCGAGCATGTGCGTGCTGTATTACAATATCATGAACATAATAAACTGGCCAATGATGTTCCCACATGGTTCGACACCAATCAGCATCTTCCAAATACGCTAAATATCGTTCATCAAACCAACCAATAACATCAACCACTTCTTGACGAACCACTAACGCAGCACCCAAAACCCAATCTACAGGCCTAGTGTGATTATGGTCAAAATCTTTCATGAGTAACCAATCAGTGTATTTACGCACCCATTCGTATTTTTCATCCCAATTAATTTGTTTGAGCGGCTTAATAAGAATTGCCGGCCAATCAAAACGATAACAAGAGTATTGTAGCGTACCGTCAAGGTTTACTAATTTAGGTCCCATAGCACCAACTTCTGGATGTTCATCCATGTAGGCCACAATTCGTTCAAGCGTGTGACTATTTTCCGGAATCAGAGTATCGCGATTAAGTGCAAAATAATACCGCGCTGGTGTGGCTTTAAAACCTATAGTATTACCTTTACCAAAACCCACATTTCCCCCACAATCAATATACGTTACTTCGGGAAATTCCGCGGACAAGGCTTCTTTAATCCCATCAATGTTGCCAGTATTATCTGACACGGTAATTTGTACATTCAAAGAAGAGCCAGTAAGGTCGGCTTTAAGTGAACGAATGGCGCGAAGAATATCATCACGCATTTTTAAATTTACAAATACAATATTTAAATCCATCATATTAGGCCCACCATTTTCTTAATTCTTTCCACGAAACTTTTCGTGTTTTTTTAATTAAAAGACGCTTGGTTTTCATTTCTTTTCTAAGACACCAGATCTCTTGATGTGAGGTTAAAACTCGCCAATCAAAGAGTAAATACCAAACCCATTTCTTGAATTCATACCACAAAACAAAGGGGAAATCAAGGATGAGGTTTTGCCAATATTCATTTTTGTATACGGTCAATAACTGATTTTTTACACTATGATATTTAATCATTTGTGACTGATTTTGCTTATTTTTACCAGCGGCCATGTCTGATAATTCACGGGGACCTGATGCAGTACGGTCGTGATACGCAATCGCTCCAGTGACTACGGCAGCGGCAAACCCTGCGCTCTGCAAACGAAACGCCAAGTCCACATCTTCTTTGTACATAAAATATGACCCATCAAAAAATTCAGTAGGGCTAAATTCCACAGCTTTAATTGCATTGCGACGGAATAATGGCATAGTTCCTGATACTCCAAAAACTCCGAGTACCTGAGCTTCAGCTTTCTGCCATTCCTCTCCCCCACCAATTTCTACAACGCGACGATTACGAAATACTTTTAAACCCATTGAATCAACAGTATTTGATAAACTTTTTTCCAAACTACTTTTTTCCAAACTACTTTTTTCAATTTCTATAAAATTCCATTTCATTAAGCGTGGACTTACCACTGCTAATTTTTCATCTGCTTCGATTATAGAAATTAATTTTTCAATGCAATCAGGCGCTAAATACAAATCTTGATTCAAAAGTAAAAAATATTCACTGTTAGTTGCAGCATATAACTGATTATGTCCACCAGCAAAACCATTATTTACAGTATTTTTAATGAATTGTTTTGGCCCAGACCAATTTTGCAATTCATTGGCAATCAATTCAGCAGTACTATCTGTAGAATTATTATCAAGTACCACTAATTCCCAATCTTTAAAAGTTTGCGCGCGGAGCGATGCAAGTAAATACGGAATATATTTTGCCCCATTCCAAGCAACCAAGTGAACCGTAAGCTTCATATTATTTGCGAAATTTATCTCCAAGCCAGGCCAGAGCAATACCAATTGGACGTGCAGCCATAACTAAAATAGTCGCGTACCACGGTCCCCATTTTTTAAAATATTTTACCATACTCTCAGTAAAATTTTTCTGTTTCCACATTGTAGTTCGCTGATTAAAACTTTGACCAACATAATCAATCGCAGAAATCATTGGGTTATACACCACTTTATACCCCAAACGTTTGGCTTCTTTACAAATATCTACGTCTTCAAACCAAATAAAATAGCGGGGGTCAAAAGCAGTACCCAGTTTAGCCAAAAAATCATGGCGTACTAACATAAACGCGCCACGCACCGAATCAACCTCTTGTTGTTTAGAATAATCAAAATCTTTCATTAAATAATTATTTAGTACACCAGGAAGAAGATGGGGTATTTTAAAAATAATCGCGAGTTGATTCCACACAGATGGAAAACGACGTGGGCCAGCATTGCTATTTACCTCACCAGTTTCAGTAATTAATTTTGGACTCACAATACCTACATCGCGCTGTTGCCACATCCAACCAACTAATGTATACAAACTCTCTGGCGCGAGTTTCATGTCAGGATTAAGAAATAAAATAAAATCACCTTGTGCGCGATGAAAAGCCCAATTATTAGCCGCGCCAAAACCCTCATTTTTAGAATTTTTCCACAAGCGCACACGCGGAATTATATCACTTGAATATTCAAAAGATTCACTAGACATATTGTATCCAGTGACAGTTTCCTGACCATATTTTTCTGTGATAAATTCCGCAGTGCCATCTGTAGACGCATTATCCACTACCCAGTGTTCGTATGACAAAGAACGGCCAGTAGCCGGATCAAAAACTGCGGATGGAATAGAATCAATCAAACGACCAATGGTGTTTTTTGAATTCCATGTAACAGTGATAATTGATAATTCCACAATTGAATTATTTAACAAGACTAAGTTTAGTCTTGGTTTCTTCTTCTGTTTTTTGCATGACCGTATCTGCTCCAACTTTAGCCATATTAGCTTTAAGCTCATGCATTACTTCCCGCATTCGTTCATGAATTTCTTTTAGTTCAATTCCAAGATTTCGGATCTTAGTGCCATCTAATACTGCGTCCACGCGTTCAGCCAAAGTCATTTTATTTAATTCTTCTTTACTGATTATAACAAACTCCATTTCAGGTTTTACGATCTCTTTAAGTGCGGTTGCAATTTCAAGCGGAGTAGTAACACCCGGATTAGCCACATTAAACACTCCTGACTCTTCTTTTTGAACCAATGTGTCAGTCACCATCATCAAATCTTCCACCACGGTACAAGAATTTGGAGTATTAATAAACTTATTATAAGTGAGCATTTTGGTAAGTGCGTTACGAGGATCAACCTTAGCTGATAACAACTGACGCGGACGCAATACCAGTAATTTCAATCCATTACGACGCGCACGGTGCATGAGCATTTCTTCTGCCCAAACTTTGGTCCACGAATAAAAACAGAGTGGACTTGGAACCACATTTTCAGTTTGTGCATCCTCCGCTGACTTACTCTCCAGAACACATCCACTGGATAAAAATACCAAATAAATTCCTTTTTCCTGACAAATTTTACCAATTATGTCGCTGCCCAAAGTATTTATTTCAAAACATTCAGTTTTATTTTGTTCAGCCCAATCAATATTTGTTTTAGCTGCTGTATGAATGACCAAATCTGGATTAAATTCCTCCACAACTTTCCGCATAGCCTTTTCATCACGCACATCAATCTTTGAATCAGTGTTCATTACTTCAGCTTTGTTATTTAGATAATGATCTCGATAATACGTACCAAGTTGACCATTACCAGTAATTAATATGCGTTTTGGTGTCATAAAAAATAAATTAAACCTTTCAGAAATTAACGATCTTTGTACTGAGCCTGATAATAATCCCGGTAAGTTCCAGTTTTAATATCTTTCCACCACCATTCATTATCACGATACCAATTGATAGTTTCTAAAATTCCATCTTCAAATTTTACCGTAGGCTCCCAACCCAATTCACGCGTGATTTTAGTATGATCAATGGCATACCGACGGTCATGGCCAGCACGATCTTTAACAGGCTCAATCATTTCTTGACCCAAATTCATTTTCTGCAAAACTAAATTAGTTAAATCAATATTAGTGTGTTCTTGACCGGTACCAATATTATAAACTGAACCCGGCTGAGCTTTATGCAAAACCGCATCAATTGCTCTACAGTGGTCAGAAGTATGAATCCATTCCCGAACATTCTTACCATCTCCGTACAATGGCACTTTTTTTCCTTCCAATAAATTAGTAATAAAAAGAGGGATTACTTTTTCTGGGTACTGGTGACTACCATAATAATTACAACTATGCGTGACCACTACCGGAGTTTGGTAGGTTACAAAGTATGAGCGGCAAAGCAAATCAGCGCCAGCTTTAGAAGCTGCGTAAGGACTATTTGGAGCAAACGAGGATTCTTCAGTAAATTCGCCCTGTTCAATACTACCAAACACTTCATCCGTCGAAACTTGGATTAATTTTTGTAAATTATTCGTTCGAGTTACTTCAAGTAGATTATACACACCAAAAATCGCTGTTCGTAAAAATGCTTCAGGATCCATGATTGAACGATCCACATGGGTTTCAGCTGCGTAATTTACAATTACATCAATATTATTTTCTTTCACTACTTTTTCTACAGCCGCATAATCAGCAATATCCCCCTGCACAAATGTGTATTGAGAATTATTTTCTACATCTTTTAAATTATTTAAATTACCAGCGTATGTCAGCAAATCAAAATTTATTACCTTATATTCAGGGTAATTATTCAATATATATTTTATGAAGTGCGAGCCCATAAATCCGGCTCCACCACAAACAAGTAAACGCATATTTTATGTAATAAAACGATGTCTAACCAAGCTCCACACTGCCAAAGTTTCCCCATCCCAGATATCCCCACCTTGGATCATGGCATCAATTTCATCGGGAAACCGAGCCAAAACCTCAATAGATTCACTTGGGTCATTATTGGCCTGCCCCGGGTCTTCTTGGCTAACTTTAGCCAAAAAAACATGCATTCGGTCTTTGACAAACCCATTATCAGGTTCAAATTCACCAATTGAAATAAGCTCATCTGCATCATACCCGGTTTCTTCTTTGAGTTCAATCCCTGCGGTCTGACGCGGAGTTTGAGCGGGCTTTAGACCACCACCAGGAAACTCTAGACCAGTTTTCTGTTGCAAGTACCGAAATTGGCGCACCAAAACAATTCGTCCGCTTGGCAACAAAGGCACAACCATCGCTGCGCCAGGAGATTCCAAATAATAATAATCCCCGATTTTGCCATCAGGAAATTCAAAGGTATCATGTTTATAGGTGTACCATGGATTTTGATGTAAAACTTCTTCAGAAATTTTTTTAAATTTTTTGATCATAGTTTAGCAAACACAGCTTTAACATCAGGATTTTCCAATTTTTTAGTAAGTGAATGCATGCTTCCGCCACCATCATTATTCCAACGTGGCAAAATATGAATGTGTAAATGTGGTACCGCTTGTCCGCCAGCTTCACCATGGTTCCAACCTACAGAAAAACCTTCAGGATTCAGCGCGGCCATTATTTTTTCCTGCACTTTTTTTACACCACTAAATAAAGGCTCGATAAAATCCTGTGATAATTCCACCAAATTATGCGCATGCACCTTGGGAATCACTACCGTATGGCCCTCAGCATGCGGAAAAATATCCAAAAACGCCAAAACATGGTCATCTTCGTACACCGTGTAATTTGGGATCTCTTTATTAATGATTTTGCAAAAAATACAGTCCATATTATTTAGTGATATAAATTTTTTTTAATTCTAAATTTTCAAAGCCGGCCACAGGAAGAGCTATTTCAATGTGTTTGATTACCAACCGCTCTTCCAACGACACATTAAGATAGTCAAACCAATACACATCTGCGCCATGTGCCAGTAATTGTTCAATTCCTTTTTCACCATCAGCCGTGTCTGAAGTGGTTAATACAGGGCGCAATGGATAAATATATTTGTCTGCGTATCTGGTGACAATTACCGCGTTCTCAGGAGTATTATTAATAATGACTGCACGGCGTTCATAATATTCTGCCACGGTTTCTTTAATTTGTACCAGCCCTTCAAATTTAAAATATACTGATTTAACCGAAGCCAATACTACTGTTAATCCAATTAAAACTGACACTACTTTTCCAGACCAATGCCAAGAATATATTTTTGAAATTAAATATGCAATAAGTGGAATAGACAAAACATATAGTGGTAAAAAATACCGTACCTGTGAACTGCCAATCGAAATTTGACCAGCCAAATTATCGGTAAATTGCCAAGAGCCATAATATAGCGCAAGCCAGACTCCCAAGCAACCTACACCCAGCGTATATTTCCAGAGTAATGATTGTTCTTTTTTATGTACGCACAAAAAACCAAATCCCAGCGCCGCCGTTACCACCCACGGTAAAAATAATTTCAAACCATAGTGATACATGGTTTTAATAATAGCAAGCGCATTAAAACCAAACGGTAAAAAAATTGCTTTTACCCAATAAATTCCTTGTGGCCCAGAAGTAAGTAAACCCGCAGTTCCGTCCGCCGCTGGCCGCACGTACCCACTTCCCAACCAACTTCCGTAAAACACAAACTGGGTTAAGAAAAAAATTACTGCCATAATTCCTGAGCCTACGCCAAAGAAAAAAATACGTTTCCAATCCAAAAATTCCCGATTGTAGTATCCCAAAATTCCAATCAAACCAAATACCCATATCCATTCACTAGGCCGCACGTATAACGCTAATCCAAAACTTAAACCAATAAAAAAGAATCGAGCCAATTTAGAATTTTTTAATAATCCCGCCCATAAACCAGCTAAAATAAAAAATACAAACAAAGTATTAGATTGCAGTGGCCTGCTGGCATAGTACCACCATGGCGGCAAAGCTAGTAAAGCCAGCGCACCAATCAAAGCCGCGCGTTTATCCAAATTAAGTGCGCGCATAATACCAAACAACAACCAAGCGCTTAAAACTGCCACAAATGGTGTCACGCGCACTACTAACCAATTAAATGAACTCTCTCCAAATAACCAAACCACGGGTCGCAGAATCGAACTCATCGTGGCGATAAATCCTGGGAAACCAATTGGCACTAATCGTCCCTCTACCACGGTCATGCTTCGTGGATGGACTTGGTTCACAGAAACTTCAGCCAAAGGCTCTATAATCCCCACCTCTCCATTTACAACCCATTCTTTAATAAATGCATAATTAGCCATTTCATCAGGCTGATTAAAAATTAAAGTTTGAGTTTGTGGCAAGCCAGTATATAAAAAACTATATAACACAAAAAAAACTAGGCCCACTGCACAGAGCACACCCTGTGGCCAATACTTCTCACCCAAGACTTTTAAGTTGCGCATAATCCATTTTATTCGTACAATGAGTAGTATAATTTCATTGTGCTAAAAAAGCCAGTATGCTTCTCATTGCGATTTTCTGTATTCAATCCTTAGTTGGTTCAATTGGCTATCTTGTCTTTGAGCTAAATTGGCCAGTAATGATTGCCATGCTTATATCGCCGCTTAGCTTATTAGCCGTAACAAAATATTGGCCACAAGAAAAAGATACATCATCACCAACTCCAAAATTTATCAAACGCGCGACAGCGCTGTTTTTAATACTTGAATTAGCCATTATTGGTAATTTATATCTCAATCAAACTACCTTACCTAGTCCATCACCATGGCAATCACTGAACGCAAGTTTTTTTCTATTATTTTTTGCAAGCACATCACTTTTATTCATTACTAATTGGCTTCATCCGGGCAAGCGCGCCACTTGGCTAACATCGCTTCATCTCTTAGTAATGTACTCAGTTACAAATATTGTATATCCGCTTGGATTTGGTTTTGATGGCTTTACGCATCGTGCGGCCGAAGAATGGATCAAAACTCATGGTTTTATTGCACCAAAACAACCCATTTATATTGGGCAATACGTATGGGTAGTATTTTTTAGTCACCTAAGCACTCTATCAATTAAATTGGTGGATATTTGGTTAGTACCATTATTAGCAGCTTTTACATTGCCCCGCATTATTCCACGCGCCCTCACTACAGCTTTTAAAATCCCCCCCAAATTTTCATTAAATTTAATTTTTACACTACTCTTTGTTTATTTTTTCTCACTACACCTCACTACGCCATTTAATGTTTTAGTTTTATTAACTATTCTGGGAATTTTTACCACGCTTGAATATATATATACAAAAAATAATTTCATTTTCGGGCTCACTATTCTCATGGCTGCTTCAGGCCTGCTGATTCACCCACTTTTAGGCGCGCCGTTGGCTTGGTTTGTTTTCTGCGCCTGGATTAGTGTACGATATCAACCAAAAGCTTGGTTTTATTGGATTTACGGCTTAGCCATGACCGCCATTGTCCCCGTACTATTTATGGCCTTTTTATATTTTACCCGTGGTGTTATTCCCCATTTCAGTAATCCACTAACAAAGATAAGTTTATATATTCAATACTGGCAATGGCCATTTTGGTATCTCAAAACCACCTCATTTATTTGGAATTTTTTATATGTCTGGGAATGGTGCATCCCGCTACTCGCACTTCTTCTAGGCATTTATGGATATACCCGCTCCTCTAAACCGCGCGCCACTTTATTTTTTGCTAGTGCCATGGCTTTGGTCATCAGTTCATTTTTACTGCGAAGTTGGGTAATTTTTCCTGATGTGCATGCCACAGAACAAGGTGACTATCCACTCAGACTTTTAAAAGGCGCACTCATGTTTGCGCTCCCTTGGACCATGTATGGAATTTGGAAATTAATTGAAGAATTTGCACCACTACTTGCACAGAAAAAATGGTATCGAATAGCAATTATCTCTAGCTTTTTCAAAGTCGCACTCATCATTACTATTTCATGGTATCTTTCCTATCCACAGTGGAACCCCAAAGTTCATTTTCCTGGTTACAATGTTTCAGCAGCTGATTACAAAGCCGTAGAATGGATTCATCAAGATAATGCAGAATATAATTATATTGTTTTATCTAATCCAATCACGGCAGTGGCTGCTTTGGATAAATATAGTTTTGTTAAATATTTCAAAACCGCACAAGGCGAACTTTCCTATTATTCTATTCCTACTGGCGGACCACTGTATACTTTATACTCAGAAATGTGGTCAGAAGGACAAAACCGAGCCACCATGGAAAAAGCCATGGATATTGCTGGTGTAAATAAAGCATATTTTGTTATTCCTTCGTATTGGACAAAATATGACACCATTGTAAGTGGTGCTAAAAAAAGTGCTGATTCTTGGCATGAATTCCAAGATAAACAAATTTACGTATTTGTGTACGAAAGAAAATAATTACACGTAAATCTTTTCCAAGCGCGCAATGTATTCTTCTAATGATAACCCTTGAATAGAATTTTGCGTACTTGCACGCATAGCTATTAATTCAGTTTTATGCGTCGAACACCAGACTAATCGTTCAGTTAACGCTAAAATATTTCCAGCCGCAAAAGTTAAACCATTTTCACCTTCAATAATGAGTTCAGCAATCCCCTCAATATTACTAGCTAACACAGGCACACCAGACGCAAAACTTTCAAAAATTACTGTTGGTGAATTTTCATAACACAGTGAAGGCACTACAGTCACATCCATTTTAGCAAAAATTCCAGGTAAATCTGGACGTTCAACTCTTCCGTACACCTTAATTCTTGAGTCTTGTTCACTTAAGGTCTTAACTTTTGCTAATTCAGATCCTCCACCCACAACATGCAATTCAACCGCTAAATTTTTATTAAGGTTTAAAAATGCTTGCACTAATTCTACCACGCCTTTATGGGACTCAATTTGACCAACATACAAAAAAGCAATCGCCCCCTCACCTTTTTTTTCTAATACTGGAGCTAAAGCAAAAGTTAAAGGATTACGCACAATCGTGACTTTTGATTCTGGAAAAAACCCCCGAGTTAAATAAAATTCACGTAAAAATTGCGATGGTGAAATTACCACCGCTGGTGAACCTAATAATTTACGCATCAGCGCAGTATAGGCACGCGCTCCCAAACCATGATAATGCCAGGTATGTTCATATTGTTTTAAAATCATCCCGCTTGGTTCCACCAACTGTACATCATGCACAGTATGAATGTGTCGAATCCCTAATTTTCTAATTACGCGTGGAAGTAAAAAACTTAGACCCATTAAATTATGCGTATGCACTACCTCTGGTTTTTCATTTTCAATCACGGTTTTAATTTGCTTGGCTGCCCCCCAATTAAAAATATCAACTACGTGCCAAACTAATCGACTCAACCAATTATGCAAATGAGCATTTGTATAAAAAAAGATATTTCCTGGTTTAATCCGGTAAATGGTTAGACCGGGCATTTTCTCAATTCCCGCCTGGTCTGGAGTACTGGTCAACAAGACCACTTCATGCCCAGCTACCAAAAGGCCAGCCACAGTACGCTCTACCACTTGCTCAGCCCCTCCGCGGGCATAAGGCGGGTATATATTGTTAATTACACAGACTTTCATATTTTGGCTTAGTTTAGACAATTATACTGCGCCTGGCAATAGTCCACAACTTACACACAGATTATAAACAGGTTTAGGGTTTTTTGGCATTGCCCTATACTCTCACTTGAACTATTATAGTGGGACCTTTCTATGCCAGACATTCAGCAAATTGAACGCACTCCGCCACAAAACCTAGAAGCTGAGATGTCTCTTCTTGGTGCTATTTTGATTGATAAAGAATCAATGCTTAAAATTGCCGATGCTGTAGAAGCTGATGATTTTTATAAACCTGCACACGGCGAAATTTATCGCGCGGTTATTGATTTATATAGCAAGAGTGAACCAATTGATGTACTTACACTTACCAATCGTTTGGAAGAACGTGGCTCTTTGGAACGCGTGGGTGGACGCTCCTATTTAATTAGTCTGGCTAGTGCAGTACCAACTTCAGCGCATGTAAAACATTACGCAGATATTATTGTACGCAAAGCTACCTTGCGCAAATTAATTGCGGCTGCCCATGAAATTACTCGGTTAGGTTACACCGAAGATAGTGAAGAAATTGATGGTCTTTTGGATCAAGCCCAACAACAAGTGTATGGTGTAAGTCAAAAACACATTAAACAAACCTTTACCCCAATTCGCGGCATTTTGAGTGAAGCCTTTGATCGGATTGATGAACTCCACCGTGAAAAAGGTAAAATGCGCGGTGTACCAACCGGGTTTCGTGAACTCGATGCCCTTTTGGCCGGTTTACAAAAATCAGATTTAGTCATTCTGGCGGCTCGCCCTTCTGTAGGTAAAACTTCTCTGGCTCTTGATATTGCCCGCAATGTGGCCATTCGAGAAAAAATCCCAGTGGGCATATTCTCACTCGAAATGAGTAAAGAACAATTTGTAGATCGCATGCTTTGTGCTGAAGCGGGCGTGGATTTATGGAAAATGCGCACAGGTAATTTGTCTGACAAACCCGATAGCGATGATTTTCCACGCATTGGTCATGCCATGGGTGTTTTATCAGAAGCACCAATTTATATTGATGATAATCCTGGTACAACCGTTATGCAAATTCGTACCAAAGCCCGTCGCTTAAAATCTGAACACGGCCTTGGTCTCATTATTATTGATTACTTACAGCTCATGGAAGGTACGGCTGGCGGTGGTAGCAGTTTGGATAATCGCGTACAAGAAGTTTCGCAAATGTCTCGTGGTCTCAAAGGTTTGGCACGTGAACTCAATGTACCAGTGCTTGCCCTTTCACAGCTTTCTCGGGCGGTAGAGCAAACCAAACCAGCCATTCCAAAACTTTCTCACCTCCGTGAATCTGGTAGTATCGAACAGGACGCAGATGTGGTATTATTTATCTATCGTAAAGCAGCCGACCGTAACTATCGTTTGGAAGATATTCCACCAGATGAACGTCACCTTGGTGAAATCCACATTGCCAAACATCGTAACGGTCCAACTGGTGTGGCCAAAGTATTCTTTGATGATGCACGGGCTTCATACCGCAATCTAGACACGCATTACGTGGCACCATCTGGTCCACCAAAACCATCTGGCCCTGGCCCAAATGGTCCACCACGGCCTGCCAATGTTCCAAGTTTTTAATTAATCAAACCATATGTTCCAAAAACTCAAGCAATTCAAAGATATTCGTGATCAAGCCAAACAACTCCAAGACATGCTTGGAAAAGAATCAGTCAATGTTACTAGCGCGGGCAATAAAATTAGTTTAACAATGGATGGCAATTTAGCCCTCACTGCCCTGGTCATTGATGACGAACTTTTAGCACCAGATAAAAAAGAAAAATTACAATCTGGAATCAAAGAAGCACACGCTGATGCACTCAAAAAAATGCAGCGGATCATGGCCATGAAAATGAAAGAAATGGGCGGTTTACCAAATATCCCAGGAATGAATTAATGTGTATTCCAAGCCAATTGAAAATCTAATCCGCGCGTTTTCCCATTTACCGGGTGTTGGTCGGCGCACAGCCGAGCGGTATGTTTTTCATCTACTTAAAGCTGGAAAAAAAGATCCAGCTGAATTGGCTTTAGCGATTAAAAATTTAATTACCACAGTTAAAAGCTGTGCAATTTGTTTTGATTTTTCTGATCGCTCCCCTTGCGCTATTTGCGCAGACACTAAACGTAATGCTAAACAAATTTGCGTAGTGGCTGAATCTCAAGATTTACAAGCAATTGAACGAACCAATGCCTATACGGGACGCTATCACATTCTCCGCGGATTAGTGGAAACTGACGCGCTAATTAATGATGAAAATGCACTGAAAATTCCAGAGCTGGTAGCACGCGCAAAATCTGAAGGTATTACAGAAATAATTCTCGCCTTAAATCCCGATTTGCAAGGTGAAACCACAGCTTTGTATTTGGAAAAAGAATTAAAAACTACTAATCCAGGGTTAACAATCACTCGTCTGGCACGTGGACTCCCAATGGGTAGTGATTTACAATATGCTGATGAAATCACGCTCTCAAGCGCACTAAAACATCGAACTGGCTCTAATTAAAATTTGATTTACAAAAAACCGTCCCTTGTCAGGACGGTTTTTAATATCTAGCTGTTACACGCCAGACAATTGCTTTATGATTGAGCTGATGAACTTCCATTTTGAACTGGAGCAACACGCTTTTGCATTTTATTTTTTACTCCGCTTTTCATTTGTTCAGTCATTTTTGTTTTGACGGCCTTCATTGCAGTCAAACGAGCATCTGCTTGTGCTTGTGTAATAATTCCCTTATCTACCAAATTTTTTAATTCAGTCTTAATTTTTGTTTCTTGCGCAGCTTCCATTTTTGCTTTTAATTGTTCAGCAGTAATCCCTTTTTCTTTGGCAATATCTTGAATATTTTTTCCTTGTGACCAATAACTTTTCATTTCATCTACTGAAATGCCAAGCATGGTTGCTTCAGAAGTTAAACGTTCCACAAAACGATCTGGGTCACCAATTCCCATGTGGAATCCTCCGCCCATACCCCGTCCACCAAATCCGCCCACACCCATTCCTTGAGGAGATGCGGCCGAAACTGAAGTTGCCGCTACCAATCCAACCAACGCTAACGCTGGTACGGCGGCTAACAAATATTTTTTATTGAATTTCATACGATTTGTTCAGAATGAATTAAGTGTTTTCTAGCAGCTGCTATTCTTACTACAACTCATTTACCCAATTTATTACAAAATAAAAAAGCCCCCGTTAATTACGAGGGCTTTTAAAATTTCTTTTATTTAACTTTTTCCAACTTTACTTTAGTAAAGTGTTGGCGGTGACCGCGAGTGCGGGTATAGCGAACTTTACGCTTATATTTCACAACCACAATTTTTTTACCACGACCTTGTTCAGCCACAGTACCAGTAATGGTAATACCAGCAAGGTAGGGCTTACCCATTTCTACATTCAAACCGTCTTCATCAGCCAACAGGAGTACTTTGTCAAAAGTAACGGTACCACCTACGTCAACTGGTAATTTTTCAATTTTGATGGCTTCGCCGCTCTTCACCAGATACTGCTTGCCGCCAGTTTCAATAACTGCGAACATACTAGAATAACGAAAAATAATATAAATTTGCTAAGTAGAAGGATTGTACCAGCTTGTCCCCATTCTGTCAAGAAAGCACAAACCCCTCGAAACCTCCTACTCAAATCCCATTAAATAGGGTCTAAGTAGGTTTTTCGAGGGGTCAGTGACGCCCTTGATAAACCCACGACCAAAGGGGGCTATTACCACTTATGCACCCGGAGCATGGGCGGAGGCCCATTGTCCGGCTGGGGCAATTCCCGAGCATTTCGGTCAGAGCAGAGACAGATTTGGGCTGCGCCCATGATATCGCTTAGGTAAGCATTGAGCTGGTCATAGGCAGGCACGCACTCACTCGAAACTCGCTTCTGCAACTCCAAGTACTTCTTGGTGTGGGCCTGCATGTTCTCGCAGACCACATCGCAGTTCTGAAGCGTGACCTCACGCTCCAAGGCCATTGCAGCAACCGCGATCTCGCGGCGGATCTCGCCGCACACCTCCTCCTGCGGGCGAAGCGCGGTGGCGCAGCCGAAGGAGACGATCGCGAGGAAAAGGACGGTGATCTTCGAGACCATGTGAGACTCCAGAAGCCCCGATGCGCAGACCGGGAAAATCCGGGGATTGCGTTGGGCAAAAAAGTAACAATTCTTATTACGTTTTTGCCAGACACAATTATATTGTAAAGTGTGAACTAAACCGCCCGACCTCCTGCCAAATTCCCTTTTAAAAGAAACTTAGCAGGGCTTCGGGCGGTTGTTCAAACCGTCTTGTTCCCCTCACCGGCTACTTCGTCAGCAGCCGATGATGAAACAGCCGATGGCTGTGGCCGCGAGGGCCAAAGACACCAGCACGAACTTCCAGTTCATAATGCCTCCTAGCTAAGACTCCGCAGCTTTCGTCTGCATCCAAACCGGTATTGTCCCGGCGTGATCCTTATAAACCCAAAAGATTTACAAAAACCACACTAGCACGATTAACGGCAAAGTATAGCAAATTTTGGCTTATTTGTCAATATAGACACTTGTAATTGGCCAATTAGATACTATTTTGAGCGTACAACCAGAGTGTCCCCAATCTTAATCCCCTTTTCCGTGACCCAACCAGCCTTAACTTCCAAAACCATACTCGCTGGCAAACGTGGTATATATCGTTTTAATTGGTCTTCTGGCACCCCATCTTCTGGAGGTAAATTTGGCGCAATATCCACTACCACACCCTTTTCTAACCAAATAATATCTAATGGAAATTTCATTCCGCGCATTACAAAAGTATATTGCCCAGCATAGGGAAAAATAAAAAGCATACCATCATATGGATCTAAAGTTTTCCGTCCAGACAAACCTTTAAAATGTCGGTAATTATTATCTGCCACTTGCACTTGCAATGTGTGTCCACCAAGCGCAATTTCTGCTTTGGGCCAATAAAATCTAAATGATTGCACACCAATTACCGCCACTAAAAATAGTGATAAAACAATTTTTATAGAAAGTGGCACATGAATTTTTGGTTTGTCTGACATATTATTTTTCAGATTTTTTAACCGTGCCTTTTTCTAGAGTAAAAATAATAAACCAAAAAATTCCGACTAAAATTGCAAAAGCAATTAATTTAAATAAATTGCTTAAAAATAAAGTAGATAAACCAAAAACCAAAGCCACGCCATAATATAGTCCCACGGCCTGACGTTGACTCATTCCAGCTTTGATTAACTTAAAATGTAAATGTTCAGAATCACCAGTAGATAAAGTATGCCCTCGCTTTAAACGCGCAAAAATAACTCGCCCTACATCAAGGGCTGGAATTCCCATCACCAAAAGCGTGGTAATAATTTTACTACCAGAAATAACTGCCAGCACACCAATTAAATAACCTGCGAGTAAACTGCCGCCTTCACCTAAAAATATTTTGGCGGGATTCCAATTCCAAATTAAAAAACCCACAGACGCGCCAGATAATAACAGAGCTAAAAAACTTACATCAGGCTGATACCAAGCTGCTTGCTGGGTTAAGAAAAAAATTACTAGACCAGCAATTGCAGTCATGCCGGCCACTAAGCCATCCAGGCCATCTAAAAATTTTGTAGTAAACATCATGCCCATGAGCCAGGCAAACAAAACCAAATTTGCTATGTTGAGTGCGGTTCCAGAAATAGAAAAAAAATGCGCCAAGTTAATGGTACCACCCAAAGGATTGGTAATAATTTCTGGACCAAAATTAACCCCAATTAAAATTGCGCTTGCTAATAAAGGAAAAATAATTTGATACCGTGGTCTGATTTGATACGCATCATCTAGCCACCCACCAATCATGAGCACTGCCGCACCTACAAACACTGCCCACAAATTCAAAATCGGGATAGAAGGAAGAGTAAGCAAGCCACTTACTAAACCAACACTCACAATCCCAAAAAAAGTTAAAAAAATCGCCAGTCCACCACCAAGTGGCATAAGCCCATGGTGAATTTTTCGTTCATGGGCCCGAGGATTATCAACAATTTTTAATTTAGTCATGAGCAAAGCCACGACCGGAGTTAGCAGACAGCTAATGAGCGCAGCAATAAAAAAAGGAAATAACACCATAACAATAAACAATCACTAAACTAAGCAGCGGGTGGTTTATCCATTCTTTCCAAACGTAAGGTCGCACCCTCTCCCAAAACCAGGATATCACGCCGTCGTAATTTACCAGATAAGACCAATTCTGCCAATGGATCCTCCACTTTATCTTGAATCGCGCGACGCATAGGACGAGCGCCAAATTCTGGATCAAAACCTACCTCAGCAAGCGCCTCCAAAGCCGCATCCTCCACACGAAGTTCCACCCCTCTTGTTTCCAAATCTTTGGCCACACGTTTAAGCATAAATCCAGCCACCTGTTTGATTTCTGCGCGAGTTAATGGGGTAAAGACAATCACTCCATCAAAACGATTGAGAAATTCAGGGCGATAATATTGTTTTAATTCTTTCCGGAGTAATTGTTCACGAATCTCTGCCACAGGCATTTGCGCGCGCACGGCTTCTTGAATAAAACCAGTGCCCGCGTTACTTGTGGCGATAATAATGGTGTTAGTAAAATCAATTACTCGGCCCACACTGTCTGTTAACCGACCGTCATCAAACACAGACAAAAATAAATTTAAAATATTTGGATCAGCTTTTTCAAGCTCATCAAGCAAAATCAAGGAAAAAGGTTTTTCCCTCACCGCTTCAGTTAAGAGACCAGTCCCCTGTTGCCCTGGCTGACCAATCAAACGATACATACTGGTTTTATCTTGATATTCACTCATGTCCACGCGAATCATTCGGTCTTCACTACCAAAATATACATCTGCAATGGTTTTGGCTAATTCTGTTTTACCCACACCGGTTGGCCCAAGAAACAAGAAGTTGGCAATTGGCCGATTCTTAGAACGAATTTCCGCGCGCGCACGACGAAGCGCAGACGCTACCATGGTCACCGCTTCGCTTTGACCAACCACGCGTTTATGCATGGAATCTTCTAAACGCATTAATTTAGCAGATTCATCTTCACTAATACTTTCAGAAGGAACCCCAGTTTTTTGGGCAATCACTGCCGCCACATCTTCACCACTTACTAGTGGATGTGCCACATGTTTGGCATGTGCCAAACTAGCGCTTTCAGACATAAGTGCGAGTGCACTTTCAGGCACACATTGATCATGCAAAAAACGCAATGAATATTTTACACAACTAGCCAGTGCATCATAAGAAAAGAAAACCTGATGTTTATATTCTACAAATCCAGCTTTGGATTCCAAAACTTGAATCACTTCATTTTCTTCCATGATTGGTACTTCTACTTTTGCAAAAATAGAACTTAATTCACTGCTAGCAATGTATTTATGATAACCATCTGGATTAGCCGTGGCAATAGTTAAAAAACGCCCATTTCCCAAATGTTCAGCCAAAGTTTCCGCCACACTCATTCCCCCTTCAGCACCAGTATTAATTAAATCAACAATATTATTTACCACTAAAATAATATTTCGTGCACGAGCCAGCTCATCCATAATCTGGTTAACACGCTGCTGCGCACCAGAAGTGGTGGTACCCGCAAGTAAGGCCGAAGTAGAAATTTGTACTAACCGCTTATCTTTTAATCGGTCTGGCACCCTATCTTCTACCATGCGCTGCGCAATACCCTCAATAATACTCATCTTTCCTACGCCTGGCGGACCAACTAATAACACACTTTGTTGACCACCTTCAATAATCCGGAAAATTTCATCCAATTCATCATCGCGTGCCACGCATGGTTCTAAATGTCCAAATTGTGCTTTGAGTGTAATATCTTCACTAAAACTATTTAAAAATGGTGTAGCCACCGCAGTCATGGCCCGATCCATACCATGTTTACTACGATGCGAAGATGCCTTACGAAGTGAGGCGTAATTTTCTCGCAATTTTTCTCGAATCCGCACCCAAGCTACAACATTATCTAATTTCGTACTATCAATATTCATGTCATACAAAGCTTCTTGTAATTCTGGCCAAGCTCGCACTCCAGCCAACATCAATTCACTTTCACGAATATGTGAATCTTGAGTTTTGGCCGCAATAATATAAGCATTAAAAATAATTTGTTCAGTTTCTGGAGCTAAATCAGGTTCAGTTTGTTTGCCTATGACTGTTTGTGCCAGTTGCATTACTCTTGCTTTCAAAGTTTGCGGTGACACACCCAAGCGAATAAACATATTTCCAACCATGTTTTGTTCAAGCATGGCTAAAAATAAATGTTTAGGTAACACCGCACCAGATCGTTCAGCCAAGGCTAATTTAAAAGCCTGATCAATTACTTGTTTAGTTTGCACTGTAGCCATGCTGGACAGGTCACGCCGCTTCACTTTTTTCTGCTTAGCAATTCCAGGCCAAGTTAAAACTGGGCTACTTGTGGGGTCAAATTCAATTCGATCATATTGTGGCACAATTTCCACAGCCTTACCCATGAGCACAATCCGATACCACACATATCCAAGCGCAATTATACCTAGCCATAAAAAAACTTTTCCCTGCACAACACGATGCAACCAAAAATCAATTTGAAAAATTTCTGTAAAAATATCTAATCGATAGGTATTCCAAACAAAAAGTCCAATAAAAGAAAAAGCAAAAATCATTCCGCCCATGACTCTAAATGTGTTTAACAAATTTCGACCACGGCGAAGACTAATATGATACCGAGAAACCGGCCAATTCCAATATAACAGTTCATTATTCCACCAGGCTGCACGCCCCTTACCCTGACACTGACTGCATTTTCCACTAGTTCCTAGACCACTACCTTGGCAGCGTTCGCATTTTAAAATATTCAATTGATCATTTTGCGCAAATTGCATATTATGCTGCTAAAGATACAATAAGCATATAAACCACGCCTAGTGGGGCTAATACCCATGCTAATAATAAAGCAAAAACAAGCACCGTGGAGAGCAATAGTGCAATTCCACGAAAAATAAAGTTTAAAAAACGCATGATTACCGAAACCATTCGGCCCTGAAAATCATGCTGACCAAACATAGGGACAAATAAATTTTTTAGCCACATAAATGGTGCTAAATTTGCATTTGCAGAGGATAGTAAATTACGCGCCGCGCCAATTGCATAAGCAATTCCACCTGTGTACCACCACAATGGAAAAAAAATAATATCAAGAAGAAATTCAAGCACTAAACGCGGAAAGATGAGGAAAAACATATCAAATAAATCTAGAAGAAGTATAGCACTTTTCTCTTAAAACAAAAAACCGACTGAGTCGGAATTTTGTTTTTTAAATATTATTAGCGAGCAGCTACTTGTGCTACAGACAAAGTAGCGTATTCAGCATGTCCCATGGTTACATATCCTCGTTCGGCCAGCATAGTATTGAGCCGGTCGATTGAAGAGGCTTCAGCAATTTGCACATCAATCTGGCGATTTTCCACTTGAAGTTCAGCAATTTGACGCTGCATTTGTCCCACTTGATATCCACTACCAGTGACCATGTTAATTTGAAATACATAGATAAAGGTTCCCGCTACTACCACACCCAAAAGTCCAAGACGAAGACTAATTTTCTGGGACATTTTTTCCCAACGCAAAAGACGGGAGTGTGTGTAACGATGCTCTGTGGAATAATTGTAACGCATAGTGACAGGCTAGCGAACTAATTTTTTTGTAAAATGCGCAGTTTGGCTGATCGGGCGCGCGGATTGGCCGCTGCTTCGTCAGAACTGCATTCAATTGGTTTCTTAGTTATAATGGTGCCGATTTGCTTTGCTTCCAATTCTTTAAACAAATGTTTTACAATTCTGTCTTCTAAAGAATGAAAGGTGATAATGGCCAATTTTCCGCCTGACGCCAATACATTGACTGCCATGGGAATTACTTCTTCTACTACTCCAAGCTCATTATTGACTGCAATGCGCAAGGCTTGGAACACTTTGGTAGCTGGGTGCAATCCCCCCACCCACGGTACTTCTTTATTGGTTTTTAATTTTGTGCGATAAGCTTGTAACACTACTTCTACTAATTCACTGGTCAATTCAATTGGTTTTATTTTTCTTTGCTCTACAATTGCGGCTGCAATTTCTTTATACAAATTTTCTTCGCCGTAATTTTTGAAAATATTTTCCAGTTCAGTTTGAGTGGAATCGTGCATTAATTCCGCGGCTGTGAGCACATTACTCATGCTTTGTGAACCAGAATATCTCATGTCTAGTGGCTCATCTTTTGCAAAGCTGAATCCTCGTCCGCGTTCTTCAAATTGCGGACTAGACCAACCTAAGTCCAAAAGAATTCCCTGGACTGGACCAAATTGTTTTTCTTTGACAATTCGCTCCAGTTCAGAAAAATTAGCACGTTCATATTCCACGCGTTCAGCAAAATTATATAAATGCTGCTTAGCGCGGAGTAAAGATTCTGGATCAGCATCACTGGCGAGCAATCGACCATTTTGACCGGTTAATTCCAAAATCTTTTCACTGTGACCTGCATCTCCCACTGTACCGTCAAT
Organism: uncultured Gammaproteobacteria bacterium; assembly: GCA_964473715.1. Classification (GTDB taxonomy): domain Bacteria; phylum Patescibacteriota; class Patescibacteriia; order Magasanikbacterales; family UBA922; genus 2-12-FULL-41-16. The sequence continues at coordinate 41,899 of CAYYQC010000003.1, forward strand.
AAAATTTTGACCAGGTTGCGGTGAAAGACCAGCCAGCACCTCGTTTAGTAAAACTGGTACATGACGCATATTTATTTTTGTTTATACACCAAGGTCTGACATCTGCTCAGCAATAGCAGTACTTTCAGCTTCGGTGCGTTTTGTATAATCGGCCCATTTGCTGGCGTCCCAAATTTCGAGACGATTGTATAAACCAGCCACAATCACGTCCTTTTTTAATTCCCCAAAAGCGCGTAAATATTCAGGAATAATTACGCGCCCCTGGTTGTCCAGATCAACATCCATGGCTCCCGCGAGCATCAAACGTGCAAACGCGCGAGTGTTGGCCTGGGCAAAAGGCAAACCGGCGAGTTTTTCCGCAAGCTTGGCCCATTCATTTTTGGTGTACAAAAATAAACAGTTATCCAAGCCACGGGTTATAACCGCGCCTTTAGCCAATACAGTGCGAAATTTTTTTGGCACTGCGAGGCGACCTTTGTCATCTAAACTGTGATTGTATTCGCCGATAAACATAAGTGGAGTAATTTTGGGAAGACAAGCACATTTCCCACTTCTCCCCACCTGCAACCATTATATACCACTGTTCACCCCTTCGCAATACTTTACTACCACTTATCCACATATTAAGAGAATAAAAAAACAGCCCTACTAAAGGGCTGAATATAGTATGAGAGTGCGCCCTGATCGAATAAACCGACCAGGGCGCCGAACGTCTACGGCGTGTCTTCAGGATCAGCCTCGGGGTCTGGCTGACCATGAGGTTGGGTGACCTCACCCAGAAGCACAGCTCTTGCGCAGACAAAGATGAAAATCGGAAGTGCAAGAATCAGTCTCCACCAGGACATGCCCATGTTTTTCCCTCCCAAGACACTATTCATATATCACAAAATCAATAAAAAATCAAGACTCGAACTGAATCTTGATTTTATTTGTCATTATAAAATTTACTTTAATTTACGCGTACTCCGTTGAAACGTAATCGCAAATCGATGCGCTTCATCCCGCACCGCAATCAGTAATGGCTGATGCGTACTCACCCACTGCACAAAACTTTTTTCTTTTGAGCCCAAGAAAAAATCATTACGTTTACGCTCTGGACCTTTGGCAATTCCGACCACTGGTACCACCACTTCTAAATCACGCAACACGCGCACCACCCGATTAACTTGCGGCGCGCCACCATCAATCAAAAACACTTGTGGTAACGACCACTCTGAGTGACGCACGCGTCGGCGAATGACTTCGTCTAGCGAATCCACATCACTTTGACCAATCACTTCTTTAATATGAAATTTACGATATTGCGATTTCATTGGTCCACTACCATTGAACACCACCATGCTGGCCACTTTTCCACTCGCACCCAAATTAGAAATATCATACCCTTCAATCCGGTTCACCATTAATTCACCATTGGCTCCTGGTACACTCAGATCAGGATCAACAAAAAAATCTTTATTAAGTAAGGCCACATCATGAATACGCAATAGAGCTTTGAGCTGATCACGCAATCGCCGCGCTTCTTCAAATTGTTCGCGCACGGCCGCTCGCTTCATTTGTGATTCAATATTTTTGATCACGGCTTTTTTATTGCCCCGCAAAAAAAGTACGAGCGGTTTAATCACGCGTGCTTGATATTCGACCGGCGTAATTTCGCCCGTACACACACCCAAGCACTCACCAATTTGATAATAAAAACAAGGTTTGCCTGGCACATCTTTTTTGCCACGCTTATTTTTTTGACACGTAGAAAACCAAAATAACCGGCGCAAAATTTTCATGGTTTCGCGCATGTTGAGACCTGGATATGGTCCAAAAATATCGGCAAACTGCGGTGGAACATTCTCACCTGTACGTTGTTGTAATTGGGCTAAATCATGTTGACGCAAGGTTTCCACCACTGGATATGTATCATTAGAAATCGTTAAATAATTCCAACTCTTATTATCTTTACCCAAAACATTGTAGCGTGGTAAATATTTTTTTATGTACACTGATTCCAAAATCACGGCTTCCAAAACTGAATCCGTCACTTCCCATTTGATATCCACCACCTGATGCATCATTTGTTCAATTGGCCGACTCGTGCGCTTACCACTAAAATAACTCTTCACTCGGCTTTTGAGAGAAGTAGCTTTGCCCACATATATGAGTTCTTTGGTGGCGCTGTAGTACAAGTACACACCAGGCTCATCGGGGAGCTTTTTGAGGATATCAGTGAGGTTCATAGGTCTATCCTACCACAACCTAAAACAAAAATACAGATTGACAAATCGGCACTTTTAGGCTACATTGAGCGCAAACCTCAGTTTTCAGGAGCAAAGTGTTGAGAAAAAATTACGAGTTACGGCATTTTGAGACGATCATGGTGCTGCACCAGGTGATCTGTGGTGATTATACCGATACAGATTACCAACTGATGCCTGGCAGTGATCCTAATTCGGACTGCCTCATGATCAATCTGCGCGGAATCTTCCCCAATCCGCTCAAAGATATCGTGAACCCGCCTCGTGTCCGCTTCCACTTCGCCACCATCTCTGGACAACTGCGCCTGCGACTTGAATCCGGAGAAGTGCTTACTGCCAAGAAAGGCCAGGTCGCTGTGCTGGGCAGTCACGAGCTGATCTGCTTCTACCCTGATGCTGGTTACCGTACCTGGTACGGTCTTTGGTACTGGGAGATGGATTAGCTTGATCTGGCCTGGTTAGGTGTTCTCCGTTCAAAACACCAATCCCATTATACTGTGAAATAATTCACACTATTGCGGATTAATATTTAATTTAATCCACACCCTGACTTGCCAAGTCACTACTAGACTGGTTAAATGAATATATTATGAAATCCAAACAAACTTTTAACTTTAGTTGGTATTGGACGCTCCATCGCTTGGTGCGCTAGTTTTGTTTTAACAAACTTTT
>CAYYQC010000004.1:0-34930 GCA_964473715.1 uncultured Gammaproteobacteria bacterium
CATCTTCGCCAATCACCTGAATGAGCCCAATATCATTGCCGAGTGCTTTTTGACGCAGATACATTTCAAAATCAATCGGACTATGCGCGGTAGTTACACCCAGCGCACCAGTACCGAAATCCGTGGCCACACTGGCGTCACCAATAATTTTAATTTTTAAGGTATGGCCAGCTTGGCCAAAATTCTCAACTGTAAATTCTTTACCAATAAAGTCTTTCCACTTACCCTCTGGATGAACAGCTACAGCCGTATCACCTAATTTTGTTTCTGGCCGAGTGGTGGCGATTGAAATTGGAAAATCTTTTGAATATTTAAAATAATATAATTTTCCTGGACGCTCTACGTGGACCAATTCATCATCACTACAAGTTGATTGACCCTTAACTGACCAATTAACCACGCGATAACCGCGATAAATCAAACCCGCATCATACATATCTTTAAACACCGTGCGTACGGCCAAATTACGCTCATCATCAAGTGTATAGGCTTCACGTGACCAATCCAAAGACGAACCCATTTTTTTGGATTGATTAACAATCGTATCGTGCGAATCTTGGGCAAACTTTTTTACGCGTTCCAAAAACTTCTCGCGACCCAATTCTTCTTTTGGTTTAGTAAAACCTTCATCTTTAATTAACAAACCTTCCACTTTTGATTCAGTGGCCACAGCCGCGTGATCAGTCCCTGGCACCCACAAAGTTCGATCACCTTTCATCCGATGGTACCGCACCATCATGTCCTCAATCGCCAGCATGGCCGCATGACCCATATGCAAGGTTCCAGTTACATTTGGTGGGGGTAAAACAATCGAAAATGGCTGAGCATCGGCCTTTGTAACTCCCTTCTCAACGCACACATCGGGATTAAAAAAACCGCTCTCTTCCCAGCGTTTATAGATATCATCTTCGTATTTTTGTGGTTCGTAGGCTTTGTCGAGCATAATAGAGCTTAAGTTAAGGCTAATATTACTGAATATTGAGGGAAAAAGCAATGATTTTTATCTTGTTGATCCAATTGAAACAAATCTCACGTTATGTTAAGGTTTTACCCATTCACCCTCCTCGTACAGGACTTGGAGTGTGGAAAAACAAACTTGGGGGAGAATAATGACCCAACCAGACGCTGTACAAGCGCTCTACATCCTGCTCGAAAACACTCGCCTCGCCCTCGATAAGGGTGAGGCTCATCCCAGCCTGATGGAAGACCTAAGTATCGCGAGGCTGGCGGACGCCTTCGCCCAGCTTGACTACCAGCTGTCCATCGGAGTCTCCAGAGACAAGCTTTGGAGCACCCCCGAGCGAAAGATGATGCTCCTATTCGACTTCGTCTCGGTGCATTACCTGGCCGGCACGAGAAACAAGAAGATGTACCAATCGGTTCAGGAGTTTGGAGAACAACTCTTCGGCCCCCTGTTCCAGGAAGGGGTAGAACGCGCAAGTGAGACGGCCGCTACTTCGCACTTCCCCCTGACCATGGCAATCGCTTGCCATTTGGGTGAAGGGCAAGAATCCACGGTCCACGCTCACCTGAGCGCATTCAAGCCGAGCCCTAGGACTGACTTGAAGGTGAGGGGTTTGGAAATGCTCCACTCCCTCATCCAGAGTGACTTCTACTCCCAGGCAGAGGCGATGACCGGCTACCGGCAAAGCCTGCTCCGAGACGTGGTGAGGCAGATCCAGATACTCGAAGATACTGGTCGCTCCACACAGGAATTCCAAATCCTCAAGGCTGCGGCACAGAGTCGTCTGGACCTGATACTACCCCCTCGAGCCATCAGCTGAGGGCCCCGCATGGAGCAGTCCATGCAACCGCCGGGTACAGGGGACCCGGCACGCACAGTGTTTTTCAAAATTGGAAAATAGTGGCGGAAAAGCATCCTGCATTCTATACTAGAAAAAGGATGTTTTTTTATTTTTAAATAAGGCTTATTTAAACCAAAATCACCCACAACCCCCAGGTTTGACAAAGAGGCTCTTTCCTGGTAAGATGCTCAGTCCATTAATTTATGGCTTTAAAACTTGCTGAACAATTCAAGCAAATGGTTAGTGATAAAAATCATATCCTAATCACCAGTAAAACCACGGCTAGCGGCGACGCTATTGGATCTGCCGCTGCTTTGGCGTTGCTTTTGAAGCGTTTAGGCAAGCGAGTAGATACGGTTATTGAAGATTGTGCTATTCCCCATCAATTAAAATTCCTTCATGATTCTCATGAAATCAAACCAAGTCTGGGTCATTTGCAAAAATTTGTGATTCACGTGGACGTAACAAATACTGGAATCAAAGATCTTTCATATGATGTTAAAGACAAAGAACTAAGAATATTTATTACACCCGAACATGGGGCGTTAAACCGCGATGTTATTCGCACAGCCCAATCTGATTTTACCTATGATCTAGTCATTGCCATTAACACTCCTGACCTTGGATCACTTGGCAGCTTATACCAAAACAACACAGAATTTTTCTTCAAGACTCCAATTATTAATGTTGACCATGAACCAAGCAATGAACACTATGGTCAAATTAATATTGTAGACACAACCAAGAGTACTACGGCTGAAGTTTTGTATTCAACCATTAAAGAAATGTATCCAACTGATTTGGTTCCAGAAATAGCACACGCGCTTTTAACTGGCATGATTGCCGGAACCAATAGTTTCCGTGACGGACACATTAAACCAGATACGCTTGCGGCTGCCAGTGATTTAGTTCATTTAGGTGCAGATCGCGGTGCGATTATTAAACATTTATACCAAACCAAATCAATCGCCACCTTCCGTTTGTGGGGTTCTGCACTTTCACATTTACAGTATGATGAAACCAGTGGTTTAGTATGGTCCAGTATTACACGCGAAGATTTTACTCGCAGCGGTGCCAAAGAACAAGAATTAAATTCCATTGTCGATGAACTCATTACTACAGCGCCTGCCGCTAAATTAATCTTGCTAGTACATGAACACCCAGATGCTGATAAACCAACCATTCACGGGTTATTACATGCGCGCGAACCATACCACGCTGAAGAATTACTCGCGCTCTACAATGGCAAAGGTAATAAAGGCCACGCGCAATTTACCATCAATGATGGTAGACAATTACGCGAACTGACCGATGCAATTGTCGCTCACATCCAAAAACAAGTAAAAAAATAACCCCAACATATTGGGGTTATTTTAAATTTATATTTATTCTAAACTAGTGCCCTTCCAGTCATTTCTTTAGGTTGATCAACACCTAAAATTTTCAACACTGTTGGTGCCACGTCAGCGAGCATACCAACTGGCTGCAAAAGCGAAAGATCTCCATCTGGTGGGTCTCCAGCGGGACCGGCTTTTCCATAGTATTCATCACCAATAATAATAAGCGGTACAGGATTGGTACTATGCTCTTTATCGCGCTCACCCGTTTGTAAATTTACCAATTCTTCACCATTACCATGGTCAGCGGTAATAATCAAAGTGCCATGATGCGCCAAAACATGTTCAGCAATTTTACCTAAACATGTGTCTACCATTTCACAACCTTTTACGGTGGCTTTTAAATCACCCGTGTGTGCCACCATGTCAGCATTGGCAAAATTAAGCATGATAATATCGTACTCACCTTTTTCCACCGCCTTGATTACATCTTTAGTAATCGCTTCTGCGGACATAGCCGGCTCTTCAGCATAGCTAGCCACTTTTGGTGACGGAATAATTTTGCGATCTTCTTTGGCAAACGCTTCTTCCACAGTACCATTTAAGAAAAAAGTAATGTGTGCGTATTTTTCTGTTTCAGCCACATGATACTGAGTCATGCCCGCCTTACTAATTACTTCTGCCAAACATTCATGCACTACATTGGGCGGAAACGCTACAGTCACTGGCAATTCTTTTTCATACTCAGTCATGGTCACAAAAGAAAGACCACGCAAATATTCACGTTCGAATTTATTAAAATGTGGAAGCACAAAAGCTTGTGTAAGTTGACGCGCACGATCAGGACGGAAATTGAAGAAAATTACTCCATCTTCTGGTTCAATCGCGGCCAAAGGTTTACCTTCTTTTCCAATTACCGTTGGCACAAATTCTTCATCATACACCTCATGCTCATATGAAGCTTTGAGTGCGTCAATGGGGTCGTCAGTATAATTTTCTGCCACACCAAGTGCAATTGCTTTATAGGCTTTTTCTACACGATCCCAACGATTATCTCGGTCAAGCGCGTAAAAACGACCAGATAAAGTAGCAATTTCTCCCACGCCAATTTCTTTCATTTGTTTTTCCAAAGCTTTTACAAAATCCACTCCACTATTATAAATAGTATCGCGACCATCGAGAATTACATGTACAAACACATGTTTTATTTTTTGCTTTTTCGCAAATTCCAAAAGCGCGTACAAGTGATCTTGACTAGCATGCACATTACCAGGACTAACCAAACCAATTAAATGAAGTGCTGATTTATTTTTTTTCACTTGCGCGGCGGCTTCTAAGAAAGCTTTATTTTCCGCAAAAGAACCATCATCAATACTTTTATTAATCCGCGGAAATGTTTGATAATATACACGACCCGCACCAATATTTAAGTGACCAACTTCAGAATTACCCATTTCACCAAAAGACAAACCTACTTCTGCACCAGAAGCCGCAATGGTCATGGCTGGATATTCTTTAATAAAATGTGTGAAATTTGGTAAATCAGCGCGACTAATTGCATTGCCCGGAGTAGCTGGGGCCACTCCCCAACCATCAAGAATTGCTAGTACTACAGGTTTTTTTGCCATACTATTTAAAATTACCCAAAACATTTCCAGTCATTTCCTTGGGTTTGGGAATCCCCAAAAGAGCGAGAATTGTAGGCGCCACATCAGCTAAACGTCCGGTTTTCAAGGCTGTTTTCTTATATTGATGAGAAATAACCACCAAAGGGACAGGGCTAGTACTATGTTCAGTTTCCATAGCACCAGTCTTAGGATTATACATGATTTCTGCGTTTCCGTGATCAGCGGTAATAATTACCGCCCCCTTACGCTTCAAAACCGCGTCCACAATTTTTTTCACTTCTGCATCCATGGCTTTTACCCCCTTACACGCTGCACGAAAATCACCAGTGTGTCCTACCATATCAGCATTGGCAAAATTCACGGTAATAAAATCAAACAAGTCTTTGCGTATACATTCTACCACACGCGTAGCCACGGCCTTACTTTCCATAGCCGGTTTATCAGCATATGAGTAAGTATTACCCGATTGCACAAGTTCACGCACCTCTCCATTTATAGCATCAGAATAGCCGCCATTAATAAAATAAGTAATATGCGCATACTTTTCAGTTTCCGCAATATATAAGTGACGGAATCTATGGTCAATGCAGGCCACCAAACCATTTACCACGTCTGGGCTTGGAAAAGCTGTTAATACATTTGGTAAATCTGGACCAAAATCAGTCATGGCTACAAAATACAATGGATGTGGCCAATGTCTGCGTGTAAATGCACCTGGGTTGCGTTTATTAAAATCAGTTTGAATAAGGGCTTTAGTAATTTGTCTGGCCCGGTCACTACGCGCATTAAAAAAAATTACTGCGTCATGATCTTTAATTGTTGCAATGGGCTGACCATCAATTTTGGTAATGACTGTTGGTTGTAAATACTCATCAGTCTCACCACGATTATACGCCAAGGCAATGGCTTCTTCTGCACTACCAGCCCTAGCCACACCCTTACCTTCTACCATGGCTTTGTAAGCCAATTCCGTACGTTCCCAAATTTTATTTCTGTCCATGGCGTAAAATCTTCCAGTAATTGTGGCAATACTTTCGTGTGGAAATAAAAACTTTTTTAATTTACGTAAATGCATGACCGCAGAATGTGGTGATGAATCGCGACCATCAGTAAATAAATGAATGGCCACATTTTTTACCTTATGTCTACGGGCCAATTCCAAGACCGAATATAAATGTTCTGGATGAGAATGCGCGCTTTGTCCATTGGTCAAAAGTCCCATGACATGCAAAGTGCTTTTGTGTTCAGTCACCTGTTTAATGGCTTGTAAAAATGATTCATTTTTATAAAAAGTGCCATCATGGATCGCTTCGGAAATACGAACTAAATCCTGTTTTACAATTCTCCCTGCTCCAATATTAAAATGTCCAGCCTCAGAATTGCCTTCTTGCCCAGCAAATAAACCCACATCACGACCGTGTGCTTTTAATTGTGTACTCGGATACTTTTTTAAATACGAAAAAATATGCGGCGCGGTTTTTGGGGTCACTGCATTGCCTGGCATTTTTACATCAGCCAAACCAAAACCATCCAAAATAATTAAAACCACTGGTTTGATAGGCATAATTATTCAAGCTCTTTTTCAATTTCCATGAGACGATTATATTTTTCTGTACGCTCAGAGCGTGATAAAGAACCAGTTTTGATGAATTCTGCGTTTACGGCCACTGCCAAATCGGCAATAAAAGTATCAGCCGTTTCGGCTGAACGATGAGAAACTGAAACTTTATATTTATGCTCTTTGGCCAAATAAATCGCGGCAATAGTTTCTGAAAGACTGCCAATTTGGTTAAGTTTAATGAGCACGGCATTAGCTGATTTTTTAGCCAATCCCATTTGAATACGCTTAACATTGGTCACAAATAAATCATCTCCAACCAAAGTTAAATCTTTACCCAAACGTTTAGTAATTTTTTCCCAGGCTTGCCAATCATCCTCGGCCAAAGGATCTTCAATAGAAATAATGGGGTACCGGCGTTGCCACATGCCTACGAGTTCAATCATTTGATCCGATGTCCAGGCACTTTGCGGATTTTCAAAATAATATTTTCCAGCGCGGAAAAATTCTGAAGCCGCAAAATCCATGGCCAAACAAACCTGCTTTCCCGCTGTGTATCCGGCATCTTTAATGGCCTGCATGATTAACTTAATAGCCTGTTCATTGTTTGGGAGTGATGGTGCAAAACCACCCTCATCACCAACACCAGTGGTAAAACCTTTTTTATTGAGCAAGCTGGCAAGTGCGTGAAATACTTCAGCCCCAATCCGGACCCGCTCATTCATTTTCTTATGAATTGGCACAATCATGAATTCTTGAATAGACAGACCATTATTCGCATGCCGTCCGCCATTCATAATATTCATCGTTGCCACTGGCAACACCCATTTTTTTTCAGGAAGTTTAAAATTATTCCGAATCCATTTATACAATGGCTGCTTAGCGCTAGCCGCGGCTGCGCGCGCATGGGCCATTGATACTGCCAAAATCGCATTCGCGCCCAATTTACTTTTGTTTTCCGTACCATCAAGTTTAAGTAGTGCCAAATCAATCTCACTTTGTTTGCCTGCTTCTGTACCTACTAATTTTTTAGCGATCACAACTTCAATGTTTTTTACTGCTTTCAAAACTCCTTTACCGCCGTATCTAGCCCCACCATCACGGAGCTCAAGAGCTTCGTGCGTACCAGTACTTGCCCCACTTGGTACTGCAGCCACGCCCACAGAGCCATCAGAAAGCACCATGGTGGCCCGCACCGTAGGATTACCCCGTGAGTCTAGGATTTCTTGGGCAAAAATTTTAGAGATAGTTAGTTTTTTCATACGATTTGTCGAAATCGCGTCGCGTAACGTCCTTTGAAACGCGACGGTATTTATTATAGTTTTAGTATATCAAAAACACGGCCCCTTGCTAAGGCCGTGTTTTCTGATAATTCAAGTCTTACTGTCTTACTTCAAACACAACGGTTACACGCATGACCACGTCATTTTGACCAGCCTCCAAAGTAGGAGCGGCGCTAATCACAGCTTCTGGACTTGAGCCACCCATGGCATATTTATACAAATCCCCGTTAGCTCCAGTCACTTCATATTCATTGTAACTAACAATGGAACGAAGAGAGACTCCTAAAGAACGGGCCAAAGCATTGCGTTTTTCAGCTACTTTTTGCAAAGCCAAGTCACGCGCTTTTTCTTTGTAAGCGTCCCGGTCATCAACCGTAAATTGCAAACCACTTACATTGTTTGCACCCACTTCTCCGGCCAAAGCTAATACTTGGTTGGCTTTAGCAAGGTCACGAATCTTAATAGTCACGCTTTGATTTACTTGATAATTACGAATGGTTTGCTTACCATCATTATAATCGTAATTTGGGAAAATATTATAATTAGCAGTTTGCACATCAGCCTTATCCACGCCCAAAGCTTTTACTTTTTCAAGTAATTTATTCATGACTTCAGTATTTTTCTGCTGTGCTTCGGCCACGGTTTTACCCTCAGCAGTCATACCCATGGTAGTGATAGCAATGTCTGGAGTTACAGTAACTTTACCTTCTGCTTCCACCGTTAGTGTGCGTTCCATTTTATCTGCACTACCAATGGTGCTGTATTCGCGAATATTATTCTTGATCAAAGTACCTACATAAATAATAAGGTACGCGAGCAAAATACCTAATAAAGTCGCCATGAGCCTGCGGCCCATGTGACCGTACCACATTGAAGCATTTATCTCTGCTTCTGGAGTTTTTCTGCTGACAGGCATATTAAAGTTAGTTAGTAAGTTGTAAGAAGTAGCTTATGAAAAGATAACAATAGTATACCACTTTTTCTTATTCAACTCTATATTTTAAGACGGCGCTATCATTACCCACCGTAACCATTGATTCATACGTACCTTTGGTAAGCGAACCATCTTTTGTCTTTAGTTCCACATATAAATTTGTAAGTGGCGGGTCTTTTGGGAATATTGCTTCAGTAATAAATCCGCGAGCAAAACCACCGGCAGTCTTTTTATACGTGTGCTTAAATGACGTAGTTTTAGTAAGTGGCTCAATCAAAATAACACGGGCGTAATAACGCTTGCGTTCACTAATCACATACATGTCGCCATCTTTAGATGGAACTGTTTCATCCTCATCAACAATGGTGATTTCTTTAAAATTCGTTTTTGCATCAGTATTATCAGTAGTGTTATCAGTAGTATTTTCCACAGTTGAAGTTGGGGCAATATAGGGTTCTTTTTTATCAATAGCCCAAACATCCTCAGTCTTTTTTAAAAAATATTTTTCTTCATAAGTTTGACCGTCTTTGTCTGTAATAGCAACAATGGCTGTGCCTTCAGTTTCTCCATACACTGATTTACTAATGCGGAATTTATCACTAGTACGCGCAGCAAATTCTTGACGAATAGGCTCAGTCATTACTCCTACAGTCGCGTCAGACCATTTTAAAATAATAACAATCAAAGCTATTAAAACTACGAGTACGATACCCAATACTTTAAAGACTTTCTTTGCCATACATCGAGTCAATTTATAATAATAGAAAAAGTATACTACAAAATTTTCACACCAGGAAGTTTTTTGCCAGAAATAAATTCGAGCATAGCACCGCCACCAGTAGAAATAAAACTAATTTTTTTATTTAATTTTTTCGCAAATAATACTTCTACAGTTTCACCGCCACCTGCCACGGTAAAGGCACCTCGCTTTGTAGCAGAAGCCAGAGCCTCAGCTAAAGCATACGTACCTTCACCATAAGGTGATTGTTCAAACCAACCCAAAGCTCCATTCCATAAAGCACTCTTAGCTTTTATTAATTTGAAAGCAAACAAAGCATTGGTAGCTGGGCCAATATCAGCGATTAATTCACCTTTTCCACAAATTTCATGTTTTTTTGTACCCACTTCTACTACTCGCCAATTGTTTCCACTCGTATCTCCCACAATCACATCAACTGGTAAAATAATTTTCTTATTTTTTACAATACTCTTAGCAGTTGCAAAAAATTCTTTATCACAAATTGAATCACCAATTCCATAACCGAGAGCAGCCAAAATAGTATTTACAATTCCCCCAGCCACCAAAATTTGATCCGCAACTTTAACCAATGATTTAAGTACTGGAACCTTGGTCTCCATTTTTGCTCCGCCCACTACAGCCACAAACGGACGCTTCGGTTTAGCCATTATTTTAGTTAAATTTTCCACTTCACTGGCCATGAGTAATCCAGCATAGGTAGGGAGATACTTGGCCACACCACTTACAGAAGCAGCCGCGCGATGAGCAACCGCAAACCCATCAAACACAAAGATATCAGCTAAACTAGCCAGAACTTGACTCAAATTTGCGTCATTACTTTCTTCACCAGCCAAAAAACGAGTATTTTCAAGCATTATTATTTGCCCAACTCTCATTTTTTCAATCTCTTTTTTCGCATTCGCAAATTTCTTTGGCTCTACTTCCCCGTTGCCAAGGTCAACTAATTTTACTGCTTGCTTAATTTTCTTTCCTAGTAATTCAGCAACGGGCTTTAAGGAAAACTCCTTCGCAAACTTTCCTTTTGGTCTACCCAAATGTGCCATTAGTACCACTCGCGCTTTTTGTTTGCGTAAATAATTAATTGTTGGCAACGATGCTTCGATTCTGCTATCGTCCACGACTTTGCCCTTTTTAAGGGGAACATTAAAATCCACTCGAACCAAAACAATTTTATTCTTAAGATTTTTTACACTAGTCAATTTCTGAAACATACTTATTTTTTCCCTACCAATTGGGCCATTTCCACTAACCGATTTGCATATCCCCATTCATTGTCATACCAAGCCACCACTTTGACTAAGGTGCCATCAACCACATTGGTCAAAGCCAAATCAACAGTCGCCGAAGCTGGGGAACCAATAAAATCAGAAGAAACCAATTCTTCTTCAGTGACAAATAAAATATTTTTTAATTCTCCTTTTGAAGCCTTAGTCATGGCTGCATTAATTTCTTCTTTAGTCACTTTCTTTTTCAAAACCGCAGTAATATCAGTGAGAGAAACAGTAATGGTTGGCACACGTACCGATAAACCATCAAATTTTCCTTTGAGTTTTGGAATTGCTTGCGTAACAGCAATGGCCGCACCAGTCGTTGTAGGAATCATGTTTTGAGCAGCGGCGCGCATTTCACGATAATCTTTTGAAGCTGGTCCATCTTGTAAAACTTGTGACGCAGTATAAGAATGGACAGTGGTAAGCATGGCCTTTTCTACACCAAACACATCTTCCAAAACTTTCATTACTGGAGCCGCGCAATTAGTAGTACACGATGCATTATTTACAATAGTTTCACCCTTATAATCCTTATCATTTACGCCTTTGACCAAAGTTTTAATTTCACCTTTGGCTGGTGCAGAAATTACTACTTTTTTTGCACCAGCAGTTAAGTGTTTTCCAGCCCCTTCAGCATCGCGGAAAAAACCAGTGCATTCCAAAACCAAATCAACTTTCAAATCTTTCCAAGGCAATAAAGACGGGTCTTTTTGCGCAAATACTGGAATTTTTTTACCAGTAATAATTAAATTCTTTTCATCAGCTTTAACTGAAAAATTTAAATCCGGGTAAGCTGTGTCATGCTTTAATAAATGGGCCAAAACTTTTGGATTGGTAAGGTCGTTAATAGCCACCACTTCTATTCCCTTTTTTTCTTGAATAATTTTGAAAGCATGGCGGCCAATCCGGCCAAATCCATTGATAGCAATGCGCATATTTTTGTTAATTAGTAATTAGATTTTTTCCAGTTATTAATATCATCTTGAACTTTATCAATGTCTGATTTTGGTGCTTCTTTTTCTGTAACCGAACCTTCTGATACCACTGGTTTTACTGGTTCAATCTGCGGGTCAGGGTCTACTAGCACACTACCGGGCTTAATTTTTTCCAACATTTCATCACGGTTAATTATACCGCCCATGCCATCAGTTTTCTTACTAGAATAATCCAAAGTTGGACTTAATTTCTTTATATACCCAGGCTTTTCATAACTAAGATAATAGGTACTCGGTCCTACTAAAATAGCGTACCTGCCTGTACTATCAGTAACCGCTGTGTTAACCAATTTATTATACGCTGAGTCAAATACGCGCACAACTACTCGACCCACAGGACTCTTAGTTCCAAGCTCACGAACCGCACCCCAGACTGGTGGTAATTTATGATGAGCAAATCTATAAAATATGGTAAATAATCCCACGTGCAAACATACAAAACCAAAGGTATACCAACTTGGAGTAACCACAAAGGACATTAAACTGGCAGCCATACCTGCAAAACTAAGACCGTAATTAATTTTCTCCCACAAATTATCACGTAAAATTTTGCCCAGTGGTTTATTTTCCACAATTGGGTCAAGGGGGATATTATAATTTATTTCGAATTGGTCATGCGGTGGGTAAAACGCTGCACCATGATACAAATTTGCAAATTTAGTATCTTCATCTTTTTCTTTTAGGAATTCACTAAACCCAGCAAAACCAGGTTTAACCACTTCCAATCTAAATTGACCCTGATTGGCTGACATAAAATACCGACCATGAAAATCTGTAACTTGTGAAGCCATAGTGCGACCAGTAACTACATCTACCAAACGAATAGTCGCTAAGTCCACCGGCTCTTTAGTATAACTGTTATAAACCACACCCCAACTTTTTTGCTTGCGTCTATGCCACCACATGTATGGCTGACTGAAAAGATATCTAAAGAGATTAATCAAATACGGCAATTGGAAAGCAACCGCTGCATTGGCCATTGCCAAAGCCGCGGCCAATGGTACAGCTATTTTTTTATTAAAGGCCTGTATGCGTGGATCATTAATAAGAGCACGCGCTTGATTATAGGTATTAACCAAACTATTTATGACCGTATTAAAGAAGCCATCTTCATTTACTGAAGGAATAGTACTACTTGATACCCCACCACCTGAACCATTATTTGAGGAGCCACTTCCGCTACCTGAACTATCTCCGGAATTATTTGGGTTGCTATTATCTGGTTTATTGTTATCTGGCTTATTGTCTGGTTCATTGTCCGGTTTGGCTGGTTCATCATCACATTTTGAAGTCAAAGGGTCACATGGCGGCTCTGCACAATCTTCTTTAGTCGGATCACATGGTGGTTCATCACACTTTTCTTTAGTCGGATCACATGGTGGTTTAGGACAGTCATTTTTTGTTGGGTCACATGGTTTTGGTTTTGGATTTGCCACAAAATCCTGTGTTTCTAAATCAGAAACATTACCGGCCAAGTCACGTGTTTGTACAGCAATTACATAGCGAGCATTACTATCCAAAGTATTAGAAAATGGATACTGCCAAGTACCGTCTTTATTAGCCTTAACACTAAATTGTGTTTTGAGTGAGGCCGCCAAACGCGCATCAGCAGAACCAGCTACAGCCAACCAAGCCGCTGGCTCGTTAATACCATGCCCTTCTTCAGCAGAAGCTCCAGAAGTATCATAAAACCGCTCAAAGAAAATTGTAACTGCGGCTTCTGCTTCAGTGGAACCAGAAATCTTAGCATTACTTACTTTTACTCCACTACTATTAAAACCCGTTGTCACCAAGAAAGTAGCCGGCGGTTTAATTCTATCTAAAATCGCGCAAGCATAGGTGTCATAGGTGAATTTTTTTTGCGCACTACGAAACCGAGCATTAATACATTTTTTTCCATCAGCACCAGTCAATGTCCATAGAACTTCAGAATTAATTGGCGTATACCCAACATCACCAAAATTAGTTGACGGCGCAGTATCACTTTCTTTCAGCGCTAAATCTGGCGCGTAACTAGCATCAATTTTTAATTTAACTTCGGTTTTATTAGTATGAGTTAAAACTGGTTCAGATTTTAATTGCATCTTATAAATAGTAGTCGGGTAACTGGTGTAAAATGTTCTAGTATCTACTTTATATTCTGCACCTCCTACTACTACCGGAGCATCAGAAGAAATAATACTACTCGTTTTTTGCATGGAAAGAAGTTTATTTCCTTCCATAAGATTTAATGTGTCACCATTCCAAATAACAGAATAATCATACCGTTTATCCAAGGCAAAGGCACCGCGGTCAAAAATATCATCACAAACTTTATTAAAACCATTATTTGTAATAAAACAAAAACCATCATTTTTAATACTTGGGCTATTTGGCAAACCATTAAACCCAAAATAATAGTCACTCCCTTTAGCAAATAATGCTAATTTTTCTCCAGCTACGTCTTTTGGTTGTGCTTGTACATCAAAAGAAAAATTTAAAGTAAATGGTTTTTGTAATTTACTTAATTCACTGGTGCCCGGTGCGGTTTTGGCACCATAAGGAGCATTAACTTTATAAGGTGTACTTACGCCAGCTTCTTGTAAAAAATCCACTTCTCCAGAAAGTCTAGAGACAATTTTAATCAAACCAGTGGGCATAAAATCTGGATCTACTGGATCGTCGAACGGATCATCTTCTGGTTTTGGTGGCTCTGGCGCATCATCTCCACCAGCAGGAGCCGGGGAGCCGTCATCAGCTGTTATTGTCACACTCACTGAACTTGAATAAGCACTAGCAAACCCTGTGGCGTTGCTCGCACGTACACGGAAAATATATGTACCACCTGCCACTAAACCAGTAAATTGAAATGAAGTAGCCGTAATATTTCCTGAAGAAAGTCCATTTCCCAATCCATCAACAGTATAGACTGTACCAGCTGGATTACCATTTGTGCTCCAACTAATTGTCGCACTCCTTGAGCCAGCCGTAGAAGCACCCGTTACAGTGGTGGGCACATTGGCAAAAGTATAAGTACCATCACTTAGCGGAGAAGTTGCAGAATCAATACCATCATTATTGCGTGCAATTACAGAATATTTATACAAAGTATTTGGAGTAAGGCCAGTATTAGCAAAATCCACACCCCAAGTGGTAGTCGTTTGATAAATTGGAGTAGAGGTTAATGTTCCATCGGCCGCAACATATTGACTGGCCGTGTCATTATAAACCGCAAACAATGTAGTGGTTGAATTATCACCTGGATCAATAGTAATTAGAAGTGAAGTAGCCGTATGAACAGTAGTCGTAGGTTTAGGCGCAACGGCTGCCAAAGTATAAAAAAGAGAACTAGTAGAATAATAAGAACTACCAGCGGCATTAGTACCTTTTACTCGATACTGATACTGTGAATTACTACTAAGCGTACTGGTGGTTGCGCTCGTTGCATTTGCGCTCGTTGTACTAACCGCTGTAAAAGTGTCACTACCATCAGTGGCTACTTCAACTACATAATTATCTTCAATGGCAGAATTATCAGTCCAAGTAATTGCTGCAGAAGTTGCAGTTATAGACGATACAGCCGCAGCACTTGGTTCATTTGGCGCATCA
The DNA here is from genome assembly GCA_964473715.1 of uncultured Gammaproteobacteria bacterium. Classification (GTDB taxonomy): domain Bacteria; phylum Patescibacteriota; class Patescibacteriia; order Magasanikbacterales; family UBA922; genus 2-12-FULL-41-16. The sequence continues at coordinate 15,160 of CAYYQC010000004.1, forward strand.
AGCAAAGTAAAAGTAGCCGTGGTAGATGAATAGGAACCAGGACCGCCTTGCGCATCAAAATATCTAAGACGCCAATAATAAAGAGTTTGTGAATTTTCATCTACATCATCATTGAGCACTAAATTAGTTGTTGGTGCTGTGCCAAAATAACCATATTTTAAATCCTGACACCGTGCATTCAAAGTACAAGTTGTAATGGCTGTACCACTGCTGTCCGAATCCCAGTGAGTAATAGTACTAAACACTGAGCTCGTACTTACTTGAATGTGTGCTTTAGTAGCTGTATCCCCTGCTTCTAAATCTGTAAAAATTGCTGAGAAAAATGGTGTAGTTGTAGCCAGTAAAGTTGGATTTGTGGTACCAGCCTGCGCAGAAATTGCATTAGAATATAAAGTATGAGGAACAGTAGGTGCAATAGTATATGAACCAGCCACACCATTTTCACCTTCTGCTAGAGGCGGTATGTTGCCAGCCGGACCAGCTGCACTACTGGCTGAACCTGAAAATGTACTTTCTGTAGCAACTACCAAAATACGTCCACCACCACCGCCACCACCACCTTCACAAGTAACAGAAAAACCACCACGACCACCATCGGCACGTAGCAAACCATTACCCGCTAAAGTAGTAACTTGAATTTTAATACCACCACCAGCTCCACCACCACCAGCCGAACCACCAGGTGAACCACATGCATTGCCCTGTCCACCATTAGCACTCAAAGTACCATTAATTGTAAGTGTGGTAGCTACAATTTTAATAATACCACCACCCGCACCTCCATTATCTGTTACATAGCGCGCGCCTCCACCACCACCAGAACCAGCCTCATATTCTGGTGTACTGGTGGAACCATAAGCCGTGCCACCACGACCGGCCGGGTTATTATCGCCATCATAATCTTGACCAAATCCACCCGCGCCACCATAAGCACCGCCGCCACCCCAAGTTTCACCAGTCTGACCACCACCAGGTCCATATCCATCATGAGGAATTTCACTAGATCCACCAGTAAAATAGCCGTTACCCCCAGCATACCCTTTTCTATCCACGCTAAGTAAACCACCGCTATTAACGGTAATTGTACTGGCCGACAAACTTAAAGTATTACTAATGGTACTAGTATTATGTCTTGAAGTTAACTCACCACTTACACTAATTGAATTCAATGACCAAGCACTCGATGATGCCACACCATCAATTTCAAGCAATCCATTAGCTGCGATTGTTAAATCAGTTAAATTAGGCAGTTGCGCTGCAGTCGCCAAAACTTGGTTTCGTCCAGTCACTACAAAAGAACTTGGTGTTATCAAAGTACCATCAATATTCAAAGTACTACTTACCGTTGCAATACCAAGAGTTGTTGAAGTAATAGTTAAAACTGTACTAGAAGAAACAACAAAATTTGCACGATTATTCAACCACAAATTAGCAATGGTTGCGGTACTAGAACTATATGTTGCAACAGAATCAGTGGAACCATTATTATCCACATATAGATCTCCGTATGTAGCTGAATTTAATTTTTTATACAAAGTTCCAGCACCACCATCTTGAGCCAAAGGACCATTTACATTTTTACCCCCACTATATGCAAAAGTACCAGTAAAAGTATCAGTCGATTGACCAGTAATTGCAATTCGTCCACCACCACCTGCGCCACCACCTTCATCAGCCACACCTGCGCTAAATCCCGTTGCACCACCACCAAGAGCACCAATGGTTCCACTACCCGTAAATGTACCGCCACTAGAAAAATTAACCCAAACTGAACCACCTGCGCCAGCTCCACTAAATCTGCCAAAACCATTTGTAGCCCCATTTGCGCCAGTTGAAGAAACCGTACCACTAATAGTAGCTGTTCCACCTCCAGCAATAGTGAGATTAATCACACCACCACCAGAACCAGCACAAATTGCACTATTAGGACCACCACTAGAACCTGGCTGTGTTGGTGCGGCCATGTCATCGTATGCATATTTTGTTGCTGATGGGGTTGATCCACCACCTTGACCACCCAAACCACCATGTCCACCACCACTCGCGCTACTGCCTCCAGCCACACCAGCCGCAGGCCCAGTTCCAGTTGTCAAAGTACAGGAAGCCTTACTAAAACCCTTACCAATTAAATCTACCAAACCACCTGCTTGCAAATTAAAATTTGGGACAGTAAACAAAACCGCTTTGTCTCGAATAGTAGAATCAGGCGTAGTAGTAGCATGAGTCAATTTACCACCACTAGCAATAACGAGATCACCAGTGATAGTTTGGTTCACAACATTATTTTGCTCTAGAACACCTTTAGTGTTCACTGTGATGGCACCACCAGTACCAATGTTCCCAGTAAATGTAGTAGTGGCATAATACGTTGAATCCCCACCAATTGTCAGACTATTAAAATCTGCTGTTTGACCACTTGTCAAAGTCACGGCAATATTAGCAGTGCTTGAGGAAATTGTAACATCATCAGCAGCGGTAGGAGGCACACCAGTACTCCAATTTGCACCTGTTTCCCAATTACCACTTACACCACCTACCCATGTAACGCTAGCAGCCTCAACCTTAGAGATAAAATTTGAATTAAAACCCAAAAAAACCGGCGCAAAAACCAGGTAAAAAACCGTAACAAAAGCTGTGACAGCTGAGAGGTAGGAAAAGTAGTATTTTTTTCTCCCGAATAACATAGAAAGACCCGATGAGGGCTTATATGATTATACCAAATTTATGTGTTTGTAGCGATACAAAAAAGACCCTATAATTAGGGTCTTTTTATTACCTGTGGACAAATTATTTACTCAATGCACCCCAAGTGAGTGGTCCCACTGTTCCGGTCTGAGAAATACCCTTGGCTTTCTGGAATGCACGTACTGAACTTTGTGTAGTTGGTCCGTAGAAACTATTTGCATTTACATTTTTTGGGAAATATCCCAAAGCTTTTAATTTTTCTTGTACCCAGAGTACATTGGCACCAGAACTACCGCGTGATAAATTTGGTTTAGCAACTGGAGCCAGGTTTTCTGGTGAAGAAGGAGTATTACCCACACTAAATTCACCAGTTAGAAGCGACCAAATTGCAGTATTAATTTCTCCAGACTGTGGCAGACCTTGTTTTTTCTGTAAAGCTTTTACTGAGGACTCTGTAGTTGGTCCAAAAATTCCATTGGCAGCAACTGTTTTAGGGAAAAAACCTGCAGTCTGAAGGAATAATTGAGCTTGCTTTACATCAGCCCCAGTCATATTACGCTTAAGCGTACGAGTAAGCACTGGATAGGTAGATTGTGGTGGAGTAGTAATTGGTGGATTTTCCACAGTAGAAGGCGGTAAAGCTGCACCGCTCGTATTCAAAACAATTGAATCTGAAACAGTAACAGTACTACCTTGTGGACTACGCAAACGCGCGTATACAGTTTTTTTGCCATTACCAGAACTTAATTCCCAACTTACAGATGGAGCATAGGCTCTAAAAGTAGCTCCAGCAAAATCCGGAGTATTTGAAAGTGCCATTTGTACGGCGTTACTATTAAAAGTAAGAGTTACATTCCGTGTATTAGTTTCATATGCACCCGCGCGAATAGTCATGACATTTTTAAGTTCATTTTCATCAGTCAAATTAGCCACAGTTACTTTTGGTACACCTTTAACAAGACCGGTATAGGTAACACGTAAATCATTAATACTATCCGCATTAGTATCCACTTCTTTTGGAACTCCCACTGACAAAGCAACAGTGATTGGTTCTGATTGGATTTTCAGTGTTGCGCTTTTTGCATTAGCAGACAGTGCAGTATATGTGTGTGAACTTGCACCAACAGTCTGTCTCACAGGCTGGTTGAGTGCCAATTCCATTGAAGCGGCGGCGGCAGGTGTAACGGGTTGAGAAGCTGGCACACTTGGCGGTGAAGCCGCTGGTGCTGAACCACCACCTCCACTATTACTACTGTTATCACTAGATGCAGACGCCGCATCAGTAGAAACCGCAGTTGAAGTTTCAGAATAGCTTGAATAACGACTACTATCTATCAAATATTGTGCTCTTACTTTAAATTGATAGGCTGTATTAGCAGTTAATCCAGTAACTGAATATGAGGTGCTTTGGGTAGTTCCTACTGTAGCGCCTGTGGTCACATTATATAGTTCATACACTGTGCCAGAACCATTGGTTGACGTCCATGACACAGTCATAGTAGTTTGACCAGTCGACACAGCACTAACCGCAGTAGGAATATCTGCATCAGTATATGTAGAGGTTACTGAACTAAGCGAACTAGTTGTACCGTGATCATCTTGTGCTTTTACTTGATAGTAGTACAAACTATTTGGAGTCAAGGAGGTTGAGGTTACAGTGTTATAAACTGTAGAACTTACAGCCATGGCAGTAGAACTTACACTAAACAACACGTCTCCGCTTGCACCACTCCAAGAAAAAGCAATGGTGCTAGTACTTGGTACCAAGAGTAAAGATGTTGGTACATAAGCAAAGTTATCTACAGTAAAGGCCGAAGATACATTATAATTTGGTGAGTCACTAATTCCATCACTAGCTTTGATGCGCAATAAAACATTGGTTGTACTTGTAGCAGGCAAATCAGTTAATGAATCCCAGTCAAAAGAAATATTTTGAGAAACTGAAGCAAGTGTGCCCGCTGTAGTTTTAATTCCAGTCACTCTACCCGTGGCAGTTGAAAGTGCATCAGCAACACCCGAGGCTGATGAGATAGTCGTAGAAGCCCAAGTAATACCCCCATCAGTAGAATAATCTGCATACAAAGTCACGGTTTCACGGTTAGCATCAGAGACTGTTGTATCGACGCCTACCAATCCAGATCCATCAGTTTCAACCGTAGGAGTAATAGCAGTAGTACTGGCGTAAGCATTGAGCGCAGTAATTGCTAAGGACGTTGTAGTAAACTTCATTTGATACGTAGAACTATCAATATAGCCAACTGCCAATTCTTTGGAGGTAGAGTTATACGCAGTAGTCATTGCTGACATGTTGAAAACTGATGCAGTATTAATCTGTTCAATCACCCGAGTAGAGGTATTAATCAAAACATGAGGGCGACTACTTGTGGACATAAACGCACCAGCATACATGCCAGTATATGGCACAATAAGACTTGATGGATGTAATGTGGCTAAAAGAAAATCACTTATCGCATAATAAAATGGCACTTGAGTACTTAAAGTACTTGTGGTCCACTGTCCATTTGCTCCCAGCTGACCAATTTTCAAAGAAGAAGTAGCAATAAGGAAACCGTTACCCATTGCAGTCGCGTCAAAAGCAGACATTTGGAAATACATAACAGAAAGTCGGCCTGTATAAGGATCAATGGCCGAGGCATTAATACCACACTCCATGCAGCTAAGGTCGGCTGATAATACGCCCATAGTGCCACTAATTGAAGTTGTTGCCCAACTAGAACCACTATTAGTGGATGAAGCGTAAATAATATTATATGTGAGAGCTGTCGAACTAGCCACTGCGTAAAGTGCATGAATATTATTAGAAGAATCAATACTAATACCAAGAGGACGGGCACTTTCCCAATCACCCGCATTAGTATCATAGTAACCAATTAATCTATCAACAGTAGAGGTGGTCCATACTGTGGCTTGGTTTCTATCCGTAGAAATACCTACAGCCATATAACTTCCTTTTTGTACCAAAACCGCTCTCATGTCACTAGAAGTGGCATAAGCAACGACTGCATTTCTACCAATAAAATTGGGCGAGCTTGCTCCATTATCGGAAATAACTATAGCACTAGCCCAACTTGTACCACCATTGGTAGAATAAGATTGATATAAGTCACCAGTGCTGTATTGTTTGTAAACCACTACATAGGCGTTACGACGGGTGTCATAACTAAAATCGGAAATCGCTTCTCGGTTAGCACTAAAAAATAAATCACTACTAATCAAAACTGGTGTTCTCCAGGTAACACCTCCGTCAGTCGAAGAGGTAAAATATAGTTTACAAGCTTGATTTGCACTGCCAGTACTTTGCACATAGGCACAAGTAGAGGTAACTGAAGTAGCCGAAGTATTACTAGCAAAAACCATGGCATAACTACCATTGTTGTAAATCATTTTGTGTTGTGCACCCGATGGAATACGTCCAACAGCAGTAATTGGAGTTACAAAGCTTGTTACTGGCGCAGCCTCTACGTCTTCTACATTACCTAACAAATGAGGTAGCCAAAGACTCCAAACTGCTACGGAAAAAATCACGCTAACAACTAAATAAAGCGGCAAATGTAAACGTATTTTTTCACGTAGGCTCATAAGTAATATATTTACAGAAGAAAAATTGGATAAAATCCCTGAACGTTAATAGTATACAGTATTTATAAAATAAACAAAAGAAAAAAGAGTCCACAAACTGTGGACTCTTTCTTTAAAATTTCTTTAAAATTTTCTACAAGACTATTTGCTCAGTTCATGACCCACTTCTGCCGCAAAATCGGTCACTGGTTTTTCAATTCCTTCTCCAAGTTCAAAGCGAACATAGCGGCGAATAGAAAGTTTTTCACCAATTTCGGCTGTTTTTTCTGCCAAAAGTTTTTCTATGGTCTTTTCTTCGTCTTTGATAAAGGTCTGCTCCATAAGGCAAATTTCCCCATAGAACTTACTCATCTTACCTTCAACAATTTTTTCAATCATTTCAGCAGGCTTTCCTTCTGCTTTTAAAGTTTCTCGGTACACATTAGCTTCACGTTCCAATTCTTCAGCCGAAACTTCAGCGCGGTTCATATAACGAGGAGCAGCCGCAGCAATATGCATGGCAATGTCAGTTCCCAAAGCACGGAAACTATCAGTGCGAGCTACAAAATCTGTTTCACAGTTAAGTTCAAGTAAAACACCAATCCGACCCGCACCATGAATATAGCTAGTCACTACGCCTTCAGCGGCAACTTTGTCTGCGCGTTTAGCTGCTTTAGCAGCCCCACGTTGACGAAGTGCGTCAACAGCAGCCTCAAAATTACCATTGGTTTCTTCCAAAGCTTTTTTACAATCAAGCATGCCAGCACCGGTCTGAGCGCGGAGCTTGGCAACATCAGCAGCTGTAACCATATAGTTGTAAAGTTAATTTTATTTAACTGAACCTTCTTTAATTGCGTCACGAACTAAATTTAAAATCAAAGTAATTGATTTCACAGCATCATCGTTGGCTGGAATTACGTAAGAAACCTTAGCTGGGTTAGCATTGGTATCACAAACACCAATGATTGGCACATTCATTTTATTGGCTTCTACAACAGCGGTTTTTTCACGTTGTACAGAAGGAATAAAGAGTGCGTCTGGCATACGTTCCAAAGTGGAAAGACCAGCCAAATAAGTATCCATTTTTTCCAATTCCTTGGAAATTTCCAACTGTTCTTTCTTGGTATAGTTTCCAAGTTCACCTTTAGTCTGTTTTTCTTTAAGAGCGTTATATTTTTTAATCAACTTTTTGATTTCCGCAAAGTTGGTCAAAAGTCCACCTAACCAACGTTCTGTAAGGTAAGGCATGCCACAATCAATCGCAGCTTGCTTTACGAGTTCACGGGCTTGAGGTTTGGTAGTGACAAAAAGAATCTGTTTGCCTTCTGCAGCCATCTGCTTAATAGCAGGAAGCACAGAATGAAGCTGTTCTTCTGTCTTTTCAAGATTAATAATATGCACCTGGTTACGATCGCCGTATACAAACGGCTTCATTTTAGGGTGCCAACGTGAGACATGGTGACCAAAATGGACACCGGACTGGAGCATCTCCAGTACTGATGGGTATTGCATATTTCCTTTTAACCTCCTGCTGGCAACCTTGGGAATGGCCCAAAGAGGAAATAGGTCAGCAGTGAGAGATAAATAATGGGCAAATTGTAGCCAAAAATGCTTTAGTTGTCAATAGCGAATAGATTGGATACAATAAACAAGTCTTTTATATCAAAATCATACCATATGGAAGGATGGAAAAAATACCGCCCACTCAATGAAAGTAATTCTTCTAAGCCACAGTCAGGACCTAAAGAAGAAAATAGAATAAAGAGACCTGGAGAGGTTTCAAAAGAGCGAAGTAAGATAAATATTGACCAAACCTTAAATGAAGCCCAAAGCCTCATTACTCTTGGTACTCCAGACAGCTTAGCCCTAGCCAAGAAAATGATTATAGACTTGTCTGAACAATTTCCCAAAAATGTTCGTATTTTTGAAGCAGGTTTTGACTTGGCCTTGGCAGAACAAAACATCGGCGCCGCTAAAGCAATTTTGGGGAAAATTGAGAAAATATCCAAAGATTTAAATGGTCTTAAGGTCCTAAGAGGCAAAGTAATCGAGCTAGAAACAGAAATTGAAGCGCAAACCCCTCGGGTTAGCGCAGGTAGAATTTGGAATAAAATGGGTACACAAGGAGGTATCAATCGCATAGCTGGTAGAGTAACTGGATTCAAACCTCCTAAACCTAAAAAATCCCAGGAAGAGGAGTAAATTTCCAATATAACCTCTTGACAGGCCACTTAAGCTCTGTTACAATGGCCCTACTCTAAATTACCTTTATGAAGCCCAAGATTCATCCAAATTATACCTCAGACATCACTGTAACCTGCTCTTGTGGCAATACTTTTGTAACTGGCTCAACTCGTGACACTCTTCGCGTAGAAATCTGTGGTGCTTGTCACCCATTTTACACTGGTGAAGAACGTATTATCGATACTGCCCGCCGTGTGGAAAAATTCCAAGCTAAGCGCGCTGCTCTTGCTGCCACTGGCCCAAAAGTAAAAAAAGTTAAAGATGCTACTCGCAAAGCTAAAAAAGAAGAAGCCGCTAAAGCCGCCAAAACCAAAAAGACTGAAGAAGGAAAATAGTTTTACATATTTAAAAAACAGGTTTTACGCCTGTTTTTTATTTCTTTATGAGAAAACTACTCGTCATTATCAGTTGCTTATTCGTTACCCTATTCATGGGTTTACTCTGGTTTTGGTACTTCCCCGAAGATAATACGATCGTGGAAAAAAATAATTTAACCTATTATCATGAAAAGGATGCAGGCCTTACTGTAGTTTTGTTCAAAGAGCCAATTAATTTTTACATTCAATCACAGGTTACCCAAACCATAAGTGAGGCAAGTAGAATCCATGGGTACAAAGTCGCGATTAATGGTAGTTATTTTACACCTACATATAAACACGCCGGATTATTGTATAACAACAACACAACCACAGTTCCGCTCGCCAGGTTAGATCACCAACTTTCAGCAGTAGTTTTAGCCGCCAGCACTTCACTTCAATTTGTTCCAGTAAGTGAATTTACCACTAACATGCTTGCGAGTACGACTCTGGCATTTCAAACAGGTCCACTTGTAATCGCCAAAAATGTTATTGCCGCAGATTCTATTAATGAGTCTCTAAATGGCAACGGCGAGTACATGCGTACTCTACTAGGAAAAACCGAAAACGACCAAGCATTTTTCGTAATTGTAAGTGCGCGTAAAACCCTACCTGACATTGCAGCCAAACTCTTATCGCTAAAATTGTTTGCCAATGATACTATTAGTGTGGTTAATCTAGATGGCGGACCTTCTACTGCGCTTTTTGTGCGCGACCGACCAGAACTTAATTTTCGAGAAGCCAAATATTTGCCTATAATCATTGGTATTCGCTAATATGAATCCAAAATATCTACAATTACAAACACGCTTTGCTGAACTAGAATCTGCGTTGCAAGATCCAGCGGTTATTAATGTACAAGAAAAATTAAAAAATGTAGCGGCTGAATATGCTGAACTTAGCCCGCTTCATGAACAAATTTCTCGCTTGGAAAAAATTGAAACAAATTTAGCCGCTTCAGAAGAAATGGCACAAGGTACTGATGAAATGGCTGAATTAGCACGCGCAGATGCCGAGAGTTTGCGCGCGGAAAAAGAAAAACTAGAAACTGAACTACAAATCCAAACTCGCCCTACTGACCCAATGGATAAAAAAGATGTAATTGTGGAAATTCGCGCAGGTGCTGGCGGCGATGAAGCTGCTTTATTTGCCGGAGACCTTATGCGCATGTATTTAAAATACGCGGAAAATAAAGGCTGGACTACAGGTCTTATTGATGAAAGCCAAAATGAACTTGGCGGATATAAAGAAGTGGTTTTTTCTATTAAAGGCCACAATATATACAAATCACTCAAATATGAAATGGGTGTGCATCGCGTACAACGTGTTCCAGAAACAGAAAAAGCAGGACGCATTCATACTTCCACAGTTAGCGTGGCCATTCTTCCAGAAATTGAAGAAACAGAATTAGTGATTGATCAAAAAGATTTGCGTATTGATACTTTTATGGCAGGTGGTAAAGGTGGGCAATCGGTTAATACCACTTACTCAGCCATTCGCATTGTGCATATTCCCACCAATACCGTGGTGCAATGTCAGGACGAACGCTCACAACAACAGAATCGCTTAAAAGCCATGGAAGTTTTGCGCGCGCGTTTATATGAGGCGCAACAAGCAGAAATCAAAGCCAAACAAGACGCGGCTCGTAACAGTCAAATTGGTACTGGTGACCGCAGTGAAAAAATTCGCACTTACAACTTTCCTCAAGACCGCATTACTGACCACCGGATTCACGAAAGTTGGAACAGTATTCCGACTATTTTAAACGGGGCCTTAGACCCTATTGTTGATGCGCTCCGCGCGGCTGACTATGCTGAAAAAGACAATCAGCCACTTACTGAGTAATCTTCCTGCAGAGATAAACAAGCGTGACGCAGAAATAATTCTTGCTCATCTTCTTGGTAAAAACCAAACCTTTATTTTAGCTCATCCAGAGTCTCAAGTATCTTTTTTTACTGCCCAAAAATTTCATGCTTTATTAAAAAAAAGAATGACTGGTTGGCCAATGGCATATTTAACCGGACACAAAGAATTTTTTGGATTGGATTTTTTAGTCAATGAATCCACACTTATTCCACGACCAGAAACTGAAGTGTTAGTAGAAGCAGCCATTGAAGAAATTAAAAAAAATAAGGCAAACACTATTTTAATTGATGTTGGCACTGGCACAGGCTGCATTCCAATTGCAATCATAAAAAATTTACCTGCCAACACAATCATTGTTTATGCACTTGATATTTCGGAGAAGGCTTTAAAAACTGCACAAAAAAACGCTGCACTTTTACAGGCTCCAATTGAATTTTTGCCAAGCAATCTTTTGACTGATTTTCCTATTCATTTTTTAGCTTCAACAGAACAAATAATAATTACCGCCAATCTTCCCTATCTTACAGCCGAAGAATTTAAAGAAGAACCAAGTATTCAACACGAACCATACCAAGCTTTAGTGGCCAAAGAAAATGGCTTAGCTCTTTATTTTACCTTGCTCACACAAATAAAAAATATTCCAGAAAAAAAGAATAGAGTTATTACTCTATTCTGTGAAATTAATCCTCATCAAGTAGGTGCTTTGCGCCAAAGTATTTCCACTATTTTCCCAGATGCTCATTTTTTAGTTTTACGCGATTTGGCTGGCTTAGATCGTGTACTTTCTGTTTCTTGGACCGGTTGAGGACTTTTTTTATATACCTGCCAAAGCATAATGGCAATAAAAATTGAGGCTCCAAGTAAATCATTGAGCAAGTCGCCAATAGTGTCAGCTAAACTTGTTTGCACTCCAATCCAAGGAAAAAAATAATCAAAAGTCCATTCATAAAATTCCCAAAGTATTCCAATCAATCCAGCATTGGCAATTAAAAACCAATATCTAAGCCAACGCGGTTTCAGACTGGTATACACTTTGAGACTTTTTAAAAATCGCACTAAACACCAAGTAGTAACGACTCCACCAAAAATATGCATGGGTATATCATAACTTGGCCAGCGGTCATAAATCCCTAGCGGGTTATTGACTAAATTATCAAATAAAAATACCGCAGCCATTGGCCAGGCTGCTTGAAAAAATTTTTTTATCACTGATTTCATAGTTCAGTAAAAGTAACCATAGATAAACGCGGCACTATTTGTATCCAAATTTTACCTGGCTTAAAATTAATTTCTTTACCCAAACTGTCATAAAAATTTGTCCGTTCATCACGCGCGCTTTTTTGCCAGGTTCCCATGATTTTACGTCCGTTCATTATTACGATAGACGGGCCAGTACCAATGGTTTTCATTTCTAATCTGCCAACTGAATCTAAAACTTTTACCGGTGCCTCCACGATTGCAATAGTATCAGCATGAATGGTGCCAGTTTCAGTTTTATGTGGCAAACCATCTTGCCAGCGTTCATAATTCTGTGTACTTGAACTGTACTTCCAACCAGTCACAAAACTTGGACGAAGGTAAGGAATCTCAATAAAATCAACACATTGAGACACACACGGCTCAGAAGAAGTCGCAAAATCCCAACCTATAAAAGGGTTAGTATTTTCTTCAGCAAACTTTTTTTGCCAATGTTCATTATTAGTGTACGTATTATGTGGCATTGGTCTATCAGTAGAACGCCAAAATGAATTGTCACCACGCATTTCATTAGCATCCCAAATTTTTCGAGAAGTAATTAAGGCTAAAGCATCAGGTGAACCACCCACATGCATGTAAAGTGGATTACCATATTCTTCTACCCAATCCAAATAATATGGACGCGCGCTTCGCACTGGTCCAATCTTGGAAACATTTGCATTGTATGAATACAAAGCCAAAAACCGCGTAAAGTTCCCCTCTACCATAGCTTCATAGACCACTTCTGCTTCTGCCAAACCAGCTTGCGGCCGAGAATCAGGGTGATTTTCAATCATAATTGCGGCTAATGCTGGAATTTGCGCACCTGCATTTTCCACACAAACTCCATTTAATATATTGCGAAATTCACACTCACCCTTTTCTTCATTAGGATTTTTAGTAATTTTTTCTTTTACAAAAGAAGACTTAGAACTGGAGAAAACTAAGCCAATAATCGCCACCAAACCAATCGCAATAATAATTCCCAAAAGTTTAATTTCTTTTTTCTCACCAACAAATATAGACTTAAACTTCTTTCCCAATGATGATGGGGGTGATTTTTTAGAAGATGATTTCATATTAAAAATAGTATAACAAAAACTCCTCGTTTATGCGAGGAGTTTTGCTAATTATTTTAGAACAATTATTTGGCAGCTTCAGCACCTTCTGCGCCAGCTTCTTCATCTTTCTTACCTTTCTTTTCTACTTCAATGGCCGCAAGGTCAACAGCTGCAGGCTCTTCCATGGCTTTGAGTTCGTCTTCAGTAAGTGGAGGAGTAACTTTCACGACTACGCGTTCCATATCTTCATCCAAAGTAATTCCTGCTGGAACAACAATGTCCTTGATACGAATACCATCATCAAAAGTCTTAAGCCCAGAAACATCAATTTCGATTTCTTGTACCAAATCTTTTGGTAAACAAGTAACATCAACTTCAGTGTACATTTTCATGATTGTACCACCAAGCTCTTTAACAGCAGGTGCTTCACCCACAAAAAGCAAGGCAACCGTAGTGGACATTTCTTTACTCATGTTAATTTGACGGAAGTCTACATGAGTGGCCAAATCTTTAACTGGATTAAACTGCACATCTTGTACAACTACTTTAACAGGAGATGAGCCATCAATAGTCAAGTCAATCAAACTAGAACGGGCCTCATTGTATACTTTAGTAAATTCATTGAGTGCTACCGTTACAACGGTAGTTTCACTGCGATCACCACCATAAACAACGGCTGGAACATTTCCTGAAGCGCGATCTACTTCAGCTTGACCGGCTGGACGGGTTTTGGCGTTAAGACTGTATGACATAACTAATAACTATTTTAAAAGCGATTGGTAATAAATATGTGCCACCAGATTGCGCGAACCTTTGCTAATAATTTCAGCACTGGCAAGCAAAACACTTTCTGATAAAGCAGGCTTGTCTTGAAAACGTTTGGCATCTTCCTGATTGAGGTCAGTAGCTAAACCAAGACAGCCAATGCCATGATCGGTTTTCCCTAAAAACAAAAGTGTGGCGTGCGCGCATTTACCACAAGTGGCGTGCGCAACTGTTCCCTGATCACTTTCATCAAGGAGACCAACTTCATTAGGATTGTAAGCACCCCCGCACACGCGGCAGTTTTGAAACAGGCGGGCGTGGAGTTGGCTTGATGCTGGCATAAGCCTGAGGAATATAGCAAAAAAGTAAGAAAGAGTCAAGCCGGACGACCTTCGGCTTCCACAGATAGAATTATACCAATTAATAGGTAATTCGTAATGAGCGAAGAGCCTCCATAACTTATAAGCGGCAGAGTCACCCCAGTCACAGGCAATAGGCCTAGAGCTGCTCCAGCGTTGACCCCAACTTGAACTGACCAGAGAATTGCAACTCCCAGAGCAGTGTAAGCCGCAAAATCAGACCGGGCCAACCGTGCAACCCTCAGTAGACGATGAAATAAGATACTATAAAGAATAATTACAGCCAAAAGCCCAATAAAGCCCAGCTCTTCACCAATCACCGCAATAATAAAATCAGTTTGCGCTTCTGGCAAAAAATGAAGCTGGCTTTGCGAACCAAAACCCAGTCCCCTGCCCCATAATTGTCCAGAACCAATCGCAATAATTGATTGATTAACATTATACCCAGCACCAAGCGGATCACGACCCGGATCAGTAAAAGTAAGAAGCCGTTCTTTTTGATAATCTTTAAACAAAAATAACCACCCAATTGCAAATAATAAAATTCCAGTCCCTACCATAATCCACAAGGTGCGTGGCTTAATTCCAGCTAATAAAATTAACCCAAACCACAATGCCACCATTACCAAAGCTGACCCTAAATCAGGTTGCAATAAAACAGGACCAATTAAAAGCGCAGCCATAACGGCCGTAGCCCAAAAAAATGTATTGCTGGTAAATTGTCTGCCTGCCCGCTCAATCCGCCAAGCCATGAATAATAAAAGCGCGACTTTGGCCAATTCAACGGGCTGAAAAGAAAATCCTGCCAATCTAAACCAACCACGTGTACCACGAATGGTCACTCCAAAAAACAAAACACCTACCACTACTAAAACTGTTAGTAGAAAAAACAGTGGAGCCATTTTTTCATACCTTGCCATGTGCCAAGACGCTGCCACCAAAAGCACACTCATCCCAATTCCCAATGACAAAAACTGAGTGGAGAAAAAATTTAATTCTCCACCCCTTGATAAATCAATACTATAAATCGCGGCCAATCCAATACCGGTTAAAGCCAAAGCAGTACCAAGCAGTATCCAATCCAGCCGCCTTGTATATTCCAGAAATGCGCGCCACATACTACTGTGTCAATTGGTAATTATCGTTGTCAAAGAGGTTAAGATTGGCAAAAACTTCTATGGAATCTAAGTCTACATTAAGGTCTTTTACAATCAATTCCACCGGCCGCTGCTCTGTAGCCAACCATGAATCTAGCACAAAAGGTCTAATTGCCACAACTGAATCACCTTTTCGAAGCACAGCTACAAATGCGCCTTGCCAATATCCAAATACAGATTTATTTACTAATTTAAATTTAACTTGACTATAGGCCGCACCAGGCACAGTAGACGCAGGTGTAAAAACAAAATCAGTAACTTCAGAATTCAAACGATCTGCTAAAAATTGATTGGGGTTTGGATATGCGCGATTATCCAGTCTACGCCAATTGATTTTTTTAATAACCAAACGTGTTTGTTCTGTACCAATACTAGCATCAGCGGCAAACACAGTTAAAGCCATGGTTTGTTTGGGCCATACCCAAGCTGAAGCCACTGGTGTTTCTTGACCTCCATTAGCAAAAACATAAAATACTTCGGCCGCCCAGCGTTCATTTGGATTTTTTGCCAGAGCCAATAAATCCACGACATTTTCACCAGCAGAAAAATATGAGACTGAATCAAAGGTAATCGGTTCAGCAGCCACACTTTTTTGAATTGCTTGCACAGACACATTATTCCGTGTTAACCCAGCGCGCACTTGTTCATCATGACTATAACCGTAAAACGCATATTCAAAAATTCCATATAATCCATACCCACCAAACACCACAATAATTGCAATTAAAAAAACCATGACCACATGCCGCAGCCACACTTTATGTTTTAAATACCATTCTGAAAATTGTAAATCACGATTGGTAAAATCACCGGTTGGGTCTTCATACCGGTTAAATAATTGGGCTTCTTTTTTACTTTCGCTAGACGCTGGTTTGAACATAGAGTACTCAAAGTATACCAGAAAATTCAAGGCACGCCTACTTTGTACCTATCTTGCCTGGCAATTGTAGATATGATACGATGGGACTGTTCTAAAAATATTTTATGGCAAAAGATGAAACTAAAAAACCAAAGGGTGAAAATGATACTTCGGCTGATTATAGCGCGAAAAATATTACTGTTCTTGAAGGCTTAGAAGCAGTTCGCAAACGTCCGGGCATGTATATTGGTTCCACTGGTCCAACCGGTCTTCATCACATGATTTGGGAAATCGTAGACAATTCCATGGATGAAGCCATGGCTGGTCACGGTGACACCATTACCATTACGCTAATGCCTGATCACTGGATTTCAGTTGCAGACAATGGCCGCGGTATTCCAGTTGATATTCATCCAGTAAAAAAAGTTTCTGCCCTTGATTTAGTATTAACTACACTTCACGCTGGTGGTAAATTTGGTGATGGCGGCGGCTATAAAGTTTCTGGTGGTTTACATGGTGTAGGTGCTTCCGTGGTTAATGCTCTGTCTACTGATCTCAAAGCTATTGTTCACCGTGATGGTGAAATTTGGGAACAAAATTATAAAACAGGTAAACCACAGGGCAAAGTAAAAGCGATTGGTAAAACCAAAACTACTGGTACTACTATTCAATTCCGCGCTGATGATTCTATTTTTGAAACCATTGATTACGAATGGAAATATATTCTTGACCACGTTCGTCAACAAGCCTATTTAACCAAAGGCATGCATATTATTTTGCATGATGAACGGACTACCGAAGAAAAAGCTAAAGACAGTACTGCCAGCCCTTTCCCAGAAAGTTACCAATTTTATTTTGAAGGTGGTATTGGTAGTTATGTAAAACACATTAACAAGAATCGTGAAATTAAAAATGAAAATGTTTTTTACGTTGAGAAAAAAGTCGATGATGTTTTAGTAGAAATTGCCGTACAATATACTGATGATTACAATGAATCTTTGTACGCTTTTGCCAACAATATTTCCAATCCAGATGGTGGTATGCATGTGGCTGGTTTCCGCGCCGCGCTCACTCGCACCATTAACACTTACGCTCGCAATAAAACAATTTTAAAAGAAAAAGATCCCAACCTTACTGGCGATGATGTCCGTGAAGGTTTGACGGCGATTATTTCGGTTAAAATTCCTAACCCACAATTTGAAGGTCAAACCAAAGCCAAACTTGGTAATCCTGAGGTTAAGCCAGCGGTAGAAAATGTATTTGGTGACCACTTCATGATTTATTTGGAAGAACACCCAAAAGACGCTGAAGCCATTATTGCTAAATGTGTGATTGCGGCTCGTGCTCGCGCAGCGGCCAAAATGGCTCGTGATACTGTCTTGCGCAAAAGTGCTTTGGAAGGTTTCACACTTCCAGGAAAACTCGCTGATTGTTCTTCTCGCGACGCATCAATTTCTGAATTGTACATTGTAGAGGGAGACTCGGCTGGTGGTTCTGCCAAACAAGGCCGCGATCGTCACAATCAAGCCATTCTTCCGTTGCGCGGTAAAGTGCTCAATGTAGAACGCGCGCGCTTAGATAAAATTCTCACCAACAATGAATTGAAATCTTTGATTATTGCCATGGGTACCAACATTGGCGAAATGTTTGATATTGCCAAACTCCGTTACCACCGCATTATTATCATGACCGATGCTGATGTGGACGGTGCGCATATTCGCACTCTCCTTTTGACTCTGTTTTTTCGCTACTTCCCAGATTTAATTTACAAAGGTCACATTTACATTGCACAACCTCCACTCTATAGTGCCAAAAAAGGCAAAGATGTAACTTGGCTGTACAATTCTGAAGCACTTGAATCATTCTTAGTTAAACACGGTTTAAAACCAGAAGATATTCAAGTACTAGAAGAAGAATCAGATGAGGGCGCTGCTGCTCCAGAAATTAAAATTGCACCAGGCAAAGCTCCGGGGTTTGCTATTCAACGATATAAAGGTCTTGGTGAAATGAACCCAGAACAATTATGGGAAACGACTATGAATCCAGAAAATCGCGTGATCAAACAAGTAACCATTGAGGACGCCACCAAAGCCAACGAAGTATTTGATGTGCTCATGGGCAGCGAAGTGGCACCTCGTAAAAAGTTTATCCAGACTCAAGCCAAGAATGTTAAGAATTTGGATATCTAGCCCAAAAATCACTATTTCACCCTAAAAGGACCCCTAACGGGGTTCTTTTATTACTTAAACTGGGCTTTTCCACAACCCCTACCCATTGACATTTCCCCAAAACCTATATATACTTGTTTTAACAAATCGGCCCAGGGCCGTTTTTAGTTAGAGAAAATTACCCCTATATGAACGTTGTAACCTACGTGAAAGAATCAATCCTAGAACTTAAAAAAGTTCAGTGGCTTACCAAAAAACAGACTATTAATTACACTGTTGCTGTGTTTGCACTTAGTGCTGGCGTGGCCATTTTCTTTGCCGTTTTAGACCAAGTTTTAAACCTTGGTCTTGATCAACTTATCAAATAAGCCTGTATGAGTAAGCAAAACCCAAATTTGGGTCTCCGTTGGTATGTTATCCATACTTACAGCGGATACGAAGAAAATGTTAAGCAAAATTTGGAACAACGTATTGAGTCTTTTGACATGCAAGACAAGATTGCTGAAGTTTTAATTCCAAAAGAAAAGAAAATCAAAATTGTCCGCAGCAAGCGCAATGTAATTGAGGAAAAAATCTTCCCTGGTTATGTTTTGGTAAAAATGATTGTAACTGATGACTCTTGGTATGTTGTTCGCAACACTCCAAATGTGACTGGTTTTGTTGGCTCTGGTACAGTACCAACCCCAATTGATGAAAAAGAAATGGTTGCCCTCATGAGTCGCATGACCGTTGATGTTCCTAGTCACAAAATTGATGTCGAGGTTAACGATGCGGTTCGCATTGTTGATGGACCATTTAAAAACTTTGAAGGCAAAGTTAATGCGGTTGATGCTGCTCGTGGCAAGATCAAAGTTTTGGTTAATATGTTTGGCCGGGAAACTCCGGTTGAACTTGATGCCTTACAAGTTAAAAAAGCGTAATAATCATGTTAAGGATTTCAGCGTGCTGTCTCTTGAAAAAATAGAGAGCTTCTCAGCACTGACGAGTCCTTAACAATAATACTATATGGCAAAAAAATTAAACGCGCAGATCAAACTCCAAATCGTGGGCGGTGCTGCAAATCCAGCACCACCAGTTGGTCCAGCTCTCGGTCAACACGGCGTAAATATCCAGGGTTTTTGTAAAGAATTCAATGACAAAACTCAGGATCGTAAAGGTGAAGTAGTTCCAGTAGTAATCAATGTGTACGAAGATCGTACTTTCACTTTCATCATGAAAGTGGCACCAGCTGGTGAATTGATTAAAAAAGCACTTGGTCTTAAAAGTGGTTCAAAAATGCCACACAAAGACAAAGTGGGAATGCTTACCAAAAAGCAACTCCGCGAAATTGCTGAGAAAAAAATGCCTGACCTCAACTGCCACAGTGTTGAAGCAGCCATGAATACAATCGCCGGTACTGCCCGTCAAATGGGCGTGACCGTTGAAGCTTAAACTTC
>CAYYQC010000005.1:0-24784 GCA_964473715.1 uncultured Gammaproteobacteria bacterium
GGACGCAGTTTGCATGAAATCATGACCATGGCCGCGCTACTTGAACGCGAAGTGCGCACGCCAAAAGATAAAGCAATTGTGGCTGATATTTTTTGGAAGCGTCATGATGTAAATATGGGTTTGCAGGCTGATTCCACAGTTCACTATGCTACAGCCAAAGAAGGTTCTGTATTTACTTCCAACGCTGATCGCGCTTCAGCCAATCCATGGAATACTTATAAATATCCTGGTTTGCCACCTGGGCCAATTGCTACTCCAAGTCTTGCTTCAATTGAAGCAGCGATTCGTCCCACCAAAAATGACTATTGGTACTTTTTGACTACCTTGGATACTGGTGAAGTAAAGTACGGTAAAACTTTAGCTGAACATAATGCGAATGTGCAAAAATATTTGCGTAAATAATATGCTAACCAGTGATTTTGATTATCATTTACCGAGCGAACGCATTGCGCAAACTCCAGCGGAGCCGCGCGATAGTTCTAAATTAATGGTGGTGGATCGATTGAACAAGAAAATTGAACATAAATATTTTTTTGATATTGTTGATTATTTACGACCGGGAGATTTGTTGGTGTGGAATAATTCTAAAGTGTTCAAGGCTCGATTGTTTGGTAATTTATTGTCTGAAACTGGTGAAGTGTTGCGTGAGCATGCTAAGCCAGTGGAAATTTTTTTAATTCGCGCCATGGAAAATGAAGGTGTGTGGAAAGTGCTCGCCAAACCTGGGAAACATGTATTGCCTGGAATGCGCGTGTCATTTGCCCCAGATTTTTTTTGTGAAGTAATTGCCAAAGAACCCGAGGGAACAATTTTGGTTCAATTTTCTGAGAATGCGGCCAGTGTGCGTGCCAAGGCTAATCAATATGGTTTGATTCCTTTGCCACCGTACGTAAAAGATGAAAAACATGAAATTGACGTAGATACCTATCAAACAGTCTATGCTAAACACGAAGGTTCGGTGGCCGCGCCCACGGCTGGATTTCATTTTACACCAGAATTAATTGAAAAAATAAAAACCAAAGGTGTGGACTTTGCTGAAGTAACCCTGCATGTTGGTCTTGGTACTTTTTTACCAGTCAAATCAGAAAAAATTGAAGATCATACCATGCACGCCGAAGTTGTGGAAATTTCCGAAGAAACTGTGGCTAAAATTAAGCAGGCCAAAGCACAGGGGCGCAGAGTAATTGCGGTTGGCACGACGACAGTTCGAACCTTAGAAGGTGCGGCCACTTTTGCTAATGGTTTACAACCATATCACGGTGATTTGAACATATTTATTACTCCGGGGTTTGAATTTAAAGTAATTGATGCTTTGATTACTAATTTTCATTTACCAAAATCCACTCTTTTAATGCTCGTTTCGGCTTTTATGGGGGATCGTGAATTTACTTTGGATTGCTATAACCAGGCTGTGGCCGCAGAATACCGTTTTTATAGCTTTGGTGACGCCATGTTTATCCAGTAAACCTGGTTGTTTGGGTTGCACTGCTACACTTGTCATTTTGAGGTTTTTATGCTATTAGTTAATAGGTAGTGATTAATTTAATATCTACATATGAATAAAAAAATAGCTTGGTTGAGCGGAATTTCTGTTTTGGCCGTAATTGGAATCGCATCAATGGCCCACGCCGTCACAGTAGAACCTGGCACTAATAAGGTATCAGTATATTCTTGTACACAGGTGGGAAATGACATTAAAATCCGTCGTTCTTCTTCAGAGTCAGAGTATGTGCTCACCAGTACTTGTCGCGACGCTGGCCACGGTATGCGTCAATATTCTATGAGTTGTAACTCAAACAAAGAATATAAAGTTTCTTGGACTGAATGTGGTTCTACACCTCAACCTCAAGTTCCAGACTATATCTTTGAATCATTGAAAGTATCAGCCTTAGGAAATGGCACTGACATGGGATACCTGAAAACAGGTAAAAGTTATTGGGGAATGACTTATGTAACTGTACCGGCAAGTTGGCCTGCTTATAATGTTCAATTGCAAACTAAAAGTAATTTACCAAATGCTAATAAATATACGTATGCATTTGGATGGGCAGATAAAAATGGTAACCCAGGCGTGACTGTAAATGAAAACATGGTCAAGCAATTGGTAAAAAATGTTTCATTTAATTCTTCACTCAACCGAAATTTTTCAATAACCGATGCTAACCGCAACAAAACTCGTACAATTATTGGTTTTGCGCGTAATAATGACGGAGTTTCTCGTGTACCAAACATGCCGGTAGAAGTTGATGACTTTATTGTCATTCATGCATATTTAGAGCCTCTTACCGATAGTGCTGCACCAACTGTGGCCGTAAGTACAAATATAATTGCTAATTCAGTAATGAGTAATGGCACTTATAAATATCAAGTAAATGTAAATGCCACGGATGCTGATAGTAATATTAAAGGTATTTGGGTGGCCGTGCGTTTGACTGATGGTACTTTGGTTCAAGAATGGTGGGTAGATAACAAAAATGGTTTGTCTGGCAGTGAAACTGGGTTTGGTAGTAAAAATGTTGTACGTAGTGTGGGCAAAACTGGCCTTAAGGTAGGTGAACATTACAAAGTATATGCTCGTGCCTATGATGTAAAAGGCAATGTGTCTGCTAACGTGACTGCAAGTACTGAATTGTATGTTGCAAATAGTGATAGTGTTGCTCCAACCATTGAAGCCAACGTAACTTTTGCTAGTGTATGGGATATCGGTTACAGCTCAAAACGTTTTGTGCCAACAGTTTCTGCTTCGGCAAAAGACAATGTTAAAGTAACTAAGATTGTACTTTATCACAATACCACTCAACTTGGTGAAGGATATAATGTAGTAAAAACCTGTGAAAACAGTAATGGTTTAACCAACTGTACTCACACTTTCGGTGCCCTGACTCGTGGTAATTTCTATGCTCAAGCTTGGGATGCTTCAGGAAATTCAATTACTTCAGTAAAGTACGCCTTCTAAAGTCTAAAGAATTAAAAGACTTCTGGGTCTATGCCAGGAGTCTTTTTTTTGATAGTATAACCGCAGGAAATAAGGGATATTTATGAAGATTGGAATTGATTGCCGGATGCTTGGTCCTGAACAAGGCGGGCTTGGGCGGTATTTAGAACAGCTGGTATATCATCTTAGTTTAATTGACCATACAAATGAATATGTTCTTTTTTTACGTACTGTCAATTTTGATGCTGTAAAAATTGGTAATGAACAATTTAAATATAAAAAAATTTTAGCAGATATTACATGGTATGGTTGGAAAGAGCAGCTATATTTTCCTGGTATTATAAAAAAAGCAGGTGTAGATTTGATGCATTTTCCGCATTGGAATTTTCCAGTATTGTACGGTGGTCCTTTTGTTGCGACTATCCATGACCTAATCATGTACCATTATCCACGCGCAGAAGCTACGACTTTGGGCCCGATTGCGTATTTTGTAAAAGAAAAAGTTTCCAGATTTGTAACAGCCCAATGTATTCGGAGAGCAAAAAAAGTATTAGTGACTAGTGAATTTACGGCCACAGATATACAAAAACAATTTGATATTGCCTCAGAAAAAATGATCGTTACTTATCAGGCAGCAGTTTTGCCGCTAGAAAGTAAACAGACAACATCCGGCTTTGCCAAAGTCACTAAACCTTATATTTTATACGTAGGCTCTGCTTATCCGCATAAAAATTTGAATCGCTTGGTAGAAGCTTGGTCTTTGGTTCAAACACAAACAAATCAACAATATCAATTAGTTTTAATTGGAAAAGAAAATTTCTTTTATAAAAAATTAAAAGCCAAAGTAGAGGACCTGGGTCTTAGTGATATTGTGTTCACAGATTTTGCTCAAGATGCTGAATTGGGTGAATGGTATGCCAAAGCCAGCCTCTTTGTTTTCCCTAGTTTATATGAAGGCTTTGGATTACCTCCTCTGGAAGCCTGGACATATAATGTGCCGGTAGCTGCGGCTAAAGCTTCTTGCTTGCCTGAGGTTTTAGGTACGGGGGCTCTGTATTTTGACCCTGAGTCTGTGGAAAACATGGCTGACACCTTAGTACAGGGCTTAACCAATACCACTCTTAGGGCGCATGTACAGTATGGAGCTAGTATCGAACAGAAAAAATATTCCTGGGAAAACTGTGCGCAAAAAACTTTGGCTGTGTACCAAAATGTGCTATAATAAGCATATTCTTGTGTAATTTTTCATGGCCAGAAATCTTTCAGTTTCAGCCAAAAAAAACGCCTCATCTAGGCGTTGTTCGCTTTGTAAAAAAATCGGACACACTAAAACGCAGTGTACAGAAATTGAACGCCGGGCAGATAAGCGCGCCGGACATATTCCCGTGCATATTTTATCAAGTGCACCAGTGGTATCTCCGTATATTGTAAGAGTAGATCAATCTCATAAAATTGTTTCGCAAGATCTGCCAATTTATTCAGAAAAAGAATCGCGTAAAACTAGTCGTAAAGTCATGAGCTGGGCAGAAATGATTAAAAGTAATGAAGATTTTGTACCGTCTAAAAAAGCTGTTCCTAAAAAAGATACGCAGTGGAAAAATAATTTTATTGACCGCGTGGTAAATTCATTAGATGAGACACAGGCTAGTATCAAAGATTGGCGCATGCGTTTTGGATATCGAAAATTTATTGCCACAGCTTTGGTATTAACATTTTTAGTCGGCCTACCATTTCCTGCTTTTTCGTATTATCAAAAATTGCGTACTGACACCGGTGCTTTGGTTGAACAAAGCGTGAATGGATTTTTATCATTACAATCATCTACGGCTGCAGCTTTTGCCGCAAATTTGCCACAAGCAGAACAAGATTTAAATAATGCGCTCACCTCGTTTAGTCAGGCGCAGGCAATTTTGGAAAAAGAACATCGAGCTCTTGTTTATGTGGCGAGCATTCTTCCTTTTGTGGGAGATAAAGTCACTAGCCGTGGCCATATTTTAACCGCTGGACATGAAGTGGCGGTGGGGAATGCGTATTTAGTCAAAGGCATATCAGAAGCCTCTGTATCTTCTACTGACCGAGATTTTTTGGATCGATTAAATATTTTTAAGGTTCATATGCGTGGTTCAATTCCACATTATGAGTCTGCATTGACAGAATTGGCTGTGGTGGATACCAAAGCTTTGCCAGTTGAATACCAACAATCATTTACTGAGTTTAGAGTTTTATTTGCTGGCTTAGTACAGGATTTGAAAAAAACTAATACGGTTTTTAGTGGTTTAGAAACTATGTTAGGCGGGGACCAACCTCGCCGGTATTTGGTATTATTCCAAAATCAACACGAACTCCGCGCTACAGGTGGATTTATTGGTTCTGTGGCCATTGTAGATGTGCAGCGTGGCAAGATTATTAATCTGGAAGTTCCAGAAGGTGGGTCATATGATTTTCAAGGTCAATTAAGTGCTTATGTAAAACCACCGCTACCATTACAAATGGCCAATGCGCGTTGGGAATTTCAAGATGCAAATTGGTTTCCAGATTTCCCTGCTTCTGCGCAAAAGGCCGCCTGGTTTTATGAAAAAAGCCGTGGTGCCACAGTGGACGGGGTGATTGCGATTAATGCTTCAGTGTTTGAAGATTTGTTAGAAGTCATGGGTCCAATTTCTAATGAACAATATGGCTTAGTTTTGAATGCATCGGACGCTCTAGAAAAATTACAAACCGTTGTAGAATCAGATGCTGCCCGCGCAACCAATAAGCCAAAAGCAATTATCGGTTCTGTACTCAAACAGATGTTAGAAAATGGCAATGCGTTTTCACCAAATAATGCAGCTGGAGTAATGACGACTTTGGCCAAAGCTTTGGAAGAAAAAGAAATTCAAGTATATTTTACAGATGAAAAATTAGAAGAAAAATTTTCAACATTAGGGTGGACTGGTGAAATTAGTGCGGCCAAAGCTTTTCAAGATTATTTAATGGTGGTTAATACTAATATTGGTGGCATGAAATCTGACGCCAGTATTACTGACCAAATTGATCATGAGGCCGTAGTGCAACCAGATGGTACTGTTCTTGATACCATCATCATTCGCCGTAAACATAGTGGGAGTGAAAATGATAAGTATAATCGTGCTAATAGTAGTTATTTGCGCGTATATGTGCCAAAGGGCGCGGAATTAGTTAAAGCTGGTGGATTTATTTATCCAGCAGAAGAATCTTTCAAAGTTCCAGAAAAATGGTATAGTGAAGATAGTGATTTAAAAGCCTTGGAATTGGAACGTGGTGTACATGTGCAAAGTGGTACCAGAATTACCCAAGAATTTGATCGTACTGTTTTTGGTAATTGGATTACGACTAATCCAGGTGAAGAAACTGAAGTATGGTTTACTTACAAATTACCATTTACTGTTAAAGAAACACCACCAACCGGAATTTTAAGTGCCGCCAGTCGCTTGGTTCGCGGAAATGAGTCAGCGGAACGATACAGTTTATTTGTTCAAAAACAATCTGGTACTAACACTACTTTTTCTACCCAAGTAATTTTCCCTGATGGGTATGAACCAGTGTGGAGAAATCGTGAAGATGCCGAACTGGGCACTAATGGCGTTAGTTGGACTGGACAATTAAGCACTGACCAAATTTTTGGGGTAGTGGCTCGTGAAATTTCACCATAATTATATGCCTCGTAAATCTACGAAAAAAACAGAAACCACTGGTAAAGCCAAAGCCGCTGATAAAAAAATATCAGAAAATTTGCGCAAGATTTATGAAAATTCAGATGGTAGCATGCCAGACATGTCTACGATGGAGCGCAAGCGTGGTGGTCAAATTTGGCGCGCTCTTTTAAGTCTTGGTGTGCTGGCAGGTTTATTTTTATTGGGTTTTTGGGCTTGGAATACACAAATAAATCCGCGTTTGAATTTTGCAAATGAGCTGGCCGTTGACCTGACTGGTCCAACTTTGGTGGCACCAGGAGTTACTTCTGAATACACTGTGCGGTACCGTAATCCCGGTAGCAGTGATGTTGAAAAAGCCACTTTATATTTTGAACACCCAGCTGGTTTTATAATCCTCTCTAGTTCTAAACCAATGAGCGAAGACGGACAACAAATTAGTATTGGTAATTTAGACAGCAATGCTAGTGGGGAAGTGAAGATAAGTGGAATCTGGGCAGTGGATTTTAATACCACTTCAACTTTAAATGCTTTATTATCATACATTCCAGAAAATTTTAGTTCTGTTTTTGAAAAAAAGAATTCCATTGATGTAGTAGCCAATCAGCAGTCTGTGCAATTTGCGTGGACTGCGCCAGCTGCATCGAATATTGGCAAACAAACTTCAGTTGGTCTTACTGTAAAATCAGCCTTACCTTTTGCACCAAACACACGTTTGCAAATTACACCTCCAAGTGAATTTGCCGTGGCAAGTAGTGAACCAAAAAGTGACGATCTAGGAATGTATGAATGGAAAATGCCTACAAGTACTAATAATTTTACGGTAAATATAAAAGGCGTGTTTTCAACTTCAAGTACTCAGCCATTTACTGCCGCGGTCCGCGGATTCGTTTCCACTACGTCAGTAATTTTAGGTAAAAGCGCACAAAGTGCGGGTGGTGTAGTTAAAGAAAGTCCTACAATACAACTTACTGTTCTCGACCGTTCAGATATGGTTTCAGCTGCACCGGGTACGGTATTGCCAATTAAAATTTTGGTAAATAATTTAAGCACTAATGCCTTTAACAATTCGTCAATTACACTTAATATTACTGCGCCGAGTTATCAAAATAAAAGTATTTTGGATTGGCAAAAATTTGTTGATCAAAATGATGGTGCAATAAAAGGCGAACAGCTCAGTGCGGAATTGCGCCGCGGAATAATTACTTGGACTGGTAAAGAAATTAAACAATTAAATAATTTTGCCATTGGTGCAACCATTCCAATTTCAGTTTCAATTCCAATCAAGAGTGGCGCAGATACTGACCTCAGTAATTTTGCTTCAAGCACAATCATGATTACGGCTGAATGGCGAGACAATGGTTTCTTGGCTGGCACAAGTGAGCCAGTAATTGTAAATATTGTTTCTGACACCAAATTATCAGCCAAAGCTGAGCGCGCAGACAATACTTACAATGTGACATGGCTTTTGACTAATTCTTTTCATGAATTAAAAGATGTGCGTGTAGAAGGGGATTTATATGGTAATTTTACTTGGAATGAAAGCGCGGCCTCTGTGCCAGCTGGAAAAATTACTTTTGATCAAAAAACAAAAAAACTAATTTGGACAATTCCAAAATTAGTTTTAAATCTAGACTCCGCGGCGCTTAAATTTCCTTTGTCGTTTGAAAAAATAAATCCTACCCAAAAGGATCTTTCTAGCGTAATTAAACTCACCGCTACTGATGTAGAAACAGAGGAGACTATTACTTTGTCTGCCCCAGCGCTTAAAGCGCAGTAAGTTTTATACTAAAGAGTATCTGAATTGATTTGGCGACGTACGACTGTTTCCTCCAATTCTCTAGGATCGGTTAAGAAAGTTCTTACTTCAACTCCACCTTTAAGGAAAGCTTTACGAGCTGCACGCGGCATTAGAGTAAGTTCCTGAGCGTCTTCCAATTGAGCAATAAATTTGTCTTCGTAAGCCCTGATACTTTCAACGTGTTTTGTGTAAGCGCCCGAAGTACCTTTAAAGGCTTCTTTTGGTATATAAGATCCCCAGCGATTGAATCCATTAACTATTGAACCGAGGCGTTTTGCAAATTCTGGACCTTTTTCATCTGCTGGATTAAACATGTGAACCATTAAATGCTCAGGTCCTTCATCTGTCTCAGGATTTTTTTCTCCGGAAATTGTATCATAATCCAGGGGTGGGTGTACGTATTCAAGTTCGCGAAAATCAAAGTCATCTCCCTTTATATAAATTCTGTTCAGCCCCACTCGATTCCAAAAGTGTTCAGAAGTCCAAGTACATTCGCCAGCTACGCCGATAATTTTGCTGTTTTTATTTTTAGCGTCATTTAAAATGAATTCAAGTGCTTTAATATACGCCTCTCGAGCAAGACCATATTTTCTCATGTTTTCTTTTGTGACTGCATACCCTAATAAAAAAACATCTTCTCCGGTTGCTTGGTCATTTTGATCTCTTAAATCTGCAAGAAACCCGCTTAATGCCGAAACTACTTCACCACCTTCCTTAATAACAAAATATTGTGTATTTCTCAAGCATTCTACACCGTAACTCTTACCAACTGTGCAATCTTGAACGCTCTCAAAGGTTTGCATGTCTTCTGGTTTAAAAGTTTGTTCCATCAGCGTGTAGAGTGATTTAAGATTGGGATCTTCTGGTCCTTCTACCATCTCTACGGTAAAATTTTTAGTTTCTTTACCTTCAATAATCTGTAAGTGTTCTACTCCGTCTGCTGTTTTTACTCTTTTTATTTCAAAACCTTTAGCTTGATCTGAAGAACGATCTTTTAGTCGTCTCAAAATATCCCCGTCTTTGGGAGGTTCAAAACTTTTTAGCTCTGGTTTTTTGTAGATTTTAAAAGAAGAGTCTACTGAATCTACAATATGCTCTAAAGGCACCGATTCCGTTTCTTTGGTCATAAAGAAGGATTAGGTAAATAGTGCTCCCGCTAGGAATCGAACCTAGATCAACAGCTTCGAAGGCTGCTGTGCTATCCGTTGCACCACAGGAGCGTAGCCAATGCATTCTATTAAAAAACAGCTCATTTGTAAAGCTGTTTTTCTACGTGGGCCGGCTGGGGATCGAACCCAGGACCTTGGGATTAAGAGTCCCCTGCTCTACCAGCTGAGCTACCGGCCCGTATAAATTGTTTTAACCGATTGGATCGTTTTCTTTCCGCTCAATAATGGCCACTTTTGGACCTTTCCAGGCTTTTAAGCGGAGAGCGGCTTCAGCTGCTTCTGTTTGCGCTTCTTGTTTACTTGTTCCCAAACCTTCAGCGACTTTTTCTTTGCCAAGATACACACCAACCACAAAATTCTTTTCATGATCAGGGCCTTCTTCTTTGAGTACACGATAGGTAGGTGTTACCCCAACAATTTCTTGTGCTGATTCTTGAAAACGAGATTTAGGATCCATCCATAAACCAAGTTCCAATACTTCAGGCAATTTGGAAATTACCCAACGTGTAATAAATTGTTTGGCCATGTCCCAACCCTGGTCCAAATATACGGCCCCAATGACTGCTTCCAAAGCATTGGCCAAAATATAGCCACGGGCTTTGGTGTTAGCGTCTTTGGACTCGCCATGAGAAAGGAAAAGGTATGGTTCAAGACCAATGTCTTCGGCCACAATAGCACACATGTTGGCATTTACTAAAGCAGCTCGCCAGTTAGTAAGTTCACCTTCTGGATTCAGGTAGTTGTGGAACAAAAATTCAGTCACGACCAATTCTAGCACAGCATCGCCCAAAAATTCCAGTCTTTCATTGTGGGCAAGTGGAAAAGCGCGATTTTCATTTAAAAAAGACCGGTGTACCAAGGCCTGTACCAACATGTCAGGATTATTAAAAGTAATCCCAATTCTTTCTTCAAGGGCAGCAAATTTTTTTTCTGCGTAATCTGGTACTGGCATATTAGGCTTGGGTTTCTGTTTCAGATTGAGGTGCGGTTTTGGCAACCGGCATGGCATTGAACATGGCACCTAAAATTCCATTCACAAATTTACCAGATGAAGGACCGCCATATGATTTGGCTAATTCAATGGCTTCATTTATCGCAACTTTTGGTGGAATATTTTGCGTGAATTTAAGTTCGTATACACCAAGACGAAGAATATTACGATCAACAATTGACATGTCATTTAAACGCCAGTTAGGCGCAAACGCAGTTAATTCAGCATCAATCTTTTCAACATTGTCTACAACACCAAGAACAGTGTCATTAACATACTCAGCAGTTTCTTCAATACCTGCACCAAATTCACTGGTAACTTGTTCAATAATCGCGGGCATGGCTGCGCTTGGTCTGCCTTTGAAATCCCATTGGTATAGGGATTGCATAATAACTGACCGTGCAACATGCCGTTTGGACATATTACTTAGTTTTGCGAGCAGCGCGTTTAGCTGAACTTTGGTATTTGGCAGTAGCGCGGTGTGCAGAAGTTTTGCGCTTAGTAGCTGGCTTAGCTTTTTTAGGAGCTTTGGTAACTGTCGAAGCTTTAATACTGCGACCACGGTATATACCGTTTTTAGCAGCGCGGTGAGGAAGGTGAGCATGTCCGTCTGCATCAACCTGAACCGTGATTGGTTTAAGGGCAAAGTGAGCAGCACGTTCGCGTTTAGAGCGATTGGTGCGTTGTTTTGATGGTAAACCCATACAAGTGCGTGAGAAATAAATAAAATTCCTAAGGGAAATTACCCACAGTATATCTTAGGCTTAAGAAAAAATCAAGTCTTTTGTCCCTTGGGTAGCCTGGGTAGCGCAAAGTCTAATTTTGGGTTATGCTATACCCATGATGATAAGTTTTTTGCAGTCAGAGGAATGGGGTCATTTCCAAGAGCAAACTGGGGTAAAAACCAGGTTTTTGGCTTTGTCCCAAGGTAAAGTCCTAGTATTGGTTCACCAAACCCCGCTAGGTGGTTTTTGGTATATCCCACATGCTGACTTGTCCTTGGAAACTTGCAAGGAAATAAAGGCTTTGGCTAAGGCAGATAAAAAGGTCTTATTTATCCGGTTTGAATCATATGCGCCATTGCCGCAATTACCAGTGGGTGCGTATAAGGTTAAAAATCGTCAGCCAGCAGAAACAGTTCTTTTAGACCTTGGGAAACCGGTAGCTGATATTTTTGCGTCCATGCACCAAAAAACCAGATACAGTATTCGCCAAGCAGAAACTAAAAATTTACGCGTATCATGGGAAAAAAATACAGAAGTTTTTCATGAATTAATGAAAGAAACTGCGGCTCGAGATAATTTTGCTCCACACCCGCGTGAATATTATGACAAAATGGTAAACTGTCCTTTAGTGGAACAAGTAACAGTATATTTAGAAAATAAAGCTTTGGCCTCAGCCATATTTGTAGGATTTGAAAAAACATATACATATTTACATAGTGCTTCTAGTAGTGAACATCGTGATGCCATGGCTTCATATTTAATTCAATGGCAGGCAATTCAACACGCCAAAGAAAAAGGTTATGAAGTGTATGATTTCTGGGGAGTGGCTCCAGAAGGAGGTGAAAATCATTCTCTTTCAGGAGTAACGCGTTTTAAGATTCGTTTTGGTGGCACACGTTATACGTTTGGACAAGCTTTTGAAATTCCTGTACAAGTATTTAAATATAAAATATTTAATTTTTTAAAAAAGATTAAACTGTGAATATTGTCGCTGATGTAATTAATGTAGCTGCGGCCGCAGAGGCGCTTC
Source organism: uncultured Gammaproteobacteria bacterium (assembly GCA_964473715.1). Lineage (GTDB taxonomy): Bacteria > Patescibacteriota > Patescibacteriia > Magasanikbacterales > UBA922 > 2-12-FULL-41-16. The sequence goes on from CAYYQC010000005.1 coordinate 12,323, forward strand.
GCGAAGGCCAAACTGTTGCATATCCAACTGAAACCAGTTATGGATTTGGTTGTGATGCAACTAATCAGGAAGCAGTAAATAAAATTTTTCAAATTAAAGGAAGAGAGGCAGGAAAACCAATGTTGGTGGTAGTGGCAGAACTAGAACAAATTAGACCATATATTGTTTGGGATGAGCGGCTAGAATTAATTAATAAAAAATATTGGCCTGGCCCACTAACCGTAATTGTACAAGCTTCATCTTCTACCGCTTTGGCTGATGGTGTAGTTAGTGCTGATGGTTGGTTGGCTTTTAGAGTCACCAGTCATCCTATTGCTCGGGAATTGTCTGAATCATTGGGTAAACCACTAGTATCTACTTCTGCTAATGAGGCTGGTAAACCGCCAATGTATTCGGCACAGGAAATAATTAGGGTGTTTGAGGCAAAAAGCGCGCAACCTGATATACTCATTGACGTAGGTAATTTGCCAGAAGTTTTACCATCAACCATTATTAAATTAGTACTTGGTAACATTGAAGTTGTTCGCCAAGGTGCTGTAACTGTAGAATTATGAACTCTTGTCGTGCCTTTGGTTTATTTGCGATTTTTTTAGCCATTGGTTTGGTAAGTATTGTTAAAGCTGAACCAAGTACAGCGCCTGAAGTTTTTACCTTTGCAGACGCAGAGCCAACTGTTCCTGTACGAGTTAAACCACCAAAACAAGCGGCCAAAGGAATTTATCTAACAGCATCTTCAGTGGCTAATTCTGCTAAAGTAGAAGCAATGATTAAATTGATTGATTCCACAGAATTAAATGCGGTCGTCATTGATACCAAAGATTATACGGGAAAAATTTTGTACGACACCAAAGTACCGTTGGCTGTGGAATTGAAAACCGCGAATCCGGTAATGAAAGATTTGCCAGGGATTATTAAAAAATTCCATGATAAGAATATTTATGTAATTGCGCGTCAAACCGTGTTTCAAGACCCCGCGCTGGCAAATGCTAAAACAAATTTAGCGATTAAATCTAAAAAAGGGGGATTGTGGCGCGATAATTTAGGTTTGGCTTGGTTAGACCCAACTAAGCGTGAAATTTGGGATTATAATGTGGCGATTGCTAAAGAGTCTATTGCTCTTGGTTTTGATGAAATCAATTTTGATTATGTGCGTTTTCCCACTGATGGCGATTTAAGTACTGCGGTTTTTTCTTCCACCACTAAACATCGCTACGATAATATGGGTGCGTTTTATAAATATCTTTCTGATCAATTAATTAATGAACCAGCGTATATTTCCGTAGACTTTTTTGGCTTTGTCATGGAACGTCATGACGGTATGTCCATTGGTCAGCGTTTAGTAGATGCTAACCAAGTAATGGATTATATTTCTCCAATGATGTACCCATCACATTATCCAAAAGGATATCTAAATTTTGATAATCCGGCTGAACATCCAGGCGCAGTGATTAATAATGGGATGAAACAAGGAAGTAAATATTTTAGTACATCTACAAGAGCCGAAGTACGGCCGTGGTTACAAGCTTTTCATATTGGCGCGCGTTATGATGCCAGTAAAATTCGAGCGCAAATTGATGCTGTGGAAAAATATCCAAATGGTGGATGGCTTTTGTGGAATGCAAGTAATAATTATTCGAGTGCTGGATTAAAGAAACAAAATTAAAACACATGAGTTACTCTGACCTTTTCAAACCATCGCATTTAAAACAGCTCTGTATTGACGCTGGATTTGAGCCAACCAAGCAGTATGGGCAAAATTATTTAATTTCAGACCGACCTATCAGGGAAATGATGGAAGCGGCGAATATTTCTCCTGGAGATACGGTAGTGGAAATTGGTCCAGGTTTTGGTGTGCTTACCATGGCTTTGGCAGAAAATGCCAAAGAAGTAATCAGTTTTGAAATTGAACAACAGCTCAGAGATTATTGGCAGGGACAAAGTATTGAATACAAAAATGTTTCAATTGTCTGGGGTAATGCGCTCAAAGAATTGCCTGCCAAAGTAAAGGCTTTGAAAAAATATAAAATTGTGGCTAACTTGCCATATCAAATTACGGCCCGCGCCATTAGAACTTTTTTTGAATTAGATCCTTTGCCAGAGCAAATTGTAGTTATGGTTCAGCGCGAAGTGGCTGATCGCTTATGTGCTCCGCTTGGTGAAAAGACTAAATACACCAGTGTTTCTGATGCCAGCAGCCTCACCGTGCTCACGCATTATTTTGGTGACCCAAAATTTGTCACACCTGTACCGCGTGGTTCTTTTTGGCCAAGTCCAAAAGTGGATTCAGCCGTGGTTTCAATTAGTAATATAAAATCTCGACCAGAAGCTGATGCATTTATGCGCATGGTTCATGCGGCCTTTGCACATAAACGAAAAAAAATGGTGAACACAATTGCTACTCAGCTTTCTGTACCTTCTGAGACCGTGGCCAAGGCCATGGAAATGGCTAAAATTAATCCCAATGCACGCGCCGAATCACTGATAATGCGTGAATGGGAAGAATTATTCGTAATTTTAGCGCCAGAGCTCAAATAATTATCCACTTTACCATCTCAAAGATTTGGAGCTATTGGTTTTTCTTGCTATAATCCATGCATATTAATATTGTTGGCTATGTCGCCAACCGCCATGCATTTATCAGGATTTAGTCGCGAGCAAAAGACAGGTTTTGTTTTTATGCTCATTTTTGCGATTATGACGATTGGGCTTGGTGCATTACAACTTCGCAATACGGTGTATGGTCCGTTTGTTATTAAGCCAAGTGAAACACCTTCATTGTCACGAATAGTGGCCACTGATGAAGCACGATTAAAAAGTATTGATACTGATCATGATGGTTTAAATGATTTTGAGGAATTGAATCAATATACGACTAGTCCTTACTTGCCTGACACGGATTCAGATTCAATTAATGATAAAACAGAAATTGACCAAGGTACTGACCCTCTTTGTCCAGAAGGGGACCAATGTGCCACAAGCGCAGCGACTGGTGTGACCGTCACATCATCATTATCTTCAGCCCTGCTTGGTGATGGGTTTAATGCTATGGATGCATTAACTAACACGGTAAATCAAATTAATAGCTTGCCAACTACAGCTTCTAGTACTGCACCTACAAGTGGAACAGATGTTGAAAAGTTTGATTTAGAAGCTGCAATTAATGAACCAACCCAATTGCGCGCTTTAATTTTGAGTACTGGTAAAATTGATTCCAAAACATTAGAGGGCATTGATAATGCAACGTTGCAAAAAATGGCCCGGAACTTATTTATGAATGCTTCGAGCACTACTCCTTAATTGTTTATGGCTTTTTTTTCAAAGCAACGTTCACGACTTAGTCAATCATTACTTATTTTTTTGGCACTTACCCAACTAGTATTTTTATTTGTGCCAAATGTGGCCAATGCCCAATTGGTGGTAAGTAATCCAACTGCTGATGCTACTTTTAATATTAAGTGGTCTCGGGAGGTAACTGAACAAACCTTGTTAGCCAGTGCCATGGGCAGTTTGCTCAACGGTTTTTCATATTTCATGCGTAAAATTGCTTATGATGCGGCGGTATATTTGGGCTCCGCTGGTAAAGGACAAGGAGCTTTGATTTATCAGCAAGGTGGGGCAGGTTATTTTAAAAGTGTTGGTCTTGATAGTGTGGCCAGTGCTGTAGATGAATTAGGTAGTCCGTTTGGTATTAAAAGTTTGTGTAATCCAAATAATCCTTTGGACGCTTCACTTAAATTAGAAGCATCAATTAAAGTAAGTCTCCGAAAATTGTACATTACTCCAGAAGGTCCACCAGAACCTAATTGTAAATGGTCAACTATTGAAAATGCCATTGATACAGCTACAGCGGCCGCGGGCACGGCTGCTAAATTAGACGGGTATGATATTGCGGCTTATGCCATGGCCAATTCTCTTAAAATTGATGAAACTGATATTGGTAAAGTGTTTACCATGGTGGCTACTGTAGAACAGCAACAAGCCAAAGCTTTAACAGCCGCTCAAGCAGATTTAATTTCTGGAAATGGATACAAACCAGTGGTTGACCCAATTTCAGGCAAAATTAAAACTCCAGCGCAAATTGTCGGTGAAGAATCCAAAGCCTTAACAGTAAAAAATACCCAAGGTAATGTTAACCAGCAAATTGCTGGTCTTTATGGTTCAAATTTATTGTCAGTAATTCCTAGTGCAGCTAGTTTGTTTATAAATACTTTTGCTTCACAGCTCATGGATACTGTGTTGTCTGGTGGTTTATTTCCAGATGACAGTAGTGGTGACGGTGCTAGTGGCGGTGGCGCGGCCAGTGTACTTAATGAATTTGCTGGTGTCGTGAATCGGAATCGTGAAATTGCGCAAAACGCGTTTAATTATTTCTTTACAACCATTCCTGAACAACAACAAACCGTGTATCCGTTAGTGGAAGAATTTACTTCTTGCCCAGAAAATCCTGGATTAAATCATTGTGTCATGGACGCGGGTTTGGCCAAAGGATTAAAGGATTTCAAACTTAAACCACTTACCATTGCGCAGGCGTTAGATCCAAAAAATAATGTTTTGCATGGTAATTGGCCGCTTATCGGTCCTGCCCGTGAAATTGATAATGTTCTTGATGCTAAAAGTGGTAAAAAATGTTTCCAAGAAAAATATTGTTATTCAAATTTACAAAAACTTCGTAAGGTTCGTATTTTACCATTAGGTTTTGAAATTGCTGCACTCAAAGCAGATCCAGATCATCCAGAAAATTGGACTTTGGAAAAAGTAGTCAAAGGTTTTGATGATTGTAATTATAGTACTGATAAAGCTGGTGTAGCAGACAGCGCACATCCATTCTGTCATTTAATTGATCCAAATTGGGTGATTCGTTTACCAGAACCTCGTTGTGAGGCCAAAGTATATACGACAGCTTTGGTGTCTGACCAAAATAATTTGCGTACCAATGAATGTGCGGATATTTCTACTTGTATTGCCGAAGATGGTACTGGTAAATGTATTGGTGCGTATGGATATTGTTTGCGTGAAAAAAATACTTGGAAAATTCCAGGTAAGAGTTGTTCACCACAATTTAATACTTGTAAAACTTATGTAAAATCTGGAACTAACCAAGCAGTTGGTTATCTTTCTCGGACTTTAGATGTTGGTCAGTGTAATGCTCAATCTGTGGGTTGTCGTACTTATTCAGTTAAGCCATTGGCTACTGGAGGTTGGGTAAATAGTAGTCAAATTCCAACTCCAGATGAAATTAGAGCTGGAAAAAATCCAACGATTAATTTTAATGGCACTATTAAAGCGCAGTCATGTCCAACAAACATGGAAGGTTGTAGCGCACTATATCGGGTAAACGGTAATGGTACTCGTGGTGAATTAGAATATGTAAAAAAAGCTCCAATCAATTTATTTGAATCCTGTTATTTGGTAACCAATCCAACTACTGGTCAAAAAGTGTGGCCAGAAACTGATGGGGAAGTGGCTTCTTTATCTACTCGTCCTGAATCTAAACTTTGTGCTCCGTTTGCGCCAGCTTGTACCAGAGAAGAAACTGGTTGTGAAGCTTATAAACCAGCCGATGGTGGTGACATGGTTACTGGTGTGGTTGGTGGAAATCAATGTAATGCAAGTTGTGTTGGCTATGATACTTTTAAACAAGAGCAGCCAACTGACCGTGGTGCTTTTGAACCAGAAGTTTTCCCAATGCACTTTATTCCAAGTACTGCTAAATCATGTACTCAATCTGAAGAAGGCTGTAGTGAATTTACTAATATTGATAAAGCTAAGTCTGGTGGTGAAAGTTTAGAATATTATACTGATTTGCAATATTGTGAATTACCAAATGAAACTAATCAAAAAACATATTACACTTGGGAAGGTACGGTAAATCAGGGATACGTTTTGCGTACTCACGCGCTACGCCCTGTTTCTAGTGAAGCGACTGATCGATATAGTGAAATCATTACTAATGATATTAATTTGCCAGTTGGTTCTCCTGCGTACAATGAATACGATACTGAAACCCTGAAAAAATACTTTGTTGAATGTAGCCAAACTTCTTATGAAGCAGCTTTGGCCAATCCGTATGGAAGTAACGTGGCCAAACCAGATTGTCGGGCTTTTTATGATGCACAAGGTAAGATTTATTATCGTTTGTTAGAAAAAACTGTCACTGTTTCATCTGCTTGTCATCCATTACGCAAAACTGAAAGTTTCTTAAAAGCCGCACCAACTAATGTTAATACACAAATTTTGTGTACTGCTAAAGGTGGTAAATGGGACGACACTACGAATAATTGTCAGGTTTGTTACAACGGCGGTATTTATCAAAATGGTTCTTGCGTATATTACACAACCAGCTTGCCAAATGAAGCCAAGGCTTGTGCGCCTGCGGCGGTGGGTTGTCGCGCGTATTCTGGTAAAGGTGCGAATAATAAATTTTCACTTTTGGAAATGAAGTTTGAACCTGTACTTAGCGCAGATGAACCTTTGGTGGCTGCCAAAGCAGGTTGGAATACAGGTCAAATTCGTCCTGAGTCTGTAACTGTGGGTCAATACTCATTGGAATTATCTACGGTTACGGCCGTATATCAATTTGCCAGTGGCACTTTGGAAAATAATAAGTTCTATGAATTAGAATTCTGGGCTCGTGGTAATCCTCAAAATTTACAAATTTATTTTGAAGATAAATTGGGTGGCCTTAGTAAGGCAGTGGGTGAATTCACGCTTAATCCGGTTACAAATCAAACAACCAAAGTACCAATTAGCACTACTTGGCAAGCATATCGTCTTGGACCAGTTCAATTTAGTGGTGATCCAACTCACGTTAATCGTTTAATAATTCGATCAAATTCAGGCAGTCCTTACTATCTTGATAATTTCCGTTTATCAGTGATTACTGACAAACAATATTTAATTAAAAATTCTTGGAAAGTACAAAGAACTGTAAATGGTAAAACAATTTTTGCTGATGCCCCAGAAGCTTGTGACGCAGATCCTGTTGATGGATTCCCTGGTGCAGCTTTGGGTTGTCGTGCTTACACTGATAGTTTGGGCCGCTCAGAATATACGACGGGTTTTGATCGATTATGTCGTTCTGAGGCTGTGGGCTGTACTGCTTTCACAGACAGTAATAATACTGTATCTACCAAAGATGCCATGGCCTTTAATTTGTGGTGTGCTGGCACACAAAATACCACCTGTAGTCTAAAAGTTACTCTACAAGGAAATCAAACTGACCCTAAAGCAGGGGAAATTGGTACTTGTACTGTGCCTGCTGGTCAAACTGGTTGTTATGTAAAACGGGCAACAATTAGTGCGCCCCTCACTGTGGCTCTAATTCCAAATTCAGCCATTACTCAGTCAACGGTTATTGTGCCGGCTGATACCACTAGTACCATGTATTTGTCACTACGTCAGGAATTTAAATGTGAAAATCGTTTTATTGGTTGTCAGAAAGTAGCTTTGGAAGATCAGGTGTTGGCCACAAGCACTGGTAATGCTGGTTTTAAATTCCCAACTTCTTCCCAAAGCATGGTGCTAAATAACCCAGATAAATACGATCAAATTTTGTGTAGCACTTCTGAAGCGGGTTGTGGAGAATATAAATCTGGTGACTCTGTCTCTTATTTCAAGGATCCGGCTTTGATTGGTAATAAAATTTGTGAGTATAAAGAAAATGTCACGGTTACAAATTCTCCAACTGGTGCCACTGTGGTTTCTGGTTGGTTCCAAAAAGGTGTGGGGCGTTGTTCAAACAATACTCAAGTTTTATGTAAAGAAAAAACTGACTGTGGTACTGGCGCAAATGTGTCTTGTGTGGACATTGGTGCTGTAGCTTGTTATGACAACTTCTTTAATAATGGTGAGTATGGTATTTGGTCTAATAAATCTACTGGATATAAAGGATATGTAGGAACCTGTCCATTAGAACAGTCTCAATGTACTGAACTTCGTGACCCGACTGATACTTCTGATTCTACCAATGTAGAAGGTAATACTGGTCTTGGTAAATCATATTATGTGATTTTTGATGATGCAATTAAACGCGCCGCCGCTGAGTGTGATGGTAAGGCTGGGCTTAAGGCTGGTTGTGTTCTCTTTGATCAAACAGAAAATCCAGCTAAATTATATGATTCAGTGGCTACTGCGGCTGCTTCTGCCGCTGCAACTCCAAAATATAGTCAGGTTACTCCGGTGGCTGGCACAAATAAAGACACTAATATTTTACTTAAAGTGGTGCAAGACAGACAGTGTTCAGAATGGCTTACTTGTAAAACTTATGCAACCGTAGAAGTAAATGGTCAGAAGCGTAAGATCTGTTACGAGTATAAGGGTTGCAGACAATTAAATGGTAATTTGGAATGTGGTGAATGGACCAATGATTCAGAAACCGCAGCTGTTTTACAAGAATCCACTTATACTAGTCGCACAACTTCTTGGTTTGGTGAAGATTATTCTGGATATTCTTTGTATAAGAAATTCCCAATTAGTGAAATGGTTTCCATTTTCTTTGATAATGATCCAAATGCTTACATTGGGTTTGAAGCTAAAAATGCCAAGTCTGATTGTACTAATAAAACTGACTTTGTAAATCGTTGTGGTTCAGGAAATAATACAGGCGGTGTGTGTTATAAAGAAAAATGTATTTTCCCTGCTTCTGCTAATTTCCCTGCTTCTGCTGATACTGTCGCCGAATTGGCCGATAGTTTGGAGCCAGGTATTTGTAAAGCTTTCCCAGAAAATAATTCTCCATTCCCATCGACAATTTCTACCAAAATGGAGGTTTTCAAATCCGCCATTCCTGGTGGGCCAGAACGTACACACTCAGTTTCCAATCTTCCAGGTCTTGAAGGTGCCAATGTTTGTCAAAATGGTGACTGTTCTTGTGAGTATCAAAAAGTTACTTACCGTAGCGGTGTCACGGATTATTATAAATTTCCAGATCAAAAATACGCTGGTGGTATTTGTACGGGCGGAGACAGAAATGGTCAAACTTGTGGATTGGATGCAGATTGTTCAGTGTATAAAGATGATAAATTAGTTTCCGCGGGTGTGTGTGACAAAGTTCAAGAAGTCCAAACCCAATTAGGTTTACGTGGCTTCTGTTTAGAATATGATTATAGCCGCCCAATCAATCGCACCAGAAATGAATATGCTTGTTTAACATGGTTGCCAGTTGATTCTGCAGCCAGTATTTACGATAATTTTAATCGTTACAGCGAAGCTGGATATTATCCAGCCTTGGATGCGGTCACAAAAACTGCCGAAGACCGGGCAGTGGTTGGTGGACAAATTTTCTGTACTGAAGCGAGTCGAAATTCTTCAGGGGTGTATGATACTGATTACTTTTTTGACACTGCCGGAGAAGATCTGAACGCTCTTTGGTCTTTTAAGCTAGGAAATCAACAAATTACTGATCCTAATGCAGATGGAGAAGCTTTTTGTTTGAATGGAGACGCATACTGTGATTCTTTAGTAAAAAATAAATTTGATGCAAATTTTTATGGTAAATTAGTGTATTCATACGCACAAAAACACCTTTGGAAATCTAAAAAATATGATTGGACTTTGGACAATGCAGAAGATGGTTCTATAAATAACCGTAATACGATTGTTCTGAAAACATCATCTTTACCATATCAGCATTACTTGGTAGGCACTACCCCACAAAAACTTCGTGATACTAACAGTTATTCAAAACGGTATGTTTCTCCGTTAACAATATTAGAGCCAGAAGTAAGTAATCTGATCTATTTACGGTTCCTTAATCCTAGTTCAGATTCGTTTGATATGGAGATACCTAATAGTTATCTTAAAAAATTGGCATCAAAAAAAGTTAACTCAGGCACTTTAGACTATAACTACTCATATATAGTTAGTCACAATAACTTTGGTAGCTTAAACAACTCTAAATTTCCAGGAGTAATTAAGATTGTGTATAGAGCAGTGATCAATTCTGGAATAGATAAAGGGAAGGTGGTGCTTGGTGGCTTTGCGTTAGCCGATAGCGTCAATATGGTTGATTTGGATAGCCCTAAAGTGTTTGCTGAAAAAGTGATTGAAGATTTTATGAGCAATAGTCCAACTCAATCTAGTGCAACAGTTAGTGTAAATGCAATTAGTGGACTAAAAAATTGGAAAATAGAAAATAATTTAAGTTCTCAGCGTTCTGTTTATTCTGTATATACTATTTTTGATACAGATGGAGAAAAAGGATTCACACATAATACGCTTAGTTTGCAAACAAGCAGTGTTGATTTTTCAAATATTTTTAATGGTCATGATGTATTAATTTATTTGGCAGAAGGTGCCGAAATTGTACCTAGATGTGTAGAATTTGCACAAGTTTATGATGAAAAAAATCTTATATCCAACAAAGCTTTCACAAATGCTACATGGTCCGGTTCAAAATTAAAAGGAATTGAAAATCAATTTAGACCTTTTGGGTCAACAGAGTTGGATGCGAATGTTTATTTGCAGGGCGACAATTGGATTTACGGACTCCGTAGATATATTTTTAATGATCAAAATATCACTGGTAGACCGCTCGCATGTAATAACTCTCTCTACCCTGCTTTTTCAGGTAATAATAAAGAAGGGTATTACTATAGTGGTAGTGGTCGACCTTGCGTATTTAATCCAATACCTTCTATTGAAAGTGTGTATTATGGATATACTATTGATGAGAATAAACAAGGTACAATAATTGTTGGACATGATGTGGGTAGCGGCTTAGAGTATCTTTTGCGAAATTATTTTGCCATGACTTTTAGACAGGTAAAAAATGGAATTTTTGATAATAATATTATCTGGAAAGGAAAGGCAGAATCAACCTCTGATCCAAGAGATAAATCAAGTACCACTACCGATGCGTTTGGTGTAAAATTATTGCCCCCACAAATTTATTCCCTTAATACGGAAAAATGCATGTTTGGCACAACGGCTGGATGTACTGTCTCCGCGGCGAATGAAATTACTGTAAATCAACGGAATGGTGAAGAGGACGTTGATGGTGATAATTTAACTGACCCTCTGTATGGTAAAAATAATCTAACTACCGTGGTTAAATTCTTTGCTTTTGCTGATCATAATCGCATGCCTATTAAACGGGTAATGGTGGATTGGGGAGATGGTACTACTCCAACCAATGAAGGTAAGTATGGTGATTATAAAAATCATAAACCAGTTTGTATGTCACCGGTGGATACCACTGCCACTACTCTGCGTGAATGTAGTAATGCGCCACAATTAACTTGTAAGACAAATAGCGATTGTCCAACTGGTGGTACCTGTAATGTCGCAGCCTTTAAATTTGGTAATACTTCTCGTGCTTGTACACCAGATTACTTTGAATTTACTCATAATTATTCATGTACCAAAGAAATCGCCAAAACACCATTTGGGACACTTGACGCTGGTGAGCGAGATTATTTATACCGACAAGGTGGTCATACTGCAGAAAATACAGCGTTTGTGTGTACGTTCACTCCAAAAGTTCAAGTGTTGGATAACTGGGGTTGGTGTAATGGATCATGTAGTGGAGGTAATGGGTGTTATAGTAAATTTAAGCCAACAGAAAATTCTATTCCTATTGATCGATGTGAATCCGGACTAGATACACCGTGGGTAAATTATAAGGGTAAAATAATTGTAACGCCTACATAGATCAATAAGAAATCATAAAATAAAAAATCCTGCATATGCAGGATTTTTTACTCACCAATAAATTTAAGTCTTAAACTCATTGGTGACTCCGGTGCCGCTTGGAAGGCGACACCGGTAGATCACGGCTGGTTCAGGGAACCCTGCACTCGAGCACGTCTAGGTAGGACTGTGCCTCGTGCGACGGGATGCCCCCGACCACTACTCGTTCCGGGTTCGGCCAGGTCTCCGTGTTGAGATCCCAAGCACAAGTTTCCGGATTCCAGAACGACCAAACCTCCTCTGGCTGGCCCGTGATCTCGTCGCAGATCAGGGCTTGGCCATCGATGAAGTCACAGTCGTCCGGAGGGACAGAGCAGTCGATCACGTCCGAGCTTCCGGTGGCATCGCTGCCGCCGGTGGCATCGGACGAATCCGCCGTATCGGTTCCATCGTCGGAACCGTCAATTGCGACTCCGTCAGTGGAGCCGTCGTTGTCGTCAACCCAATCTGCCTTAGGGTTGGCGGAGGTATCGTTGATGGGGGCAGCCCCAACGTCGTCGATCTGACGACGATTACCAGCTTCGTCGCAGCTGGCGAGCGACATGGCCAGAGCGGCCATGAGGGACCATGGTACACGGAAAAACTCCATGTCACTTACCCCACAGAAAGGGAAACTCGGATGGCGTGTCGAACGCCGTAGACTATCCGAGGTCTCTCTGTAGCAGGTAAAGCACTGAACACAATGCCTTGTCTGCTAAAGAGAGACAAAATATGTAACCTAAAACAATAAAAAGAGCTAAGTTAAGCGATAACCGTAGTAGATACTATTTTGAG
>CAYYQC010000005.1:24884-33971 GCA_964473715.1 uncultured Gammaproteobacteria bacterium
GGGTTGCCAAAAGCTCTAAAACTAGCTAAAATTGGGAAAGCTTAATTAGCTTAATTTTTATGTCCTTCCGAACCCACACCTGCGGAGAATTGCGTCCTGAACATGCTGGTACTACTGTTACACTATCTGGATGGGTGCATAAGCGCCGCAATCTTGGTGGTTTGATTTTTGTTGATTTGCGTGATCGTTATGGTCTGACTCAAGTAGTATTTAATCCAGACACAGTGGCGAATTTTGCGCTCGCTGATGAGCTCAAATATGAATATGTAATTAAAGTAGTGGGTCAAGTGGTGATGCGTGCAGAAAAAACGGTGAACGCTGAAATGAGTACTGGTGCGATTGAAATTCAGGCAGTAGAATTGGAAGTATTAAGTAAAGCCAAAACATTACCATTTGAAATTTTTGATGCACACAAAGAAGAGGAAGATGAAGAATTGCGTTTGAAATATCGGTATTTGGAATTGCGCCGCGAACATTTGAAAAATAATATTTTGTTCCGACATAAAATGATTCAGTTCATTCGGAACTTCATGGATAGTAGAAATTTTATTGAAATCTCTACGCCAATTTTAACCGTATCTTCACCAGAAGGTGCGCGTGACTTTTTGGTACCAAGTCGGATTCACCCAGGAAAATTTTACGCGCTTCCACAAGCCCCACAACAGTATAAACAATTGTTAATGGTAGGTGGAATGGACCGGTATTATCAAATTGCGCCATGTATGCGCGATGAAGATCCACGGGCTGATCGTAGCCCAGGTGAATTTTATCAATTGGATGTGGAAACCAGTTTCTTAAAGCGTGATGAATTTTTTGCACTCATGGAACCACTCTTTATTGAACTCACGGAAAAAGTAGCCGGTAAAAAAGTACAGGAAAAACCATTTCCACGCATTCCATACAAATATGTGATGGATACGTATGGAAGTGACCGCCCAGATTTGCGTTATGATTTGAAAATTGTGGATGTGAGTGAATGGGCCAAAACCACTGGATTTAGCGTGTTTGCTGATGCTAAAGCTGTGCGCGTAATTACTGTACCAAAAGGCGCCGATTTTACTCGCAAACAAATTGATGAAGAATTTACTGAACTTGCTAAACGTAACAAAGCCAAAGGTTTGGCTTGGTTAAAATATACTACTGAGTTTGAAGGAACAATTGCGAAATTTTTTAAGCCTGAAGAATTAGAAACACTTCGCAATACCTTGAACGTTGAAGCTGGAAGTATTTTATTCTTTGTGGCAGATGAACCAATGGTGGCCTCAAAAGCCCTTGGTGCTGTTCGTGCGCTCTGTGCGGAAAAATTACAATTAGCAGATCCAAACATGATTGCTTGGGCCTGGGTCGTTGATTTCCCAATGTTTGAATGGAGTGATACTGATAATAAAATTGATTTTGGTCACAATCCATTCTCCATGCCACAAGGTGGCTTAGAAGCTTTGAATACGCAAGATCCGCTCACGATTAATGCGGATCAATACGATATTATTGCTAATGGTTTGGAACTCTCAAGTGGTGCGGTGCGCAATAAAGATCCAGAAGTAATGTACCGCGCTTTTGAAATTGCGGGCTACACACGTGAACAAGTGAATAAAAAATTCGGTCACATGATTGATGCCTTTGAATACGGGGCACCTCCCCACTGTGGTTTTGCGCCGGGCATTGATCGTTTGCTCATGTTATTCCTTGGCGAAAAAAATATTCGCGCCGTGATTCCATTCCCAAAAAATCAACGCGCTGAAGAGCCAATGATGGGAAGTCCAAGTGCGGTTGATGATAAACAACTCAAAGAATTGCATATTAAACTTGCGGAATAATCCGGCTATGGATTTCACTTCAAAAGAATTTAATGGTCCGCTAGATCTTCTTTTGTCATTGATTGAAGAAAAAAAGAAAGATATCTCTGAGGTGGCGATTAGTGAAGTGACTGATCAATTTCTGCAATATTTAAATGCCATGCCCGAAGATAATCGGGAAGCAGACGAAGTGGCAGATTTTTTAATTGTAGCGGCGCGATTATTATATATAAAATCGCGCGCGCTTTTACCAATGTTTGCGCCTATTGAAGATGAAGGTCCGAGTTTGGCTGATCAATTACGGTTGTATCAACACTTTGTTAAAGTAAGCCATGATCTTAATCGCCGTTGGCTGGAAAACGCGCATAGTTATTTTCGCGCACACCCAGTAGAAATTATTATTCCCGAAGGTTTGCCAGAAAATGTTTCTTTACAATCACTGGCTGAAAGCATGACAAAATTGGTGAGTAAATTAAAACCACCAAAACCATTACCCCAAACTAAGATTGATGGTCGCGTATCACTCAAAGAAAAAATTGAACATTTGCGCAAATTACTTGATACCCAAAGTTCATATAATTTATTAGATTCAATGTCAGAGCGGGGGAATCGTACGGAAATTATTGTAAGTTTTTTGGCGATTTTGGAACTAGCTAAACAAAGAATTGTGCATATTAACCAAGATGAAGAGTTTGGTGATATAATAATCAACAAAAGTGTATGAAATCAGAATTAGAATCAGTTTTGTTTATTGCTAGTAAACCGCTTAGTCGCAAAGAACTAGGCAAGGCTTTGGGTGTGGAAATGGAAGTTTTGGAAGAAGCGGTGGTCGCTCTTAAAGAACAATATAATGATCCTGCTTCTGGTATTCATATTGTGGATACTGGTGCTGACGTACAAATGGTGACCAATCCAGCTAATGCGGAAATTGTTGAAGATTTTACTAAACAAGAATTAATGGGCGAATTAACGCGTGCACAATTGGAAACACTCACGGTCGTTGCGTATCAGGGTCCAATTACCCGTCCAGAAATTGAAGCGATTCGTGGGGTAAATTGCGCGATTATTTTACGCAATTTAGCAGTGCGTGGTTTGGTAGAGGAAGAGGATTCAGTGGATAAGCTAATGACTGCGTATCGAATTTCGGCAACCGCATTACGTCAGCTTGGAATTGCCACAGTATCAGAATTACCAGATTATGAAACTTTGCGAGAGCATCCGCATTTAACTGCCGCGCTTAATCCAGAAACCACTGTACAAATTCATGCCTAGCACAACTTGGGAAAATCTTAGTTTTACTGGTCGAAGGCCGCTCATTGTTTGCGTGGCTTTTTTATTGTTTGTTGCGCTTGGTTTTGGATTGATTAAATTTGGAATTTTTTTAAGTAAAAAAAACGTAGCGAGTGCCTGGTCTGGTTTTGCTTCTTCTGTGGCAGAAAAAGTAGGTGATGTAAAAGACATTACTAGACCAAAAATCAAACCAGAAGTAGAAGTTATTCCATCGCCAAAGCGTCCAGTTTTAAATTCAGGTGCTAAAATTTTAAACCCAGCTGATTTTACAGGTCGAAATATTGTAGTGCGCGATAGTGGAACAGGGAAAATGCTTTATGGCAAGGCAGCCTATGACCCCTGGCCAATGGCTTCGGTTACCAAATTATTATCCGCTTTAGTTTTACTTGATGCGCCAATTAATTTTGCGTCCACCACTGTGGCTGCGGTTGATGGCGCGCCAGATAATGATGTGGCTATTGGTGCAACCTATTATGTAAAAGATTTGTGGAATGCTGGTTTAATTTCTTCATCAAACCGGGCTGTGCTTTCACTGGCAGATTCCACTGGTTTAACACGTGAGGAATTTGTAGGGCGAATGAATGAAAAAGCGCGGCAATTAGGAATGACTGGCACAAAAGTGGTGGAACCAACTGGTTTAGATGCGCGCAATCAATCCACGGCTGCCGATATTGCGGTATTGCTGGCCGAAGCACTTCGCAAACCTGAAATATTAGAATCAGTCCGCGTAACAACTTATAATTTAGCAGATGTAAATGGCCGTTATGGTAAACAAATTAAAACCACAGATTGGTTATTGTCAGGTGCAATTTCTAATTTTGGCTTAGAATTAGTAGGTGGAAAAACGGGCTATATTCCTGAATCTGGATATAATTTTGCGGCCGAAACAGTTTCTTCAACTAATCATGTGGTAGTAGTAGTACTTGGCGCCAGAAGTATAGACGCACGTTTTACAGAAGCGCGGCGCGCGGCTGAATGGGCGTATCAGAATTTTACTTGGAAGTAATCCAGAATGAACAAATAAAAAACTCCCAAATAGGGAGTTTTTTGTGCCGCGAGAGAGAATCGAACTCTCATGACCTTGCGGTCGACGGATTTTGAGTCCGTTGCGTCTACCAGTTCCGCCATCACGGCCTGTGATTTAGCCTCAAAATTATGCCATAGCCAATTGTCCTTGTCAACTGAGCGTGGTATACTTTGGGCTATATGGAAATCATCAATTTTTTAGGATTAGCCGTGTTACTTTTTTTGGTATTGGGTTTGCGCGACCGGGTTTCTACCCTGGAATGGAAGCTTAAAGAAAAGGGTGCTGGGACTAATTCTAAACAAAATGAACCTACTCAGGATGTTGTAACACGGTCTGTAACTGAGGAAATTCATGTCTCTACCACTCCTTCTGTACCAAATATTTTTGACCGTTTCTTTAATTGGCTCAAAGAGGATTGGATTTTAAAACTCGGCGCTTTGATTTTGTTAATTGGTTTTGGGTGGTTTGCGAGTTATGCATTTTTGAATAATTGGATTGGGCCAATGGGCCGGATTATTTTAGGTGTTTTGGCTGGCTTAGGTATTTTAGTTTTGGGTTGGTGGCGCATTCACAAGTATGTACATCAAGGCGGAATATTTTTAGTACTTGGTTCTACTACGATTTTACTTACATTATTTGCTGCGCGTGAAGTCTATAATTTCTTTACACCGCTCACGGCTTTAATTGGCATGTTCCTAAGCATTGTCTTTGTGGGTGTATCTAGTGTGAAATTTAAAGTGCGGTCATTGGCCCTTGCCAGTTTATTATTGGCTGCCATTGCGCCATATTTAATTAATGTACCTGCACCAAATTATATTGGTCAATTTGTATATTTATTAGTGGTAGTTTTGGGAATAATTTGGATTGTCTTCTTTACGTCTTGGCGAGAATTAAATCTGGCTGCTTTGGCTGTGGTGGCGTGGTATAGTCTGCCGCATATTACGCATTCAGTGATTGCCAATACAAATATTTTATTAGTATTGGCCTATATTTTTGGGGTCATTTTCCTGATCACTAATATTATTGGAATTTTGCGAAGCAAAGATAAAGATCTGACTGTACAACTCATGACTGCCATTGGTACCGCTGTATTTTTACTTGTCTGGACTGTGAATGTGGGGGCAGAAGAATGGAAAAGTCTTATGATCGCTGGGTGGAGTGCGTTGTATTTACTAGGCGCGTTTTTAACTTGGGAATTAACCAAGCGCCGTGAAGCATTTTATATTTATTTTGGTGCTAGTATTATTTTGCTCGCAGCCGCGCTTTCAGTAGAATTGAGTGGACATGCATTAATTATGGCTTATACGGCTGAGGCAATCGTGGCTACAGTGGTGACTTATTTAACTTTAAATGATATTCAAAGAGCACAGGTGGCCAGTATGTTCTTGTTGGTACCATCATTTTTATCTTTGAAAAGTTTTACATCAAATAATTGGGATTTAGGAGTTTTTCACCAGGACTTTTTTACTATTTTAATCATTGGACTTGCCTGGATTGGTTTGGGCGTATTCTTTACTTCGATTAAGGCTAGAACTGAGGGTGCTGAAAAAGAATCTGGCCCACCATACTATGTTTTTGGTTCAGTATTTTTGTACGCACTTTTGTGGCTATCGCTTCATGCTGCACTTGCCAGTGATAGCGTGGCCGTGATGATTGCCTTATTCGTCTACACTGTGATTGGAATTGGTTCATATGTGTCAGGAATTAATAATGATGAAAAAGGTTTGAAGATTTACGGTGGTGCATTAATTGGTTTAGTCGTGGCGCGTTTATTCCTCATTGATGTGTGGCAAATGGAATTGACTGGCCGTATTATTGTATTTTTCATGGTAGGTACCTTGCTGGTAAGTACTGCTTTTATGGGCAGAAAAACACGACAAATTCTATGAAAATAATTTCAGTGGTCAATCAAAAGGGTGGGGTAGGTAAAACTACCACGGCTATTAATTTGGCCGCAGGATTGGCTGATCTTGGTAAAAATGTTTTGTTAGTGGACATGGATCCGCAAGCGAATGCTTCTAGTGGTTTGGGTTTAACCAAAGACCGGGTGCAACATGGTATTTACGAAGCCTTGTCACAACAAAAACGTTTGCATGATATTGTTTTAAATACTTCTCACCCAGGTTTACGCGTAGCCCCAGCCACTCCGCATTTAGCAGGTGCAAATGTTGAACTGGTAACGGTGGAAAGACGCGAACGTCGCTTGGCTGAGCTGTTGGCGGAAATTCAACATGGGTATGATTATGTAATCATTGATTGTCCACCTTCACTTGGACTTTTGACAATTAATAGTTTAGTGGCAGCAGATGAATTACTCATTCCGGTGCAGGCTGAATATTATGCGCTTGAAGGTTTGGGGCAACTCTTAGAAACTATTCAATTAGTAAAAACACATGTTAAACCCGAGCTCGCAATTTTAGGTGCAGTTTTAACTATGTATGATAAACGCACGCGTTTGTCAGAAGAAGTAATGAGCGAGTTGTATAAATATTTTCCTGATACGATTTTCCGTTCTGTAATTCCACGCACAGTGCGCTTGGCAGAAGCGCCAAGTTTTGGTCAATCAATTTTTCATTATGAACCAGGTGGCAAAGGCGCCACGGCATATCAGCGTTTAGTGCGCGAGATTGTCGACCGGCACGGAATAACTGATTCAGCAACTTAATAATTATATGGCTTTAGGAAAAGGATTAGATTCGTTAATTCCCAATGCTCGAAAAACCATGGGTGAGTCGGCTGCGGCGGCTAAAACCGATCGTGTTTGGCAAATCCCACTCACAGAAATTATTCCAAATCCCGAACAACCTCGGCGAGTTTTTGACCATCAAGATTTAGAAGATTTGGTGGCTAGTATTAAAAAGCATGGTATCATGCAGCCAATTACGGTAACTGAACGCATGGATGGGGGATATGAACTTATTGCTGGAGAACGCCGTTTTCGTGCTTCACAGATTGCCGGACTAGCCACAATTCCAGCCATTGTCCGCATTGCTTCGGAACAAGAAAAATTAGAATTAGCTTTGATTGAAAACATTCAACGCCAAAATTTAAATGCGATCGAAGAAGCCTTTGCGTTTAAACGTTTGATTGATGAATTTAATTTGACTCAACAAGAAGTAGCTGATCAAGTAGGGAAGAGTCGTCCGGTGGTGGCCAATACCATTCGTCTTTTGGAATTACCAGAAGAAATTCAACGTGCTTTAATGGACGGCCGGTTATCTGCGGGAAAAGCGCGCGCGCTGTTGAGTTTGAAAAGTGTTAAAGAGCAGTTGGAAGTGTTTAATGGCATGTTAAATGAAGGCTCTACTGTGCGTGATGTAGAAGCCGCGGTGGCAGCCAAAGGCCCGGAATCGCGCAAAGGTTCAGTGCGCCGCGACCCAAATGTAGCCTCACTAGAAAATCAAATTACCGATGCGCTTGGCGCTAAAGCAACCATTCGTTTGCGTGGAGATCATGGCACGATTGAATTGCAATTTACCAGTAGAGAAGAACTCAGGAGGATTGTTGAAGAGATTAGTGAGTAATCACACCATACATACGTATTATCAATACAATAAATCCGACCGAAAGGCCGGATTTATTTATTAATTTTACTCCGTCTTACTTCTTACTCGGTAAAACTGACTTTAAGAATTGGCCAATATTAAGGCCTCGTTGATTTTTGAGCGCGTCTTTAATGTGAAGTTTGGCCGTGTGCGTTTTTACAAATTGCGCCCAATCTGGATTTGGTCCTTTGCGATTTTTATCTACAATAATTTCCACTACATCGCCATTATGTAATTCTGCATCCAATCGATCCATTTTATCATTGACCAAAACTCCAGTACATTTATCGCCAATTTTAGTGTGAATATGATATGCAAAATCCACTGGTGTGGCACCTTCTGGTAAATCGATCACGTCACCTTTTGGTGTGAATACAAAAATCCGGCTTTGTAAAAAGTCTACTTTCATTTCTTCTAAATCGGAAAGTTTATTTAAAATATCTTTTTGAATTTCAGCTAATTCTTGTGCCCATTTAATTTCGCGTTTTGGTAAACGACTGCCAAATTCATCATAGTGCCAGTGCGCGGCCACACCATATTCAGCTTCATCATGCATGGCTTGGGTGCGAATTTGAAATTCAATTACTTCACCATCATCACTAAACACCGTGGTGTGGAGTGATTGATATCCATTTGGTTTTGGTTGGGAAATATAATCTTTAATCCGGCCTTTGAGTGGTTTCCAAAACGTATGCAAAATACCTAGCGCGCCATAACAGTCGGCCACGGTTGGTACAATAATGCGAATGGCAAAGGTATCGTACACTTTGGCAATCTCATTATTTTTACGTAATAATTTTTGGTATAAACTGTAGAGCCGTTTATTGCGGCCATATACGCTGAGATATTTAATGCCAGACTTTTCCAATTCAATTTTTGCGTGTGTAATAATTTTTTCAAAGTATTGTTCGTGTCCAGATAATTTTTCTTCACGAATTGCTTTGATACGGTTGTATTCTTTGGGATATACGTATTGAAATGATAAATCTTCCAATTCACCTTTCATATCATCCATGCCTAAACGATTGGCAATTGGGGCGTAAATTTCTAAAGATTCAAGCGCGATGCGATATCGTTTTTGTGGAGCCAAATGTTCTAGGGTGCTGAGATTGTGAATGCGATCCGCAAATTTAATGATCATTACGCGCACATCTTCGGCCATGGCAATAAACATTTTGCGCAAGTTTTCCAAATAGCGCTCCACACCGCGATATTTTAATTTTCCCAATTTGGTAATACCGCGCACCATACCAGCAATATCAGCCCCAAAGTTTTTTTCAATATCTTCTAAAGTTACCGTGGTGTCTTCAGGGACATCGTGCAGTAGGGCAGCGGCCACAATGGTGGGGTCAATTTTAGAATCAGCCAAATAATGGGCAGCCGAAAGCGGATGAATAATGTAGGGTTCACCCGATTTGCGGGTTTGCCC
>CAYYQC010000006.1:0-32421 GCA_964473715.1 uncultured Gammaproteobacteria bacterium
GCAAGCGGTGGTTCTATTGAGGTATAATTAACTTCAAATCCAAAGAGCCCCGCTTTATAGCGGGGTTTTTGTTTATCTCGCCAAGCAGGTGGGTTTCAGCACAATAAGTATCGTCCGGACAAGGTGTCAGGGCGAGACAGTTTTGCTGATACACTTAGACAAAACCTCAAAAAGAGGGGGAGGCTCGTTATGGTGACGTTCGCTGAGCTGCCGCACGACTGTGAGGAATGTGGGAAGACCTTCCTGGGAAATTCGGCTTGCCCGCGATGCGGGTGGGACGAGAAGGAGATGACGTTCGTGCCAATTCAGGCGCGGACGACATCTACCCAAGAGGGCGAGTCTTCGACGACCGTTCTGGTCTTCGAAGGCTGACGCGGGTGCCCGGATTCGTCCGGGGCCCGCTCATCACATATTTAAAAAATCTCTCGCACATGCGGGGGATTTTTGTTACCTTGATTTTTTAGCTTGTTTCTGCTAAATTATACTTATTATGACTGCTTTTCAAGCTATAATTCTCGGCCTAATTCAAGGCTTAACTGAATTTTTACCAGTGTCCTCCTCGGGGCATCTGATTTTTATTCCCAAGCTTTTGGGTTGGGTAGACCAAGGCGTGGCTTTTGACCTGGTAATGCATCTGGGAACCTTGCTCGCCGTAGTGATTTATTTCCGGGTAAAACTTTGGAATTTAGTAAAAGCGGTGTTTTCACGTGGAACTGAACAAGTGAGTTCTGACGGAGTGAATGAGAGAAAATTGGCTTGGGCGATTGCCTTAAGTTGTATTCCGGCCGCGATTGTTGGTTTAATTTTAGAAACTAATGACCGAAACGCAGTGGTGGTGGCTGGAAATCTTATTTTTTGGGGATTAGTTTTAGGCGCGGCTGATTTGTATACGCGTAAAAAAACACCAGTCAACGCTGTGGAAGGTGAGAAAAAAAGTTTGCGCTCAATTATAATAATGAGTTTTGCACAATTATTAGCCTTGATTCCTGGCACATCACGCTCTGGTATTACCATGACTGCTGGATTATTTTCGGGACTCACTCGCGCTAAAGCTGCGGAAATTTCATTTTTAATGAGCGTGCCAATTACCGCCTTGGCTGGGGCTGACGCTGTTTACGAATTATCTAAAATTGGATTAGTTGGAATAGAAATGAGTTCATTAATTATTGGTTTTATTAGTGCGTTTGTATTTGGTTTAATTGCAATTTTTTCTGTCTTAAAAATTGTGCAACGCTGGAGCTTTATGCCGTTTGTGGTGTATCGCGTAATAATTGGAATTCTAATTTTGTGGTGGCTCGTTTAATATGATTGAAAAAGAAATTTTCCACAATGTATTTGCGATTGCTTCTGCAATGGACAGAAAAGTGTATGCGGTTGGTGGATATGTGCGTGATGAATTATTGCATCCAGGTGCTCCTAAAAAAGATATTGATTTTGTGGTAGTAGGAAGTGGTCTGGATTTTGCGCGTGAATTTACTTTGAGATTAAATGGCACTTTGGAGCCTGTAGAAACTGAAGATGAAACAAAAATTGGTACTTTAATTGAGTTTCCAGATTTTGATACTGCTCGTTTTGTTTTTACGGTTCCAGAAGGTCAAGAAATTGAAGGTGTAAAAGAAATTGAATTTGCTGGTGCGCGTCGTGAAGCGTATCAACCTAATTCTCGTAAACCAATCGTTGTGGCTACTGACCTGCGTGAAGATTTGGAGCGTCGTGATTTTACGGTAAATGCCATGGCTCGTGAAGTTATTGATGGCGCGCTGAGTGAAGCAATCATTGACCCTTTGCACGGATTGGTTGATTTAAAAAATAAAATTCTTCGCACTCCGCTTGACCCAAACACTACTTTTTCTGAAGATCCGCTTCGCATGCTTCGAGCCGCGCGGTTTGCGTCTCAACTTGGGTTTGCCATTGACCATGCAACTTATGAAGCATTAAAACAAAATGCCAAACGGTTAAAAATTATTTCTGCTGAACGGATTCAAGAAGAACTCATGAAATTATTATCGACCATGGTGCCATCTGTGGGATTATATATTTTGCATGAAACAAAATTATTTGATGAATTCATGCCAGAAATTTCCGCGCTTGAAGGTATTGAGGATGTGTACGGATATCAACACAAAGATAATCTCTCTCATTCATTTAAAGTAGTAGATAATATTGCCGAACAAAGCGGTAAGCCATTGTTACGATACGCTGGTTTAATCCACGATATTGCCAAGCCTAACACCAAAAAATTTATTCCTGGTCGTGGCTGGACTTTTGACATGCACGAACATTTGGGAAAGAAAATGGTTAAGGATATTGGTAAGCGTTTGCGTTTTGGTAAAGCACAGACTGATTATGTGGCCAAATTAGTGCGTTGGCATTTGTACCCGATTGCCATTACTGATGAGGGTATTACTGATGCACCAATTCGCCGGTTAATTGTTAACGCTGGTGATGATTTACAAGACCTGCTCATTTTGTGCCGCGCAGATATTACTACTGGTAATCCTACGAAAAGAGTTCGCCGTCTAAAAAATTACGATGCTTTGGAAAAACGAATTGATGAGGTCATGGAAAAAGATAAGCTGCGCGCTTTTCAATCTCCGCTCCGTGGTGAAGAAATCATGGAACTGTGTCATTTAAAACCTGGACCAACTGTGGGTAAAATTAAAGAAGCTTTGGAAGAAGCAATTCTTGATGGTGTGATTCCAAATGAATATGAAGCGGCAAAAGAGCTGTTTGAAAAAATTAAAGATAAGTACTTGACTGAGGCGCTTGATTGGGAGAGGATTTAAGCGTATACTTATTATTATATGTTCAGTGAAATTTGGCAAACCTTTCTCTACCAACCAGTCTTTAATTTTTTGATCTGGATTTACAATGACGTGACTGCGCAAAACTTTGGTTGGGCAGTAGTGATTTTAACTGCTGGATTGCGTGTATTGCTTTTACCACTCACTGTGGTGGCAGAAATGAATAAAACAAAAAATTCTGAATTAGAAGTGGAAGTTGAGCGAATTATTAAAGAATATAAACGTGACCCGGTTTTACAAAAACAAGAGATTCGCAATGTCATGAAAAAGCGCAAGGTGTATCCTTGGGCTAAATTTGTTTCATTAGGAATTCAGGCTTTGGTTTTCCTGTTGTTGTACCAAGTATTTGTACATGGTCTTTCTGGCGAGAGAATTTTAAAAGTTCTTTACCCGTTCATTGATTATCCTGGCAAAATCAATACCATGTTTTATGGCTTTGATTTAGCCAAGACTCATGATACACTGTGGGCAGGTTTAGTAGGTGCATTTTTGGCTTTGGAAATTTACTTTGGTTTCCGGGGTAAAAATGCCCGGGGAGGGGATATGGCCTACTTTGTTGCTTTCCCAGTCTTTGTTTTCCTGTTCCTGTGGTGGTTACCAATGGTTAAATCTTTATTTATTCTCAGTTCAATGTTGTTTTCTTTTATCGTGCACCAGATCATTAAACTGGCGTTCCCAGAAAAGAAAGCAACTAAATAATAATTATGGCCGATTCACTTGATAAATTAATGTATTCCTTTGTTGTAGAGGATGTATTAAAAGGCTTTTTCATTTATGTTCCACCAGGATATGTGGCCTGTGTATATGATCTTGGTCGTGGAGTACTCAAAAAAGTTTTGACTCCTGGTTTACATTTTAAAATTCCATTTTGGCAAAAAGCTAAATTATTCAATGTTCAGACTTTGGAATATAGTATTTCTCGTGAATTTAATCCGCAAAATGAAAAGGCTTTGGGAGATATTCCTATTGCCGGGGTAACCACTGATGATAAAAAGATTGCTGTGGAAGGTACATTGCTTTTAAGACTTGATGTGCACCAAATTCCTCATATTTGGCAAACGATTGGTGAAGATTTTGTGGTTAAAATTATTCGCCCAACTGTGCGCAGTCGTATTCGGATGGTGGCCAGTCGGTTTAGTGCTCAAGAAATTATTGGTCCTAAGCGCGATGACGTAGAAATGGAATTGAAAAATGAATTGGAACGTATTTTTTACCCACGCGGTATTTATGTGGAAAACGTTCTTTTGAGTGACGTGTCGGATATTACGGGTGTGGCCAAAGTGAAGGCCGCTGAATAAGTCTTAAAACCTCCTGAAACGGGAGGTTTTTTAATTGGGGATAGCGTCTTGACAGGGAGCGGGGAGATTGGTATATTAACACTCGCCAGTCTTGAGTGCTAGCACTCGGGTGGCCAAGATATCAGCCCAAATCGTATGGAAGACCGCCAAAAAAGCCTCCTCAAATTAATTATTGAAAGCTTTATTAAGACCGCTGAGCCAGTGGGGTCGAAATTTTTGGTATCTGAATTTGAATTAGAATTGAGTGACGCAACCGTACGCAATGAAATGCGGTTTTTGGAAGAAACTGGCTATTTGGCGCAACCACACACTTCAGCTGGCCGTATTCCCACAGAAACTGGGTACCGGTTGTATGTAGAAGAATTAATGGGGCAACCAAGTGTTTCCAAAAAAACCACCGAAGTGTTGGAACATGCAGTTAAAGATTTAAAAGGTGAAGACGCAGTCAAAGCGCTCAGTCGTGCCATGGCCGAAGAAATTCATGCCGCTGTGATTGTGGCCTTTGGTACGGAACGGGTGTATTACACGGGTTTGTCTGAACTGTTTGCCCAGCCAGAATTTAAGAATAGTGAATACACGCTCAATGCTTCAGAAATGTTTGACCAAGCGGAAGAATTGGTGGGTGATTTATTTGAACGCGTGCCACAGGGTAAACCACAAGTGTTTATTGGTAGTCAAAATCCATTAGGACCACATTTGAGTTTGGTTTCCGTGCAATTGCCACAGGAAATTATTATTAATGTGATGGGCCCACTGCGTTTTGATTATAAAAAAGCCATTGGTGTGACCCAAATTTTATCTAGTATTTTTAAGTAATATGAGTGATGAACAAAATGTAAACGCAAATGAACCAGAAGAAGTGGTTGAAGATGCTGGTACAAATGCTGTGCCACCAGTTTCCGAACCAGTTGTTAATCCAACTGAAGATTATAAAGCTGGTTGGCAACGCGCCCAAGCTGATTACCAAAATTTGAAACGCGAAATGGAAGATCAAAAAAAAGATTGGGCGGCTTGGAGTGAATTGCGTGTGCTGGAAGAATTTATTCCCGTGTACAACAATTTTAAAAAAGCCATGGAATTTAGTCCGCCAGAAATGGATGGAGACGCGGGCAAAGCCTGGCTCAATTGGAAGCGCGGCGTGGAATTTATTATGCAGCAATTTGCCGCAATTCTAAAAGCGCACCAAGTGGAAGAAATTAAAACTGTGGGTGAAATGTTTGATCCAACAAAACATGAATCAATGGTGGAAGAAGTTAGTGAGGCACCAGAACATAGTATTATTCGTGAAATTACACCTGGTTACACCATGAAAGGTAAAGTGGTACAGGTCGCCAAAGTCGTGGTAGCCAAAAAAGCCGAATAATTAATTTGATTTTTAACTTTTATTCATATGTCTCTCACTCGGTATCAGGGTTTTGACCCTTTCCCAGAAATGGAACAAATGATGAAAAATTTTCCTAGTAATGGTCTCATGTCTATGGGCCAAGGCGGATTTGCGCCAGCGCTGGATATGTACGAAACCAAAGAGGCGTTAATTGTCGAAGCACCTTTGCCAGGAATTAATCCAGCCAATGTGGAGGTTTCTGTAGAAAATGGGGTAGTAACCGTAAAAGGGGAAAGTACCAAAGAGCACGAAATGGATGATAAAAATTATTATCGCAAAGAAGTGCGCAGTGGTTCCTTTTTCCGCCAAATCGCTTTGCCAATGGCGGTAAAAGAAGATGAAGTGAGTGCGGAATTTGAAGATGGGGTATTAAAAGTTACTTGTCCAAAAATGGAATTGGCTAAGCCAAATAAAGTGACGGTGAAGATTATTAAGAAAGAAAAGAAATAATTATGAATAGTGCTTTTAAAATTTTTACTATCAGTATCTTGGCTGTTTCATTGGCTGGATGTGGCGTGCAAACTGATTTTGGTTCAACACTTCCTGTATCGAACACAACAAGTTCTGTACCTGTAGTTTCAGATAGTAGAACAGTTACTACTACTGCCGGATTAAACAAAAACCCAGATGTGGAAAAGTGCATGTATTTACCAAAATTAAATACAGACGCACCAAATACTCAGGTGAATTTTAAAAGTGAAACCATGGGAATCGAAGTTTCTGTTCCATATAATGAAAAATGGGGTTCAGATACTTTTAAAATTGAGCCAACAGAATCTGGTCCCGGTGGAGTTTCGTTTGGCCCAGTGAATATTTTTGGTGAGGGTGGATGTGGGTATATGCGACATTTCCATATTTTGATCCAACCAAAACGAGATCAAGAAAAATTGAAACAAGATTTGGCTGAAAGTGGGGCAATTTCAGAAGATATGAATGGTGAATTAATATTTGAATCAAAAATAGAAAATATTCAAGGTAAAGAAGTGATTGTTCACTCTAATGATGGATTGTGTGGTAATACCCATTATGAAGTGCGCGGTCCAAATTCTAATTATGAAATTACAGGTTGGTGTAATGACGTGAGCCCAGAAACTACAGCTACGATTGAAAAAATCATTGGTGATTTGAAGTTTATTTAATATGATCATCCGAGATTATAAAACTGAAGATAAAGAAGCGCTAATCTCGGCCCAGTATCGCTTTCAAGGATATCTGGCTGAGATTGATAACTTTAAATTATTGCGCTGTAATCCTGGGTATGGCGAGGCATATACTGAAGACATGCTTAAAAAAGTGAATGAACGAAATGGAAAAGTTTTTGTAGCTGAAGAGGGTGAGAGAGTCATCGGATTTGTGGCCGGGGTAATTGATGAGCAGTCCGAACTAGATAAATTAGGACATAAAACAATGAAATACGGAGATATTTTGGATTTATTTGTAGAAGAAGAATTTCGGGGTACGGGAATTGGTAAAGAATTGATGGTGCAAATGGAAAATTATTTTCGCAGTCAGGATTGTGAAGCAATAATGATTGGAGTTTTTGGACCAAATGTTAAAGCGCATAAATTTTATGAACAATTAGGATATACAGATCGGGATTATCGTGTACAGAAATTATTATAAATTAATAACTTAACTAATAACTATTTATTCATATGTCAAAAATTCTCGGAATCGATTTAGGAACAACCAACTCCTGCGTGTCCATCATTGAAGGTGGTCAACCAAAAGTGTTAGAAAATAAAGAAGGCCACCGCACTACTCCTTCAGTTATTGCGATGAGTAAAACTGGGGAAATTTTAGTGGGACAACTCGCTAAACGCCAAGCCGTAACTAATCCAAAAAATACCCTTAGTTCAATTAAGCGGTTGATTGGTCGTCGCTATTCTGATTCAGAAGTAGCGAACATGCAAAAACATTCGCCATTTGAAATTGTGGCTGATGGTGATCGTCCTAAAGTGAAAATGGGGGATAAGACCTATTCTCCACCAGAAATTTCGGCCATGGTTCTCCGCAAATTAAAAGAAGATGCGGAAGCCAAATTGGGCGAAAAAATTGATGAAGCCGTTATTACGGTACCAGCTTACTTTGATGATTCACAACGCCAAGCCACCAAAGACGCGGGCGAAATTGCTGGTTTGAAAGTGCGCCGCATTATTAACGAACCAACTGCCGCTGCGTTTGCCTATGGTTTTAATAAAGCCAAAGACCAAAAAATCGCGGTATACGATTTGGGTGGTGGTACCTTTGATATTTCTATTTTGGAAATCGGTCATGATCTAGATGAAGAAGGTGGTCACTCAACTGTAGAAGTTAAAGCGACCAACGGTGACACTCACTTAGGCGGTGATGACTTTGACCAACGCATTATTCAATGGATTATTGATGAATTTAAGAAAACTGAAGGCATTGATTTGAGCAAAGACGCTTTGTCATTGCAACGCGTCAAAGACGCTGCCGAAAAAGCCAAAATTGAATTGTCTTCAACGGTGGAGGTGGAAATTAATGAACCATTTATTACCGCGGGTGCTGAAGGTCCAAAACACTTAAACCTCAAATTATCTCGCGCTAAATTGGAAGAATTGGTCATGGATTTGGTAGAAAAAACTTTGGGCCCAACTAAAAAAGCCTTGGAAGATTCAGGTTTTTCTACAGCTCAATTGGATGAGGTAATTATGGTTGGTGGTATGACTCGCATGCCACTCGTACAACAGCAAGTGGAAAAATTCTTTGGTAAAAAACCAAATGCTAGTGTGAACCCAGATGAAGTGGTGGCCATGGGTGCTGGTATCCAAGCTGGTCAATTGCAAGGTGATTTAGGTAAAGAAATTTTGCTTTTGGATGTTACTCCACTTTCATTTGGTTTGGAAACTATGGGTGGCGTGATGACCAAAATTATTGATCGCAATACTACGATTCCAACCAGTAAATCACAGGTATTTTCAACTGCGGCTGATAATCAGCCAAGTGTCGAAATTGTGGTGTTACAAGGTGAACGTCCAATGGCCGCTGACAATAAAAATCTTGGTCGCTTCCACTTGGATGGCGTGCCACCAGCTCCACGCGGCGTACCACAAATTGAAGTAAAATTTGATATTGATGCCAATGGTATTTTGTCAGTTTCTGCCAAAGACAAAGGTACAGGCAAAGAACAATCAATTCGTATTGAAGCGTCATCAGGTTTGAGTAAAGAAGAAATTGAACGCATGAAAAAAGATGCGGAAGCTAATGCCGAAACTGATGCGAAGAAACGTGAATTAATTGAAACTCGCAACATTGCGGAAACCATGGTTTATACCACGGAAAAAATGATGAAAGACGTGGAAGAGAAAAAGATTGCTGTGACTGATGAAGAAAAACAAAAAGTCACTGCGGCTTTGGAAGCCGTTAAAGCTCTTAAAGACAGTGAAGATATTGAGGCCCTGAAAAAAGCGTCTGAAGAACTGTCTACTGCTGGCCAAGCCATTGGTACTAAGATGTATCAACAAGAACAACAAGCTGCGCAAGCTGGTGGAGCCGCTGGCGCAACCGATGCTGGTTCTGGTAAAAAAGAAGAAGGTCCAATTGAAGGTGAAGTAGTTGATGAACAAAAATAATTGACAGTAATTCAAATGTCCGAGGAATCGGACATTTGGGGATACCGTTAATTCTTGGATTGGGAGCCTGACAGATTCAATCCAAATGAAGTATACTGATTACCTAATTGTGGAACAGCCACAAATAACCGATATCACTTAAACATATGAAATATTTTTTACCAGTTTTAGCTATTATGATGCTTGGCGCAGGTTGTACGACTGCTCCAGTTACTAATCCACCGACAGGTGCAATTAAAAATATTCTAGAAACAAATCCGATTTCGCCAGTTGCCACTACTACCACAGTGATTGAAACAGCTCCAGAAGTAAAAAATAAAGAAATCGCCGTGCAAAATTTTGGCAATGTGATGTATGTGCCAAGCGTGGTAAAGGTATCAACTATGCCTGAATCAAAATACGAAATGGAATGGCAGGGCTGGTGGAAAATTGGTTCTGATAAACCTGGTAGACCGGTATACGTGTTGATTGAAGGTAGTGACGAATATTTTTACGCAACCAATGCTGACCGTTCGGTTGAAGCGCGCGGTCATTGGAAAGTTTCTACTGATGGTGCTTTGACCGTAGAAGCGCCTGAACGAATTCTGACCACTTTTAAACGGGGTGTATTGGTAGATGAAAACACTGCGTATGTATTACGCGGTAATACCTGGGAAAAGTGGGAAAGTGTGGTTGAACCATTGTTACCATAATTATGTCCAAAGATTATTATAAAATTTTAGGCGTGGACAAAGGCGCGAGTCAGGAAGAAATTAAAAAAGCCTTCCGCAAATTAGCGCATCAACATCACCCTGATAAAAAGGGTGGCGATGAGGCTAAGTTTAAAGAGGCCAATGAAGCCTGGCAGGTGCTGGGTGATGAAACCAAACGTAAACAATACGACCAGTACGGGTCTGACTTTGAACAGGCTGGTGGTTTTGGTGGCGGTGGAAATCCATTTCAAGGCGGATTTGGTGGAATGAATTTTGATTTTGGAAACGGTGGGGGATTTGGTGATATTTTTGGTGAAGCCTTTGGGTTTGGTGGTGGGCGGAATAGTGGACCAAAACGCGGGAATGATATCCAAATTGATGTGCAATTGGAATTTCGCGAAGCTGTGTTTGGGATTGAAAAAGAGATTCGCGTGACAAAAGTTAATGCTTGTGATGTTTGTGGTGGTAATGGAGCTGAGCCTGGGAGTAAATTAAATCAATGTGGTGAATGTAAAGGTCAGGGCCAGGTGCGTCGCGTGCAACAAACAATTTTGGGAGCCATGCAAACCGTGGCCACTTGTCCGCGTTGCCAAGGAGCTGGTCAAACTGCGGAAAAAGAATGTAAACATTGTCGTGGCCAGGGCCGTAGTAAAAGTGAATCAAACTTAAAAGTAAAAATTCCCGCTGGAATTGATAATGGTGGAGCCATTCGTTTGGCAGGCAAAGGTGAATTTCCTGGCAAAGGTGGTCAAGCCGGGGACTTATATATTCGTGTACATGTAAAAGAAGATAAACATTTGGTGCGTGAAGGGTATGAAATATTTACCGAAGCGCATATTACTTTTCCTCAAGCTGCACTGGGCGCCGTAATTGAAATTGATACCTTGGATGGAAAAAAGAAAATTGAAGTACCTGAAGGAACTCAGTCGGGTCAGCAAATTCGATTGAAAGAATTGGGTGTGCCGCACTTAAATAGTTCACGTCGCGGTGACCAATATATTAAAATTATTGTAGAAACACCTAAAAAACTGTCCAAAAATGCCAAAAAACTTTTGGAAACTTTGGCTGAAGAATTGGTATAAATGGAGGCTTAAATAGGTTTAATTGGGGATATCTAAAGTCTGGTTTAAACACCAGATTTTTGGTATACTGAGGAGGTAGAAATTTACTGCATGAATCCATTTTTTTCCAAACAATACAAAAGAATTGCCATTACTTTGACAGTTAGTTTTTTTGTATTAAATTATTTTTTATTTTCCTTAGAACCCCTTGGTTTACACGATAAAACAGTCGATACTGCACTAGCAGCTGCAGAAACAATTAGTTGTAATGGTGGTGGCAGCCGAACTTTGACAACTGGAACCTATTCTAATTCTGACGGCTCGCAATTTACGGTTGGGGCAGATTTAACTTTGAATGCTGGTACGGGTGGAACTTGTACGTTTACTTACAATGGCACCATGACCGTAGCTTCGCTCACGATTGGGAGCGGAGTGACATTAACACATGGTACTAATACTAATGCGCAAACCAATACTTTGGATATTCAATCCAGTGGCTCTGTAACTATTAGCTCTGGCGGGTCAATTAACGTAGATGGTAAAGGCTATGCTGGCGGTGCGTATAATACAGATATTGGTAATGGAATTGGGTATGGTGGTGGTACTTCAAGTGGATTTGGTATTACTGGTACCAGTACCTCAGCCTACTCTGATAGTTATTCTACAGGTAGCCGTACTTCAATAATTACCGTGACCACTGATCTTTCCGTTAATGGTAGTCCAACTGTTTTGGTGGATGGCAATAAAACTCAAAATGTTTTTTACTTTAACAGTGCCTCGGTAGTAGGTAAATATTTAAGATTTGCTCTCAGTAGTCCGAGAATTTTTAATGAGGCAATTTTTTATGAAGATCAAGGAATTAATCATGGTATTTATCAGTGGCAAGGATCAAATAATGCCACTGATTGGACTTCAATTGGTTCAACATTTACCTTAGGTCAAAGTACTGCTCAGACACAGACAAGTTTGAGTTCCAATACAACCGCTTATAGTTAT
The DNA here is from genome assembly GCA_964473715.1 of uncultured Gammaproteobacteria bacterium. Taxonomy (GTDB): domain Bacteria; phylum Patescibacteriota; class Patescibacteriia; order Magasanikbacterales; family UBA922; genus 2-12-FULL-41-16. The sequence goes on from CAYYQC010000006.1 coordinate 11,832, forward strand.
TATCAATTATTAGGTACGGCAAATTTTAATAGTACCATGCCTTGGGTGCGGGAATTTGAATTTAAAGTTTTAAATCAAACATCTGGTGGTGGTGGTGGGCATTTTGGTGCGGGTGGTGCGGGTGGAAATAGTGGGGGTGCGGGTGGCGCGGCATATAGTGCAACTTCAACCATTGGTTCTGGTGGCGCGGGTGGTGGAGCTTCAAGTAGTTCTGGTGGTGCGGGTGGTGGTTTAATTAAAATTTCCGCTAGTTCTACAATTGCGATTAGTGGAACTTTGTCTGCCGATGGTTCGGCGGGAACGGTTTCTGGTTCAGTGGCCGGTGGTGGTGGTGCGGGTGGTACGATTAATCTTACGGCTGGAGCAATTTCTGGTACACCGCAAAGTGTTACGGTTAACGGTGGCGCGGGTGGTGATGCCACCTATGACGGTGGTGGTGGCGGTGGTGGGTATATTACAGTAAGCTACGATAGTTCAAATACCTTAAATACTTCAAATACTGAACGTAGTGGGGGAACGGGAAATGTGGCTGGTGGCAGCGGTTCATTTTACGCCGTGCAAAGTAGTTCGGCGCCAACTGTAACTAGTTTGACTCCGGCGCAAACATCACCAACAATTGTAACTGTTTCTACTACAGTGGCCGACGCAAATTTAGAAACTACGAGTTTAATTGCCGAGTATTCTTTGGATAATAGTACTTGGGTTTCATCTACTTTGCGAGCAGTAACAGTAAGTACCGGGGCAGTGAGTACTTCTACAGGAAGTATATCTGGAATTGATACTGATACTGGTAGTGTGACTGTTTCTTTTGAGTGGAATGTGGATGCTGATATTCCTAATACTGCGGATAGTACTGTATATTTTCGGGTAATTCCTAATGATGGTACGAGTAATGGAACAGCCGCCACATCAGCGGCTTTTGCAGTTGATACTGCGGTACCAAGCGCACCAACAATTACTACTAGTGCACAAACTATTAACACATCCGCGATTACCATTACTGGTACGGCTGAAGCAGAGGCTACTGTTTCTATTTCTGGTGGGGCAAGTACAGCCACAGGTACCGCGACTGGTGGAAATTATTCAATTTCAGTTTCACTTACACAAGATGCGGCTAATACTTTGTCAGTTACGGCTAGTGATTCTGTTTTTAATACTTCTACAGCGGCCACAGTAATTATTACTGAAGATTCCACGGCACCAAGCGCGCCGGCTATTACTACTTCTGCGCAAACCGTAAATGCTTCGTCAATTACAATTACCGGTACTGCTGAAAATAACTCAGTGATAAGTATTACTGGTGGTGCGGCCACAGCCAGCACTACGGCCAGTGGTGGAAATTATTCTGTATCCGTTACTTTGACTCCAGATTCCGCAAACACACTTTCAGTCTTTGCTTTAGATTCAGCTTTCAATACATCCACAGCGGCCACAGTAATTATTACTGAAGATTCCACGGCACCAAGCGCGCCAACAATTACTACCAGCGCGCAGACTGTTGATGAGGCCGCAATTACCATTACTGGTACAGCTGAAGCAGATTCCACTATCTTTATTTCTGGTGGATTCAGCACTGCGACTGGCACGGCCACTGGTGGAAATTATTCAATTTCAGTTTCACTTACACAAGATGCGGCCAATACTTTGTCAGTTACGGCGAGCGATTCTGTTTTTAATACTTCTACGGCGGCCACAGTAATTATTACTGAGCAGACGGCGGCTGCTGAAGAAGATTCTGATGATAGTGCTCCGCCAGGGGCGGCTGCTCCAGCTCCTGCTCCGCCAGTTATCCCAATTTCTGCACCTGCGGCGGCGATTGTTCCCGTAATACAAACATTTTCTTTGAGTAAACCGACCCCTATTTCAGTGGGCAGTGCTTCACATACTGTAACTGTTCGTTCGGCTACAGTAAATCAAATCACGGTTTTGATTCAATCAGAACCAATTTTGTTGACATTGAAAAACGGGGAAAGTCGAGAAATTGATTCAGACGGTGATTCAAAATTAGATTTAAAAGTGGTGTATAAAGGATTAGTGAGTGGTCAGCCAAAATTGGAATTTATTAGTTTGGTTAAAACCAGCGAATTGGGAAATGCAGTGACAATCAATCGTGGTGCGACTGAAACTGATTCAAGGTTAGTTACATTGCAATTTAATGTTAAAGGGATTTCAGGAATTGCGGTTTCTAATCGGGCTGATTTTTTACATTCATATTTTGAACCTGTCACACTTACTCGTTCTTGGACTTTGTCAGAAGGTCTTGGAACAAAAACCGTCTATGTGCGTTTTCGAGCGCCAAATGGCGGCACGGCTACTGTGAATGACTCAATTGTTTTAACTGAAACAAAGAATAGTAGTTTGGGACAACAAGTGCCAGTAATTGAAACTAATAAAGAATTTCAATTTACTCGTGAATTAAAATTACTTTCAACAGGTGATGATGTAAAACAATTGCAAATTTTCTTAAAAAATAAAGGCCATTTTAATTATCCAGAATTTACTACTAAATTTGGTTCAGTGACCGCGAGTGCTTTAAAAAAATATCAGCAAAGTGTAAGTATTAAAACAACGGGTGTACTTGATAGTGCTACTCGAACTAAAATTAATATTGAATTAAAAAATAAGTCTAATCAACTTGGTTTGGTGCCTATAATAAATCCGTCAAAATTTCAATTTACTCGTGAATTAAAATTACTTTCAACAGGTGATGATGTAAAACAATTGCAAATTTTCTTAAAAAATAAAGGCCATTTTAATTATCCAGAATTTACTACTAAATTTGGTTCAATAACAAAAAATGGTCTGATAGCATATCAAAAATCAGTTGGTTTAAAAACAACCGGAGTACTTGATGTGGCGACGCGTACCCAGATTAATAATCTTTAGTTGAGTTGCCCGTCTACGATGCCGACGGGCAGGCTTTTTACTTTCGTAGCCAGCCAGAAATGGAATAGCCGTCACCGAAGTCAGAGACACAGTAATGGTTTCCAGACGTGGTCATGGAAAGTACGAATCGATTGTCTTTTTCAGATTCGAACCAGTTCTGCTGGATTATCGTGACGCTGTGATCAGAGACCTCGCGCACAATGGCCGCGTGACCGTGGCTACCACCGTTGCTGAGCAGAATGTCGCCAACCAATGGCCTAACTGAACCACAGTTGGCCATTTTTTTGAGTCCCAAATAGCTTTGGTACCAGTATTTGGCTGGACTCTGGCTAATCGGGAAATGGTCGTACTTGGTAATGAGGTATCTGGCCGCGAGTTCAGCGCTGTCCCATTTGGCTCCAGTCAAACGAATGCCAGCATAAGCCAAGCAGTCACCTAGAAGACGAAAATCATTACAGTTCCAGCCATAGGGGTCGTTGCCATAGACTTTAACTCCTTGGAATTCACCGTGAACAATATTATCCTGATGATTGTTGGCACCGTAGGCAAAGAGTGAACCAGATTTTTTCCCTTGTTCGTTTTTGTTGGTTGAGCTTTTGGCTTTTGGTAGCCAGGCAGCATAGCCAGCACTGGTTGGACAGGCACCTTGGTCTTGGTTGCGCCGAAGACTGACGAAGTCGTTCTCCGAAGCTGCTACATAGACCACGCAATCTGCGTTCATTTCCCAGGTATTTACTTTACCGTAGTAGAACACTGCTCCGTCATTGGTCTGACTGGCCATGAACATGCCTGCATTTGCGAAATCTTGGTCAGTGAGACCCACTGCCGTACTGATGGTCCAGAGGTATCCGTAGGGGTCAGTGAAGATTGTAGCGTAACCGTCGCGTTCGGCGAGCAGTTGGCCACTGATCAGTGTGTCGACGTTGGGAAACACTTGAACGCCGCTTCGAAACACGAAGGAATTTTCGGTTTCAGGTTGAACCGCAGCGTCACCGTGGATTTCCTCAGTGTACAGGATGGGCATGTGATCACGCCCATGATTGTTGCAGCTAGCAGTGAACCAGACGAAGAACACCCAGATGAACTGAGTGAGGTAGACGTAGTATCTCACGAGAATTCTCCTTGGTCATTCGCGAAAATGATTTTTCGCTGTCCCTTCCTTGAAGTGGGGAACTATATTTACATTATCATATAAAAAAATTCGCGCAAGGTTTGTTTTTTATTTTTTTGTGCAAAAACTGTGTATTAATTGTGTATAAAAAATAAGTGGAATAATTTTGTAAAAAAGAGTATTATACCTATTACTAAATTATTGTATGAACATGAATAATAAAAAATATTTTTGGGGAATTTTTGCCAGTCTTGTCTTGTTGCTTGGTTTATTTGGGTATTGGGGCTGGCGATATTATTTTATTGCTTGTTGTGCTCCTCCCCCAGATTTAATTGGTTTGGTGGAGAACCAAGAAACCAGTTTGTCAGGTAATTGGGTTTATTTTAATCAAGATGTGGCTGGTTATTCCACGGGTGTGGTAGTAAATGTGAATCATAATGACCAAACCGTGGCTGGAGATTTTAGTGTGGTATGGAGTTTTCCACAAGCACCAGCCGCTAGAATTGATACAGGTACTTTTCGTGGCACTGCGTCCAGTGGACAGTTGGCACGGATTGAATGGACTGGAGATCGTGAAGATTCAGGCGTGGCCGAACTTATTTTTGACCCAAGTTTAGATATATTGGAATGGCGTGCAGTTACTAGCACAAAGACTGATCTTACAATGCCAGACGCACTTACCCTGCACCGCAATCGTTGGGGGCAAATGGATCGGATTGAGCAAACCGCTGTAATAGAAGCTGCCAATCAAGCTTTGGCTCAATTACCAACTGGTGTGGGTGTAGAAATTTCTGTGGAAGATATTCAGGTGGTAAAGAGTCGTGCTGCTGTACCATTTTTAACTACTGAGGGCGAGAGTGCAGGTACTATATATCTCAATCAGCAGGGGAATGAATGGGTAGTGATACCAGACCCAGCTAACAGTGACTTAAGTTCCGGAATATAATTAAAAAGTCCTCATTACGAGGACTTTTTAATTTAGGCTGGGTACAGAGTTGCTTCAAGTTTTTTTACTTTTGTCTCTATTTCATCTTGCCTATCCTTCAATGCGTTTGAAGCGTGAAAAAAACATTGCCTGCTCATGGTCTATCTTCTTAAGGATGACCATAATTGTATCCATACTGCCATGAATTGACTCCACCATTGGTTCAATTCTCGTGACTCTGGCTTGCAGGTCTTTAATGGCTATACCATGTTCTATGGCGATAATCACTAATTTATCTTGTACTACTCCAAATTTAGATAGGTCGTCTTTGGTTGCAAAAGTTTTGAGATCCTCTTTAGTAGCGAAGGATTCGAGGTCCTTTTTTGTTGCAAATAATTTAAGATCTTCTTTGGTAGCAGAAGTCTTAAAATCTTCTTTTGTTGCAAAGATATTCTTTGCTTCTGAAATTGATAATGTACCTAATAATGTATCTTCCATATGAATGGAATTAAATCTAGCGCATATTCAATTTTAGCAAAAATTTTTGTGTCAGTCAAAGTCGCTACACGTAGCAAAAATTATCGGTTATCCAGAATTTTATTCACTTCTGCGTCAGCTTCTTTATTTCCTGCACGCAAAGTGTGTGCAAGGGAATATTTTTTAAATTTTTGTAATAAATTCCACGCTTGCAACCACAATTTTTGCAAAGTTGGTTCTTTTACTTTCCAATTTCCTTTTAATTGTTCAATTACCAGTTTACTGTCAGCAATACAAGCAACTTCAGTGGCTCCAAGTTCATGGGCTTTTTTTAAAGCTGAAATCATGGCTGAGTATTCAGCGTAATTATTAGTTTGTTTACCCAAGTATTCACCGTACGCCGCTACTACCTGTCCTTTTTCATCTTTAATCACCACCCCAGTGGCAGAAGGGCCAGGATTATTTCGTGAACCACCGTCTGTATATAAAGTTAATTTCATATGTACTGGAGATTACTTTATTCTACCTTTTTCAAATCCACAATTAACATTTGCAATTCACGGCTCCCATTCCATTCATTAATGTCTACTTCAAAAAGTATGTCAATTTTTGTACCAATTTGCAATTCTTTGGACCAATCAATATTTTTAGTCCCATTTTCTTTACCATTGCCGCATAAGTTCCAGCCAATGGTTTTGCGAATTTTATTACTTCGATGTTTCACCATGATCCGCAAATGTTTTCCATCTTTACCCATGGGTTGGAGGCCAGTCACAATTACATCGCGGGCAATATATTTTGGTTTGGGATTGGCTTGGCCAAATGGTTTGAATTTATCCAAGATATCATAGAGCTCCCAATTTACATTATCCAAATCTAGTTCAGCATCGGCATTTACATAGGGGGTCACATCCATGCCTACAGTTTTGGTACTAAATTTGGCAATTAGCGCGGCCTGAAATTCAGGTAATTTTTCGGGAGTAACCAATGTAAATCCGCAGGCCATTGGGTGTCCACCAAATTTATGAAAAAATTCTGGCATTTCTTGGAGTGCTGCAATCATGTTAAATCCTTCCACACTGCGTCCAGAGCCAACAATTTGGCCCTGATTGTCAGTCATGGCAATCACCGGCTTACTATGTTTTTCTTTTAATCGACTCGCAATTAAACCCACAATACCTGTGGCCCAATTTTTACTATACGCAAAAAGCACAGGATTATTGCCTTGTTCATGAATTTGTATCATTGCTTCAGCCACAAATTCTTCAGTTTTTTGTTGACGTTCAGTATTATTTTTATTTAATTCCCACGCCAGATCAATGGCTTCAGCCCCAGATTCAGCTACTAATAACTTGTATGCCACATTGGCATGGCCCATTCGGCCTGCTGCATTAATTTGTGGGGCAATTCTAAATCCAATTGTGTCAGCATCAATTTCGCGCTTCAAGGTACCATCACTTTCTGCTAAACGTGCTTCTAGTAATAATTTTTGTAGCCCAATTCTGCGCGTTTTATTTAACACAATTAAACCGTATTTTGTTAATGTTCGGGTTTCCCCAAGCATTGGTACCATGTCAGCCACACTAGAAATTGCTACCATGTCCAGCATCCATTTTTCTACTGCATCATGAGTTTGTCCATTTGGCAAAAGCTCATTATTTTCTTGATGTACTTTTAAAATTCCTTGAGATAATTTAAACGCCACTGCGCCGCCGCATAGAGTTTGATCTGGATAGGTTTCACCGGGTAATTTGGGGTGAATAATCGCAAAAGCCGGTGGTACGGTGGCAGGAATGGAATGATGGTCGGTAATAATACAATCTATTCCCAACGAGTTGGCCAATTCAACTTCTGGCGCATTACTAATACCACAATCACAAGAAATAATAATATTTGTCCCTTCATCCTTAAGTAATTGGACGGTTTTTAAATTCAAACCATAGCCATCAGTTTCACGGTGAGGGAGAAAGACAGAAAAATTTTCATATTTAAGCGCGCGGAAAAGCGTGCACATAATTACCGCCGAAGACACGCCGTCGGCATCATAATCTCCGTGCACGGTAATGCGTTCATTATTCGCAATTGCATTTAAAATTCGGTCCACGGCTTTGTGCATGTCTTTGAACAAAAATGGATCATGCACGTTTTGAGAATAATCAGGATCTAAAAATTCATCCATTTGCTTTTGGGTAGTTAGTCCGCGATGGTACAGCAAAGTGGCCACAGTTTTAGGTAGTTCGGGATGTTCTTCAAAAAAAGATTCTGGTGGTGGGGGTAATAATCGCCACTCTTTGCTAGATATTTTGGCCATGTTTAGATGGGTTAATCAAACCATAGTTTACCCTTATCCTGGCCTCACGTCAAAGCCTTAAAAATGTCTAATTAAAGCAATATTTAGTTGACTTTATCTAAACTTTGGGTTTAAATGAGGGTATATGAATAATCTTATAGATGAATTTAATTCTACAAAATTACCAGAAAGATGGCATTCGTTGTCTGAAGAGGATAAAATAATTTTTGAAAAGGAACTTGGTAGAGAGGTAATGAATAAACATGATCTGTTTGGCAGGGAATGTAAAGCTCTGGCCAGGCGTTATGATTTAGATGATTTTCTTTATTATATAAACGAAGAGTCTAAAAAATTGGTTGTTGTCCACCTCGGATTTCCTGAAAACCCATTAAATTCTAGTGTTTTTCCTACCCACACTGTGTACGAAACAGTAAAAAGTTTTATTGAAAATGAATCTTTTTAATTGAATATGGATATTTTAAAAGATATTACTATTCCAATTGATTGGACCGGTGTGAATGATGATTATAAGATTGAATATGCCAGGGAGCTTAAAAAAGAGCTTGCCCCTGGCCATCCTCTGTTTAGTAGAGAAGTTAAGTTACTTTTACGACATAAAATTAAAAATGATTTTTTATTTTATATTCCAGACAATGAACTCAAGTTCGCGGTTGTGCATTTGACTTGGGATGAGCGTGAAATTCCACCATGGCCTAGTACCTTATTTTTTGCTTCAATCCAAGATTGGCTGGATAAGAAATCTATTGAAATTCCTGAACAGGAAATAAAAGATCCATATCAAAAATATCGCATTCCTAAATGTGTGCCGCAAGAATTAGTTGATCTGGGAGTTCAGCTTGACAAGCAGTATATTTCGGTAGAATTGGCATGGACATATGAAAATGTCCTAAAATTAATACATATTTTGCATCAAAATCAGATAGGTATCTTAGGTGGGGATGTATATGAAAAAATCAATGATAAAGTAGAAATTACTTATGATAATTGGTATTTAAATTGGGAAAATGGGTCGTGGAATGAGTATGTACTTGCAAGTGCGTCCACCTCGGTAAACTATATTAAAAAATACCAAGAAAATAATCCAGGCAAGGAATTTTTATTTGTTGTGGTCTTGTGTAAGAGCGAAGAAGCACACAAACAATTAGTCGTGTGATTTAGTTATTTTGATTTTTTAAAATCCCAATGCGCATCGGCACTAAATAGGGTGAAGATAATAAATCCGATGTTTACGATTGGAAATAAAAATTGAAAATCACTAGGGCGGACCATGTTAAAATAAATCATGGTCACACCAAGCAAAGTCCAATGAATTAAAGGGAATTTGTACGCGCTAATGTTTTCTTTATCTTCAACTTTGTTACGTAAATGAAAACAATATAATGTATACAAAACCAGCCAAGTAATGCCTGTTGTTTTTTCCATTGCTATTGTTACGCCTGGTAATTGCAAAGAAATATAGAGAACAAAAATAACTAAGCTTACGACAAAGCTCATCAGAACCCCGCGCTGATAATTGTGCAGCGGGTCGTGGGTCATACTTAGTAAAAGGCCGGTGCCAAACTAAAACCAATCATCCCAATAATCATGATAATACTGATGATGGCCCAAACAATTTTGAATTTCTTATTTTGATACATATTATCGTTTAAGTACGGCTAAATAAGCTTCGGTTGGAATTTCCACAGTACCTTTACCGTGTAACATCATTTTCTTTTTACCTTTCTTTTGTTTATCTAATAATTTATTTTTACGAGTCACATCACCACCATACAATTTCGCAGTCACATCTTTGCGCATAGCTGAAACTCGTTCACTGGCCACGATTTTACCACCAATTAACGCTTGAATTTTTAATTCAAACTGCTGACGAGGTAATGTGTCTTTTAATGATTCACAGATTTTTTTACCAATTGCATAACTGTGATCGCGCCATACCAGTGTTGCCAAAGCTTCTTCGGTTTTTTCCGCAATGGCAATGTCCAAGCGTACTACATCAGCATTGCGATAATCTTTAAAATCATAATTCATGCTCGCGTACCCGCTACTCACGGTTTTTAATTTATCATAAAAATCAGTGATGAGTGAAGCCAGTGGAATTTCAAAATGTAATAAGGCGCGTTGTCCTGAACCAGTACTTAAATATTCAGTATTTAAGTACATGCCTTTGCGTTCCACGGTTAAACTCATGATATTACCAATAAAATCCGAAGGAGTAATAACATCGAGCATCATCCACGGTTCTTCAATATGCTCAATGCGTTGCACGTCTGGCAAGTCTTGTGGACTTTTAATCGTGGTTTCTTCGCCATTGGTTAAGAAAATATGATACGCAACACTAGGAACAGTGGCAATAATATGCAAACCAAATTCCCGTTTCAACCGTTCTTGAAAAATATCTAAATGCAACATGCCTAAGAAGCCACAACGAAAACCAAAGCCTAAGGCCTGCGAATGTTCAGGTTCATACATCAAGGCTGAATCACTTAATTTTAAGCGATCCATAGCTTCTCGGAGTGAATTATAATCATCGCCCTCTTGGGGAAAAATACCAGCAAAAACCATTGGTTTTACTTCTTTATATCCAGGCCATTGCTCAGCGGCTGGAGATTTGGCTAGAGTAATAGTGTCACCTACGCGCACTTGTCCTAATTCTTTAAGACCTGTGACTACAAAACCAATTTGGCCATTTTCTAAAAATCCATCAGAAGACATTTTTGGGTCATAATGTCCAATGTCCAAAACCTCAGCATCAGCGCCAGTTCCCATGAGTAACAATTTATCACCTTTTTTTAAATTACCCTCACTCACGCGCACAGATGCTACAACTCCGCGATAATCATCGTAAAAAGAATCAAAAATCAAAGCACGAACAATATCATTGGTGGCAGTATTTGGTGGAGGAACACGGTCAATTACTGCTTGTAAAAGTTCTGGTACACCCATACCAGTTTTACCTGAACAATGTAAAATTTCTTCTGGCTTACAACCAAGTAAATGAATCAATTCAGCAGTGGCTTTGGGTACATCAGCATTGGGCAAGTCAATTTTATTTAACACTGGAATAATTTTTAAATTTTGTTCAAGCGCTAAATATAAATTTGCAATGGTTTGTGCTTGTACACCTTGTGAAGCATCAACCAATAAAATCGCGCCTTCTACCGCGGCCAGTGAACGAGAAACTTCGTACGTAAAATCCACATGACCCGGAGTATCAATCAGATTCATGGTATAGCCTTTGTATTTCATTCGAACGGGTTGCAGTTTAATAGTAATTCCGCGTTCCTGTTCTAATTCCATTTGATCAAGAAGTTGGGCCTTCATGTGACGTTTATCAATGGTTCCAGTCACTTCCAAAAACCGGTCAGCCAAAGTAGACTTCCCGTGATCAATATGCGCAATAATGCAAAAATTTCGAATTTGTTCCATAGTATTAACCCTCGATTTTTTCTGGCATGACTTTCACTTTAAGCCAGCGTTTTTGAAAACTTTCCCAGAATAATGTAATTTCTTCTAAGCCTAGAGCAGAACATACGCCTAAGTAAACTAGGACCCCTAGAGTACCAGAAATAAGGCCCTGACTCAAGATCCCCCATAAACGGGTCATATCTACCACTGAAGCCACTGGTGCTTTCACGGTTTGGGCTACAAGAGCCATGGCCGCGCTAGCCAAAGAAATTTTGGCTAAGGCTGTGAGAATGGAACTTTCATAAAGGCTCCCAAGTTTGTGCCGTAGAACCATCCATAGCACAGCGCATTGAATAATTAAGCATAATGATAGCGAACCAGCCAAACCAATTAAACCAAAATGAGTTTTACCAAAGTATCCTACAAATATTGTTAAAAGAACTCCCAAACTACTTACCCAAAAGGTAATCCAAGTGTCTTGCAATGCATATAGGGCGCGAATTACTACAAGCATGATACATTGTGCGGCCAAAGATAAAATTAAAATTCCTAATACATCGGCGGTTAATCCAGTGTTTTCCCAATTAAATTTTCCCGTACCATAAGCTACACGCACCATTTGCGCGCGCAAAATAACCATGATTATCATGGAAGGAATAACTAAAAAAAGTATTTGCCTAATCACGCGCGCGACTTGTTTAGCTAGTTCAGTATAATTTTTTTCCGCGGCTGAAGCCGCAAAGACTGGAAAAGCAGCCAAAGCAAAAGCCTGACCCACTAATCCCACGGGAATGTAATGTAAATTATAAGCTAGATAAAAAATTGTAATACTACCACTGGCCAAGGTAGAAGCCATGCTATCTAAAATAACAAAACTTAAGTGTCCAGTAGCCAAACTAAAAGTGCGAGGAATAATTAAAGTAATCATGCGTTTAAAATCACGGTCACGCCAACCTAACGCGCTTTTCATGTTCCAACCAGAACCAATTACCGCCGAAAGTTGTACACCACAATGTAATAAAGCGCCAGTTACTACACCCCAGGCCAAACCCTGTGGACCAACTCGAGGTACTAAAAATACAGCACTTACAATAATGGTGAGATTGTAAATAAGAGGTGCAAACGCAAAGGCAGTAAATTGACGCCGAGCATGCAACACTCCAGATAATACACCACTTAATCCCATTAATAAGGGTGAGAGCATCATGATTCGTGTGAGCTGAATAGTGAGGCGCAATTTTTCTCCTTCAAAACCAGGCGTAACTAGTGGTACTAAATATGGTGCGGCAATAAAGCCAAGTAAACCAGCGCCACCCATTATAAGCGCAATCATTCGCAGTACGCGATTAGTCAAAGCCCAAGACTTACTAGGATCTTTGTGCCACAACTCTAAAAAAATTGGTACAAATCCCGCGGTCAATGCGCCTGCTAACAATAATTGAAATAAAAAATCAGGAATTCTAAAAGCTGCTAAATACGCGTCTACAATATCGCCTGCGCCAAATAGATGTACAAAGACACGATCGCGGAGTAGCCCAATAATTCGACTTAAAAAAGAAGCGAGCCCAAGTAAAATGGCGGCGCCAGTAATGCTATGTGATTGCCGAGTGAGAAAATTTTTCATGTTTAAAACCAACCATTTTTCTTCATTCTTCGTAAGAAAAATAATAATACAGAAATAACAGCCACAGTTAAGCCGCCGACAATTGCCCAAACCCAGCCTTCGTGTTCAGTTAATGGTAATGTTTGTAAATTCATTCCAAATAAATTGAAAAGAAGGGTGTGAGGAAGAAAAGCTGCGGAAATTATGGTAAAAACTAATAAAATTTTATTAGTCCGTTGGTTCATGATTGATTCCACGGTAATGTACAAACCATTTATGGTTTCTTTGTAGGTTTCTACAATGGCCCAAAGCTTGTCCAAATAATCGCGAATATCGTCAAAGTAAATAACTAAATTTTCTTCCAAAAATGGACGACGCACATTGGTGAGTGAAGTAATCACATAGCGCTGAGGGTCAATAATGTTGCGGTACAAAAGAATATTGCGACGGTGTCCAGCCAATTCTTTGATAAGTCGCGTATTTTGTTCACCAGAAAAAACTTCTTCCTCTACCAAAGATACATGCTTGCCAATATTATTAAGTAGGGGACGAGCTTCACGGAATAATTCAGCTACTAAATGATATAACAAAAGACCGGCTGAGCCGCCCATCCATTCTTTGCGCAAAGTGTGATTTTTTACGCAACGGAAAAATAAAGCACGTACTTCTTTGCCGTCTTGATGCGGAATACTAATCACAAAATTTTCACCCACAAAAAAATTTATCTGATTAATAGTGATCTTTTTTTCTTGTGGATTCCAATGTGGTAAATGTAAAACAAAAAAAATGTAATTTTTATATACATCAACTTTTGGAATATGAGTACTCTCAGAAGTAATATCATCCAAATCCAATTGATGAAAATTATATTTAGTCTTAAGTTCGGTGAGGATTTCTTTGGTGACCTGTTCAATGTGAGTCCAGGTTAAATTTCCTTCAGTTAGTGTTTTATTTTCCATATGATTGGTTATGGAGTAGAGGTACTAGTTTGAATTTTAATAATCATGGTATCAGTTGATGGTGTTGCGGGGTCATTTTCAATAAAAAGACTACCATCTAAATCAGTACGACTAAAAGTGTATTGAATAACACGTTCAGTTTGACCTGGGGCCATAATAACATAGCCCCGCTTATTTAATTCCTCAATATAATATTCAGTAATAAATTTAGTATCCGCGCCTATATCTTTCCATTCCAAAGTAATTTCATCACGGTGGTCCCCAATTGGAGCTTCAAGGAATAGGTGGAATTTTTCTTTCCAACTAGCTTTGGCTATGTCAGTAGTGGAAGAAGGGTACTGTTTTTTTAAAAAACTTTGGTCTTTATCAAGAGCAATGAAGAATGGGGCAACAATGGCTTTGGGGATCCAGGCCGCGGCTTCTACTGCTCGGCTTCGATCTGCGCCTGGTAAAACCGTAATTTTTACTAAATTTTCCTGGTCATATAAAGGAATGCTCTCACTTACTGAAGGCGGAGCCTTTTTAAGTTCTCTGGCAGCCGGAATAAGAGTGAATTTTAAAATCAATAATGAGACAGCCAAAATTACCAGAACGACTGATAAACAGGAAAAACAGCTCCGGCGGAGGCAGGAATATTGTCTGGAAAGCTCCTGGATTGGTGGTTCTTGGATAATAACGTCTTCAGGACGGCGAGTCATAATAGGGCTACTATAGCAGAAAATCATGGATTTGTATATACTTATCCTATAATAAAAAAACCTATGAAATTGACCTTTTGCGGCGCCAGTCACGAAGTGACCGGGTCCTGTTATTTGCTCGAAACTAACGGTAAAAAAATCGTGGTAGATTGTGGCATGTTCCAAGGTTCAGACTTTAGTGAAGGTAAAAATTATGAAAATTTTCCTTTTGATCCCAAAGACGTACATGCGGTTTTAATTACCCATGCGCATTTAGACCATGTGGGTCGATTGCCAAAATTAGTGAAAGAGGGTTTCGCAGGAAAAATTTATGGTACTGAAGGCACATTAGAATTGGCTGAATTGGTTTTGCATGATGCTTGGGGAGTAATGGCTGACGAAGAACGGAAATATGGTAAGCCTGTTTTATATAGTGAGCAAGATATTGCCAGTACCGTCGCATTGTTTCATGGCATAAAATATCACGAAACCATTGAACTGTCCGCTGATATTAAAGTTATTTTTCGTGATGTCGGCCATATTTTTGGTTCGGCGTTTATTACGGTGGAAGCAGAAGGTAAAACCATTGGTTTTTCGGGAGATGTGGGTAATGCCCATGTGCCAATTTTAAAAGATACTGAAGCTTTGCCAGAATTAGACGTTTTATTGGTTGAATCAACCTATGGTGACCGAGTACATGAAGATGCCGAAACTCGCACGGAAATTATTGCCCGCTTAATTGAAGAGGCGGCCAGTAAAGGCGGTACGATTATGATTCCAGCTTTTTCCATTGAACGTACGCAAGAATTTTTGTATGAATTGCATAAATTGCAACAACATGAACATCGCTTACCGGAAATGCCGATTTTTTTAGATAGCCCGCTCGCGATTGAAGCCACCGAAGTTTTCAAACGACATCACGAATATTATGATGAAGAAGCGGCCAAAGAAATTATGCTGGGTGATGATTTTTTAAATTTTCCACAACTCAAAGTTACGCGCACTCGCGATGATTCAAAAATGATTAATAGTGTGCGTGGTCCAAAAATGGTGATTGCTGGTGCGGGGATGATGAATGGTGGTCGCATTTTACACCACGCCATGCGTTATTTATCTGATCCAAATTCTACTTTGATTATTGTTGGGTATCAAGCGCACGGCACTTTGGGTCGCAAGTTATATGAAGGAGCAGCGATGGTAAAAATTCACGGTGAAGAAATTCCCGTTCGTTGTACCATTAAAGCCATTGGTGGATTATCGGCTCATGCAGATCAGAAAAAATTATTATCTTGGGTTGGTTCTGGTCCACATGGCGCGCCTAAAAAGATTTTCTGTATTCATGGTGAAGAACATGCGGCTACAGAATTGGCACACCGTTTACGTGACCAATATAAAGTCGAAACCTTAGTCCCTGAATATGGTGAAACTGTTGAGTTCTAATTTTAATCCAGTACTGTTGGTGTTAACACCGGTTTTTGTGCTAACGTTAACCTTTGTTTTGTGTACTCCAGTCTCAGCCCAATTTGACACAGGCATGCCCATTTCTTGGATTGATACTGACCAAGATGGGCTCAGTGATACAGATGAATTGAATGTGTATCACTCAGATCCAAAAAAAGCTGATACTGATGGTGACACTTTTATTGATGGCCAAGAAGTAAAAATGAAATATTCTCCGCTCGTGGCTATTAAAAAAATGCACGAAGTAGACACTGATAAAGATGGTTTGAATGATTGGCTCGAAATTGCTTTTTCTACTGACCTAACACGTGTCGACACTGATAAAGATGGTTTGAATGATTATGAAGAAGTCATGCACGCGAAAAATCCTGTAAATGCTAATTCATCTGCCACTACTACGCGTCGAATTGAAGTGGATTTAAGTTCGCAAAAATTGCGGTATGTGGTGGATGGAAAATTGGTTTTGACTATGCCTGTTTCTACTGGCATGCCAATTACGCCTACACCTGTTGGTGACTTTAAAATTTTGTATAAAGTGCCAATGATTAATTATCGTGGCGTGGATTTTTATCTTCCGGGTGTAAAATGGAATTTAGCTTTTAAAAGTGGGGGATATTATTTGCACACTGCGTATTGGCATAATAATTTTGGTAAAAAAACCAATTCGCACGGGTGTATTAATATGCGTGAAAAAGATGTGGCGTTATTGTATAAATATATTGATGTGGGAACCGCGGTGACTGTCGTGGGGGCCACGCCTAAAAATGGGATTGTGGCTGTGGCGAAATAATGATATTTTGTGGGCCTATGGAATTCAACCTAAAATCTGACTATCAACCAGCTGGTGACCAGCCCAAAGCAATTGCGGGTTTGGTTTCGGGTGTTGAAAAAAACTTGGCGCGGCAAACTTTGCTCGGGGTGACTGGTTCAGGTAAAACGTTTACGATTGCCAATGTGATCCAGCAAGTGCAAAAACCGACCTTAGTAATTGCTCATAATAAAACTTTGGCCGCGCAATTGTGTAATGAATTCCGTGAATTTTTCCCTGAGAACGCGGTGGAATATTTTGTGTCATATTACGATTATTATCAGCCCGAGGCCTACATGCCCGGTTCTGATACCTATATTGAAAAAGAAGCCCAAGTAAATGAAGAAATTGATCGGCTGCGTCATGCTTGTACGCAAGCTCTACTAACCCGACGTGATGTCATTATCGTGGCCTCAGTATCTGCCATTTATGGTTTGGGTTCACCAACTGAATACGAAAAAATTGTGTTGCAATTGCGTGTGGGTGATGCGCTTGATCGTCATGCAGTCTTGGCCCAATTAATTGACATGCAGTTTACGCGCACGAATGCCGATTTAACACGTGGTACGTTTCGGTTACGTGGACAAGTATTGGAACTGATGCCAGTAAATGAAGAAACTATTTATCGGTTGGAAATCGGTTCACACATTACACGCATTGAAAAAATAAATGCGGTTACGAGAAAAGTAGAACGTGAGCAAGAAGATGTGTGGTTGTTTCCAGCCAAACATTATGTGGCGAGTCCAGAAATGCGCGAACGGGCGATTGCCAGTATTGAACAAGAACTCAATGATCAATTGGTCTTGTTTGAAAAGCAGGGAAAAGTGTTGGAATATGAACGTTTGAAACGGCGCGTGCGTTATGATTTGGAAATGATTAAAAATTTAGGTTATTGTAATGGCATTGAAAATTATTCGCGGCATTTTGATGGGCGTAAAGTTGATGAACCAGCTTTTACTCTATTAGATTATTTGCAATATTCCGGTCAAAAACAAAATGCCAGTGGAGCGGATTTTCTTACTGTGATTGATGAGTCACATGTGACGGTGTCACAAATTCGGGCGATGTATAATGGTGATCGGGCGCGTAAAGATACACTGGTGGAACATGGGTTTCGTTTGCCAAGTGCCCGTGACAATCGGCCGTTAAAATATGACGAATTTGATGCCCGCACACCGCAGGTGATTTATGTTTCCGCGACACCGAGTCCTTATGAAATTGAAGTGAGTGAATTTGTGGCCGAACAAATTGTGCGGCCAACTGGTTTGGTGGATCCGGAAGTGTTGATTAAGCCGGTGACGGAAAAAGTAGGGGAGAATCTATCGCAAATCGATGACGCAATTGCGCGCATTGAAGATCGTATTACCAAAGGTGAACGTGCGCTCGTGACTACGTTGACCAAAAAAATGGCTGAAGATTTAACCGAGTTTTTGAAAGCGCGCAAAATCAAAGTAGAATATTTGCACAGTGATGTGTTGACGATTAATCGCATTGATATTATTACCAAATTACGCCGGGGTGAGATTGATGTGATCGTTGGTGTGAACTTGTTGCGTGAAGGTTTGGATATTCCGGAAGTGTCGCTCGTGTTAATTTTGGATGCAGATAAAGAAGGCTTTTTGCGCAGTGAAACCAGTTTGATTCAGACGATTGGTCGGGCAGCGCGTAATGTGAATGGTTTGGTGGTGTTGTACGCGGATCATAGTACAGGTTCAATTGAGCGCGCCTTGGCGGAAACGGATCGTCGTCGCACTAAACAATTGGCGTACAATTTGGAACACGGAATTACCCCACAAACCATTCAAAAAACCATTCGCAATATTTTGGAAGAATTTGGGATTAGTTCCCCAGAGGCTGATGCGTCTTCGAGCAAAGGGCGTGGTCGAGGAAAGATCACTCATAATTCTGTGGCCGCTTTGGACACGTTGGGTGATGATCGACCACTGGCGGTGATTATTAAAGAAAAAGAAGTACAAATGAAACAGGCAGCGCAAGATTTGGAATTTGAATTAGCCGCGATCTTGCGCGATGAAGTGCGCGAATTGCGGGCGCGAGAAACTGCCAGTAATAGTGCGGGGACTAAGAAATCTCGTAAAATTAAAAAAGCTTAATTTCTATATATGTCCGAAGGTCGTCTGTATCGTTCATTAAGTAATCAGGAGGCTGTAAATCAGGAATTTGATGACCAGGGGATGGTTAATCCTGCTGATTGGAAAGATGCAATTAAACCAGAACTGGCCCTAATTAAGACGAATTTTTTCGAAGAATATAAGGATGTTTTTGGTTTTTTAATAGAACCGACTGAAGAATTTGAAAAAGATGCTGAATTATCTGAAAAATTTATAGCCGAATCAGATTCACTGACTCGTATTGAATTATTACAACGAATGTCTCTTTTGGTTGGTTGTACTTTAGTTGCCTCTCTTTCTGAAAAAGCCGATAAAGAAATTAATCATACTCTTTCTCGCTATGCAAAAATGATAGCAGGAGAAGAAGTTTGGATTAAATCTAAATATTCTCCAGGTAAAATGTTATTGAGTCGTTCACAAGAGGAGATTTTTATTCCAGGAATTAAAAGTAGTATTTTTCAAGTATTGTGTGAGCTGGTAATGGCCAACACACCGGAAATGGGTATTTATAAAATTGCAAAAAAAGAAGTTACTGAAAAATTTTCCGATGCTAATGAACGAAAAGGACCTGTTCCTTCTGCTGTACTCCCTCCTCTACATGGATATGATTCCATGATTAAATATAATCCAAGTACTTCTGAAGAAAGTGAGCATACACCATTAGGCTGTTATCCGGTTTTACGTGAATTGTTTAATGAACAGTTAGAGAAGTTGGGGCCAATAGCCAGCCGCAATGGCTGGGATGAAAAAAAATTAGAACACAAAGCGGTGTTACGCGCGTCTGATATCGTTGTACGTTCTTGCGAATATAATCATCCGTTTATCAAACCTAGTTCACCATACACTGGTACATTTGCAGAAGCAGTGTCCTGGGCACAATTGGACACCACTGTTCGCAATCGTTTACAGGGAATGAGGCAGAAAGTTCAAGATAGTAATTTTTATAATATTAAACGTTTTTTGGGCCATTCCCGTGATACAAAGTATGATGCGGAACTTAGGGATTTGCAAACCAAATTACGTAATTATAAACAAGAGTATAAGTCAGAAGAAACAGGGGAAATAAATCCAGAAATTGAGAGGCTTGAAATAGATATTAATCATCTTCAGCAAGAGAGAAAACATTTAGAGAGTCCGGCAGAAAAAGCAATTGATTTAGCAGTCGCTTTCAAAGAAACTGCTGCTGGATGCATTGATTGGATTAATTCTGCACCGTTTAGTCTCATTGGTTGGATACATAAAATGTGGGTAAGAGGGGTAAGTGTAGAAACCATGGTTGAGTGTGCGTTAGCTCGGCACTTGTTTGGAAAAACTGAATTGAATTGGAAATTAATGAATGTGTTAAAGGGTTTTACTAGAGATAGTGTTTATTTAGTACAAGCTTACCAGGCTGATGCAACTTTAGCTGGTTTAAGTAATATAGAAATTTGTTTGCTTGTAAAGATTGGATATTCTGTGGAGAGATTACAGGGTCTTCTCGCTAAAGGGTACACCCTTAATGCTTTAATTGATTATCCGTGGCTCAATGACGATCGAGTTTTAGAAGCTAAATCCACTTTTCCTTTTGATTCAAAAAAAATAGGTCCTCAGCAGGCTTGGGTAACTGCTCATGCATTTTACGTTCCTCCTGAATGGCAATCGAAACGGGTGGGAGCGATT
The DNA here is from genome assembly GCA_964473715.1 of uncultured Gammaproteobacteria bacterium. GTDB lineage: Bacteria > Patescibacteriota > Patescibacteriia > Magasanikbacterales > UBA922 > 2-12-FULL-41-16. Next base: position 32,243 of record CAYYQC010000006.1, read on the forward strand.
GTGCTTAATCGTTTGAATAATCGTATCGATAATAATTTACATGATGCGACTTTTTGGTTGAAAGAATTTGATGTTCCTCAAGAAAAGAACGGTATTGTCTATAAAGACAATCAGGCAGAAATAGATTTTTTATACTCTGTTACCAGTACTCCAGCGGAGTTGCGAGTAAAATTACCGAG